>JAILZB010000444.1 GCA_023512725.1 Chloroflexota bacterium | reverse complement strand
ACCCTGTCCCTCCAGGGGGACGCGCCCACTTCACGGTGTCTCTTGCGTCCGCCGCGTCCCTCCCGTCTCTCGGGAGACTGCCATCGACGCAACGACGCAGTGGCCTTCGCCTTGCAGGTCGCTTCCCGGCAACGCTTGGCCACCACCCACCCTCGGACCCCTTCCCTTGGTGTCAGATGCCGGGACCTGGCCTTCAGAGTGTTGCTGACACCAGGCTCCACTTTTCGCTTGACAGCTTCCCTAATTGGGCATTATCATCTGCTGACCTTGACGGTGCCTGCTTTTCATGCAAAGGGGGTGATACCGCGACAGTCACCGGCGAGAGCCATCGCCACCATCCCCTGTACCGGTCTCGCAGGGGGCTCTGAAGCACGGTGCTTGAAGCGATTCTCGACTCGGCGGGGCTGCGTCCCGCAGCCTTTGCGCCAAATTCGCCGAGCGGGCGCTGGACATTTCGGCTAGCGATGGCAGCGCCTGGCCGTCCGTCTCGTATGGCGATGCTCCCACATCCAGCAGTGATGCTGAACACGTCAGCTCCGTTGCCCATGCGACTCATGAGCCTTCCCGTTCTCCGCCGCGCATTGCTCAAGCTCATGTCCCCGGAACGCCCGACGAACGCACCCGATCTGCCCCGGCCCCTCCGGCATCCATCCGAAGTCGGCCAGCGTTGCTCCCCGGCGGACGCTGCACCCTGCTACCGTTTTTACCACTTGCCGACCTTCCACCTGGAGCACCCTCCTGCGTCGTTTTCCGACGCTGACGGGATCAACTCCCGACATGCGTGTTATGCAGCATCAACTACCGCCCGTGATGCAGCCCACGCTCCTCATCTGGGCCAAGAACGATCCTTTTGGATCCCTCGACGCCCCCCGACGGGCTACACAGACAATGTCATCCGCAGCGTCTGAGGTTCTGGGCACCGGCCACCTGCCATCCCGGCATCCTCCAGAGAACTCCGCGCGCCCCACTCGCGAATTCGTAACTTCTTCAACCGGGACTACCGCCGGTTACCAAGCGCATGCACCTCCCTAGCGCCTTTTACTCCCCGGACTTGATGCGGGAGCCGTTAGGCGCCTTTCAAGTGAACCCGAAGGAGTGCGACATGAGCACTGAACTGCACGTCATATTTGGGGCAGGCCAAGTGGGGCGACCGCTTGCACGGTTTCTACTGGAGGCGGGTAAGCGCGTGCGAATCGTGAAGCGGTCGCCTGGGGGCGCACCGCCGGGTACCGAGGTGATTCAAGGAGACGCTGCTGATCCAGCATTCTGTGCTCAAGCCGCTCGGGGCGCCACGACCGTCTACCACTGCATGAATCCCCCCTACGACGCGCAGCTCTGGGCGGAACTGCTACCGTGCTGGATGGACAACCTAATCACAGCAACCGCCCGTACGGCTGCTCGCCTCGTTGTGCTCGACAACGTGTACATGCTCGGTCGCCCCGGCGGTCGGCCACTCGACGACGATACGCCACCCAACCCGTGCAGCCGCAAGGGGGAGATCCGGGCACGCGTCGCCGAGCGCCTGTTTGAGGCCCATCGTCGTGGTGACGTGCTCGCCACGTCGGGACGCGCATCGGATTTCTATGGGCCGGGCGGCACCCTCACGCTTCTGGGAGATCAGTTCTGGCGACCGGCGCTCGCGGGCAAGACAGTGTGGCTGCCTTTTGACCCGGACGTGACCCACACGTATCACTACATTCCGGATGTCGCCGCCGGCCTCATGACTCTCGGTTGCGCGACGGCCGATGTGTATGGCCGGCCCTGGATGCTTCCGTGTGCGCCAGCAGAAAGCACGCGACAACTCGTAGAGAGGTTTTCGCGGCGCCTGGGGCGCAACATCAAGCTTGCCAGAGCTCCGCGCTGGACCGTGACGGCGATCGGCCTCTTCGTTCCGTTTCTGCGCCAACTGGACGAAATGCTCTACCAATGGCATGAGCCGTTCGTGATCAGCAACGGCGTCGTGAGCCGGAAGGACGCGATCCTCGTCGAGGTCTTCGCCGGGGGGCTCGTCGGTCTGGGCGAGGCGTCGCCGATGGCCGGTAGTTTCTACAGCCACCACACGCCTGAATCC
>JAILZB010000443.1 GCA_023512725.1 Chloroflexota bacterium | reverse complement strand
TCGCCGAACCGGATCCGGACAACATCCCGCATACCGACGTGCAGGTGACCGAAGAGTTCCTCGCGCGCAACAGTGCGCTGGCCGATGCCGCGGGAGGCCTGCTGGCGGCCGCCATCGCGGAAACCCCGGGGGCGGCGGATCCCGAGCTCCGGGAAGCCCTCGAGGCGCTCGTGCGCACCTACCGGACGCGCCACAGCGGACTGGTCTACGACACGCGTCCCGTCCATCACACAGCGCTGGCCCTCTACGAACGGTTTCTGGGCCGCCTGGAGGAACTGCTGCGCCGCGCCGAACAGGCGGCCGGCTTGTCCGTGGCGCGGGACGCCGACGTGCTGGGCGTGCTCGTCTTCTGGCACCGCATGGCCGTGGTCAACGATAACGGGCGCAAGCGCAGTCGGTTCTTCGCAGGACAACTCATGGACCGCTACAGTCCCTCCGCGCGGCGGCCCGCTCCGCGCGTTATCATGGCGAGGTAGGCAGAGGGGCTGCCGGAGTGGTGAAAACCGGGATCGTGGTGTTTGCTCACGGCTCAAGCGTTGCGTCCGCCAACGAGGCCGTTCGCTCGGTGGCCGCCCGGATGGCCGAAGCCGGCGGGTTTGAGCTGGTCGAGACCGCGTTCCTGGAACTGGCCCGTCCGGACTTGAACGAGGCGGTCGGCCGGCTGCGCGCTCGAGGCGCCGGGCGCATCGTCGTCGTGCCGTATTTCCTCACCCTGGGGATCCACCTGCAGCGCGACCTGCCGGTGCGGATCGAGGAGCTTCGCCGGCGGCTGACGACGCGGATGAATCTCGAGGCCGCGCTCACGCCGGAGATGATCGCGATCGCGCAGCGCGTCCGCCCCGACGACGTGTGCTTCGTTCCCGAACGGCGCGCAGAGCTCACCACCGAAGGCGGTCTCGACGTCGCGGCGAACCTCGAGCGCGTCGCGCACGCGTGCAGGGCACTGGGCGAGAAAGGCATCCGGGTCTCTCTCTTCATCGATCCCGATCCGCGGCAAGTCGAGGCGGCGAAGCGCGCCGGCCTGTCGCGCAAGGTCATCATCCGCAAGCTCGCCCACCCGGTGACGCTGGTGCACCGCCCTTGGGCCAAGCGCCGGCGAATCTGTGATGCTGCGGTGGCCGCCGCCTTGATCGAGCTGTGGAAGCTGTTTGATTGTCCCTGCGGGCAGCCGCCGGCGCCCCTGCTGCGCGAGTAGGTGCCGCGGCTGAGCCGGCGGGGCTGGTGGCACTGCCCGGAGGAGGTAGCAGCCAAGCTGGTCAGGATCTCGGCGAAAACCGCCGACCGTCTGCTGGCGCCCAAGCGCCGCGGCAGCTCGATGCGCCCCCTGCTGTTGGAGCAGATCCCGGTGAAGAAGGTAGCCGAGGAATGGCAAGTCGACCGGGTGGCCCACTGGGGCCAGTCCACCGCGGGCAGCTTCCTGTGGACCCTGTCTACGGTGGACATCGCCACCAACTGGTGGGAAGGCGAACCGGTGATGAGCGCCCCTTGCGCCGTGGACGCCATTCGCCGCCGCTTGCCCTTCCGGCTGCGCGAGATCCATCCCCACAACGACAACTCGGTGCTCAATCACCTGCTGATGGACTACTGCCGCGAGAACCGGATTGCCCTCTCCCGCTCGCGCCCGCTGAAGAAGAACGACAACTGCTGGTTGGAGCAGAACAACTGGACCCATGTACGCAAGCGGGTGGGCTACCACCGGCTGAGCGGGGGACTCCAGTATCGTCTGCTCAAGGACCTCTACCGGGGCTGGAGTTTGTGGCGCAACTACTTTCAGCCAGTTGAAGACGCGCAGAGGGGCCAAAGTGCATCGCCGCTACGACGTGCCGGCCACACCCTATCAGCGTTCCGCTGGCTTCGGGCCAGCTTAGCCAGGCGGCGCGCCAGAGTCTAGCTAGAGCAACGCTACGCGAGTCTGAACCCGATCCAGCTTTGCCAGCAGATCGAGCAACGGCAGAACGAGCTTCAGGGCGGACGGTAGGCGCGCGAGCTTGGCGCACCTGCTCGGGGGTCCGCCCTGCTTTGGCCGAGTTGCGCCGCAGCAGGTTGAAGTACAGCTGATAGCTGTAGGCCTGAC
>JAILZB010000442.1 GCA_023512725.1 Chloroflexota bacterium | reverse complement strand
GGCCTGGCCCTCCTGGGGGTCGGAGCGGCCATGGCCACGCTGGTGATGCGGCAGCGGTCGCCCACATCGCCCCGGTGCAGGCTGGATCGGCGGCTACCCTTGCCTCGATAATCCGATCACGATCCGAACAACACAAATCCGCTGGCTGCCCCAGCGAGGCCGGTAGCGCTTGTGGCAGCCGGTCGCTTGCAATGAGGTGGTCCATGCCACGAACCATCGATCGGTACGAAGTTCAGCGCCTGCTACAAGCGGGTGCACAGCTCGTCGATGTGATGCCGGCTGCGGAATATGCCGAGCAGCATCTGCCGGGCGCGATCAATCTGCCCTTGCGCCAGCTCGACCGGCTAGCTGGGGAGCGGCTCGACCGCGACCGGCCCGTGATCGTCTATTGCTATGACAACCAGTGAGATCTGAGTCCGCGGGCCGCGTGGCGGCTCGAGACGTTAGGTTTTCGGCAGGTGTATGACTATGCCGCCGGCCAGCTGGACTGGTTTGCCAGCGGTCTGCCGCGCGAAGGCCGGCAGGCTGCGGTGCCCTGGGCTGGGGATCTGGCGTTGCGTGCGGTGCCTACCTGCTGGCTGGAAGAGCGGCTGGGCGACGTCCGGCCGCGCCTGGAAGCTGGTGACTGGGAGGTCTGCGCGGTGGTCAACGCCGAGCGGATCGTTCTTGGCCTGCTCGACCGGGCCGCGCTGGTGGGCAATCCGCAGGTGGCGGTCCAGGCGGTGATGCGCCCCGGCCCGAGCACCTTCCGGCCGAATGTTCCGGCCGCCGAAATGGCCGACTACTTCGCGCGCCATGAGATGCAGCACGCCCTGATCACGACCCTCGACGGCCGGCTGATTGGCTTGCTGCGGCGGACGGATGCCGAACGAGCGGCCGCACGCTCCAGCTAGCCAACCCCGCCGGAACGCTCAGAGGATGATCAAACCGAAAGGCTGGGTGCCCGCCCGCAGCTGACCGGCGACCTCCAGGCGCGCCATGTCGATCACGGCCACCGAATTCGCCTGCGAGACGGAGATGAAGGCCGTCGTGCCGTCGCGCGTAAAGCCGATATTGCTGCCGCCCATGCCGATCGTCAGGCGCTTGATCTCCTTATAGGTCTTCGCGTCGAAGATGTTCAGGACCGTGTCGTTGCTGTTGGTGATGAACGAGTACCGGTTATCGATCGACCAGGCGTTGGTGACCGGCCCGCGTCCGGCGGGCTCGGTGGCCAGGACAGAGAGGTCTTCCGCGTTTAGCACCACGTTCGTGTTGGCATTGGCGGTCTGAACCCAGACCTCTTTGCCATCGCGCGAGACGCGGAGCATGTAGGGTCGGCTGTTGGGCGGGAAGGAGACCGTCTTGACGACCGCACCGGTCTGCATATCGAACTTGCTGACGGTGTCCTGGTCCCGCTCGGGGATGTAGCCCCAGCGACCATCCGGAGAAAGGTGCAGGTCGCAGGGGAAGGCGCCGGTGGGTACCGTCTTCTCGACCTGGCCGGAGGGCAGGTCGAGGAAGGCCAGCGCATTATCGCCCGCGACGTTGACTGCTGCTTTGCGCTTATCCGGAAAGACCATCAAGCTGTGGCCGGGGCCGGTGCCGATATCCGCGATCGTCCGTTTTACCCCGATCTCTTTCGGGTCGATGGCGATAGCCTGCAAGCGATTGTTCGGGAAGTCATAGGTCCAGACGTACTGACCGTCCCAGTAGGTCTGTTCGTTCGAGAGCCAGCGGACCTGGGCGTTGAGCGGCCGCGTCTCCTTGACGGTGCGCGTGCTGGCATCGATCAGCGTCACATCGCGCGAGCCGACATTGAAGACGTAGACCGTCTCCGGCGCCGGAGTAGCAACGGCGGTTGGTGTGGTGCGCGCCTGCGCAGCGGGCTAGGCCGGTGCGCTGCCGCTCCCGGTAGCGGTGGGTACGGATGGCGTAGCGGGGGAGACCGAGCCGCCACCGCTCACCCCGCAGGCGGCGGCCAGCAGCGTCAGCGCCGAGGCGCCAGCCAGGCGTAGTACGTCGCGCCGGTCCAGGCGGTGGCTAAGCAGGAAGCTCCGGCCGGCTACGGTTAGCGAATCCCCGACCCGCGGGGCGCAATCGTAGGG
>JAILZB010000441.1 GCA_023512725.1 Chloroflexota bacterium | reverse complement strand
GGCCGAGTGCTGTCCTGCCCTCCGTCCAGGATCGTGCGAATGTCGCCTTCCACTCGCGTCAGGTGCTCGCGCATCCGCTGGCGGGCCCCCTCGGCATCCCCCGCCCGTATGGCTTCCAGAATCTGGCGGTGCTGCAGGATGGACCGCTGCGGGCTGCCGGGGATGTGATAGATGGAGGCCAGGGCCTGCTGCAGCGGGGTGCGCACCGCGTCCATCATCCGCTCGGCAATGCGGTTCCCCGTGGCCGCGGCCACGGTGAGGTGAAACCGCAGGTCAGCAGTGATGTAGCGCTCCTGCGAGGTCAGTCCGGCCACCATCTCCTCGATGGCCTCGGCCATGGCCTGGAGGTGCTCCGGGGTCCGGCGCCTGGCGGCGTGCGCGGCAAGCTCGACCTCCAGGATCTTGCGCACCTCGAAGAGCTCCCGCAGGTTGGTCTCCTGGAGGGCGAGGAGGAGGTCCAGCGAGGAGTTGAGCGGGTTGCCGTAGTCGGCGACGACGAAGACGCCCTTGCCGGCGGGGGTGATCAGGCCCTTGGACTCCAGGATGCGCAGCGCCTCCCGCACCGAGGAGCGGCCCACCCGAAAGGATTGGGTGAGGGCGCGCTCGGTGGGCAGGGGGTCGCCGGGCCTGAGGCGACGCTCACGGATCTGCGCCAGGAGGCGGCGGGCGACCTGCTCGTAGAGCCGCTGGCGCTCGACAGGGCTGAGGATCAGCGCATCGACCGCAGGCAGTCTCTTCCGGGGCAAGACCATGGCAGACTGTCCGACAATCAGATATTCCCTCCCTCCGGGCGATCTCCTGCCGACGGCGCTACCATTACGGGGGAGAACTTACGGGGGGAGAAATCGCCGGGGGGTGACGCCTGATGTCCTCGCGACAGCCTGCCTTGACAGCGCCTGCGATCCTAAACCGTGTGGACCAGGCCCTCGTGGGTTTCATGGCCGCCTACGGCGTGAACCTGCTGCGGCTGGCCATTGCTCTGGTGTACCTGTGGTTTGGAGCCCTAAAGCTGGTGGGGGCCAGCCCCGCTGCCGACCTCGTCGTGCGCACCGTGTTCTGGCTGCCGCCCCGGACGGCGCTGCTCTTCATCGGCGGGTGGGAGGTCCTGATCGGCGTGGCCCTGCTCTTCGCTCACCCTCTGATTCTGCGCGCGGGACTCTTTCTGCTCTGGCTGCAGCTCTTGGGGACGTCTCAGGTGTTCATCCTGCTGCCCGGCACCGCGTTCCAGCACGGGAACCCGCTCCTCCCCACCCTGGAGGGGCAGTACGCGATCAAGAACGTGGTACTCATCACCGCGGGGCTGGTGATCGGTAGCCGGGTTCGCGGCCTGTCCGGCCGCGCCGGGCCCTAAGACGGCCCGCGCGTCATTCGGCGCACGTCAGGCACGGCTCCGACCCCAGACGGTCACGGGATGGCTGCGGGGGAACTGCTTGGCGATGACCGAGACCTCCGCAGCACAGATCGCGGTGGCCACCATCGCCAGCAGCGAGGCCAGGGGAACGGCCGCGCCCACCGAGCGGCTGAACATGACGCCAATGCCGCCCAGGGCGACAGCCCCACCCAGCAGCGGCCGCCAGCGGAAGGGTTCCTGGCGATGGGCCACCGCCAGGGCGAAGGTGAACAGCGGAGTGGAGGCCAGGGCGATGGCTCCCAGGCCGGCCGGAACCCGCTGCAGCCCCCACTAGCCGAAGGCGTAGGCCGCGCCGAAGCCGAGGGCGCCGTAGAGCAACGTCCCGAGCAGCCCCCGACCGCGGGGCAGGGGGAGCCGCTGCGCGCGCACGAGCAGCAACAGGAGGAGCGCCGCCGCGGCGAAGCGCAGCGCCGCGCCCCAGAAGGGGGCCAGCTCCCGGTTGCTGAAGCGGACGGCCACGAAGTTCATCCCGCCCACGAGCACTACGACGGAAAACGCCAGCAAGGCGAACCTCCTGGCACGAGGGCTTTCCATCAGTCAGCCTCCTTTGTCGTGTCCACGAGAGCGAGTGAGCCCGGGCGTCCCCCGGGCTCACTCTCGCCGCAAGATCCGGCGACCCGCCGCCCCCTGGGGCTAGCCGATAGGCCGGACGCCCGACGCCTGCGGACCCTTCTGCC
>JAILZB010000440.1 GCA_023512725.1 Chloroflexota bacterium | reverse complement strand
GAGTACGACGTTGGCGGTCTTGCGGGCGACGCCGGGGATGGCCAGCATCTCCTCCATCGTTTTCGGGACGCGGCCGCCGAAGCGCGTGAGGATGGTGCGCGCGGCGCCGATCAGCGCTTTCGCCTTGTTGTTGAAGAAGCCGGTCGAGCGAATGTCCTGCGCCAGCTCGTCCTGAGAGGCGGCGGCGAAGTCTTCGATGGTGGGGTACTTGGCGAACAGCCCGGGCGTCACCATGTTGACGCGTTCATCGGTGCACTGAGCTGAGAGGATCGTGGCCACCAACAGCTCCCAGGCGTTGCGGTGATGGAGCGCACAGGTGGCGCCGGGATACATCCGGTCGAGCGCTTCGAGGATCTTGCCGACGCGCGCGGCCCGTTCGGCCGCAGACCGCGGGCGCTTCGGCTTGGCGGCGGCTGGCATAGCGATCCGGGAGGTGCCGAAAAATGAACTAACATAATACCATTGCGCGACGCACGGATCGCCCTGCCGGCGCTGGCGGGGATGGTTTTGCTGGCTTTCGGCGCCTGTCTGACGGCGAGTTTCCACTTCGACGACTACGCCCTGTTTAACGATCCGGCGGTCACCTCTCGCGAAGGCTGGCGGCTCCTATGGCGGTGGGAGCAGACGCGTCCGCTTACTTACTTCACGTTCTGGATCAATCACGCCGCGGGAGGGGCGCACGCAGCGGGTTATCACGCCGTGAGTTTGGCCCTGCATCTGGCTGCGGTGTTGCTCCTGTTCACTACGCTGAGGCGGCGCTTTCCTCTCAAGGTGGCGCTGGCGGCGGCCGTGCTGTTCGGAATCCATCCGATCCAGACCGAGGCCGTCGTCTACGTTTACCAGCGTGCGACCCTTCTGGCGGCGCTGCTGTGCGTGCTCACCCTGCGCGACTGGCTCGCATCGCGGCACTGGAGAGCGGTGCTGTGGTTTGGTGCAGCGCTGCTAGCCAAGCAAGATTGCGCCGCCTTTCCGGTCTTTCTGGCGCTGCTCGAGCTGTCGGAGCGGCGTGCGGTCCGGCCCTGGAGGCCGCTTGTCGCGATGGCCGCGATGGCGGTGGCCGCGGGCGTGCGAGTGATGCTGGTGTTGCGCGAACCCGCTTCGGGCGCGGGGGCGGGCTCGGAGTTTGCTTGGTGGACCTACCTGGCGGCGCAGGGCCCGGTCATCTGGCGCTACCTGCGCCTGCTGGTCATACCGTGGGGGTTCAGCGTCGATCCGGAGATCCTGGTGCCGTCTCTGGCGACGGCTGCGGCGGCTTGGGCCGGAATTACCGCGGCCGCCGCCGTCGCGCTGCGGCGTTTCTGGGGAGCGCGCGAAGGGTTCTGGCTTGTGGGCGGTCTGGTCCTGCTGCTGCCGAGTTCCTCCGTATTCACGGCCGACGATCTCGCTGCGGACCGGAGGATGTACCTGCCGCTGATCGCGCTGGCGGCGGCGGCCGCACTGGTCGCCGCCAGGGTGCGCTGGCGCTATCTGGCGGTCGCCGCGGCGCCGGGGATCTTTTGCCAGCGGCGGCTGTATGAGGCGGCATGGTGGGGGCTCTCGGAGCTGCTGCCGCTCAGGCGGCGCCTGGGCGAGTATGCGCGGGTCCTCCTGACGCCTCCGTTCGCCAAGGAGGTTCGCCTCTTCGGCTTTGCCGACTTCATCCTCCGGCGGTACCTGGAGCAGCTTGCGGAGCTAATGACGCGGCTTCGCGGCGCCCGCTGGCGTCTGGTGCGGGTGCTGCTGCCGCTTTCCCTGCTGTAGGCAGGGGGTGTCGGGAGCGCTTTTGCCTACGTGATCGACCGGGCACTGAAGGGCCACTTGACGCTCGGAGACGTTTCGCTGACGGTGATGGCCCTCTACCAGGCATCCAGCGCCGCCGCAGCTTTAACCGGCGCCTTCGCGATCGCCCACGAGGCGCTTCCCTTTATGCGGGAGCTGTTTGCCTTCCTGGATGGGGAGGATGGAACTGGGGGACACCCCCGATCGCAGGGCGGAGGTCCGGTGCTCGGCAGCACTTTAGAACCGCTGGG
Source organism: Chloroflexota bacterium (assembly GCA_023512725.1). GTDB lineage: Bacteria > Chloroflexota > Dehalococcoidia > SpSt-223 > SpSt-223 > JANWZD01. The sequence goes on along the minus strand of JAILZB010000440.1, from coordinate 84 downwards.
AACTAGCTCCCGTGTTCGGAAGAGAACTGAGCATCGAGCCCCGAGCGCGGCACCCGCAGGGTGCCCCTGCTACCGGCTCGAAGC
>JAILZB010000439.1 GCA_023512725.1 Chloroflexota bacterium | reverse complement strand
GCTGGGGACGGTCCCGCCGCACCAATCGCAGCTTGTCGCTACCCGTGGTCCAGTGAATGTAGAGTAATCTCTGGTCGCGCCACTTCTTGACGTTCACCTGCTTGAGCGCTGGCTCGCCTCGGTGATAAACCCATAGTTCCATCTGAGCCACGTTCTCTTCGCCGGGCATCGCGTAGGGATACGACACCAAGGTGGGCCTGGGCTCGGCGAGCACATTCACTAGGTAAAGCTCTCGAACCTTACGCTGATCCATGCGCGTGACGAAGAACGCGCGCGAATCGGGCGACCAAGTTACGTTGGGCCGCACCCGAGGATCGCGTCCCCTCCCCTGGCGCTGGCCCGTATCCTCCTGGTCCTCCTGCTGTTGCACCTGCGAGGTATCGCGGAAGCCGAAACTGTAGTTCCGTTCGCCGTCACGCGTCAGCTGAATGGTGTCGGGCTTCCCTACTTCCACGAGAAACAGGTTGTGATCCCTGGCGAAAACGAAAGCAGTGCTGTCCGGCGAGAAGTTCCGGAAATCCTGGTTCTGGCCTCCCCCAGGGCCACCACCACGCCCGCCCTGTTGCACCTCCTCTCGCTCCTCGTCGGGCGGGAGCGAATCGGGACGCGGCGGGCGGCCCAAACTCCGCAACACCTCGTTGACGAGATGCCACTCGTAGCGCGTGGCCGCAGCGCCAGTATCGACGGTAAACCGTATGGCCTTGTGGTCCTTAGTGAAGTTGACCGTGGTAAAGGGGAGATTGTTGGGCTCGTACGGCTTGCGATGCGTGCTGGAGAGTGCCGCTGCCAGCTTGCCGTGATCGAAAAGCGGGCGCTTCAGCTTGGCTGGTGGGTAAACCAAATAAAAAGTCGAGCCGTTTCGATCGCGCCAGTTGTACCACAAGGAGTCGCTCTTTCCTATCCACCGCGGAACCACTTGCTGGCTGTACGTGACACGCCGCAGCGCCTCCGGGCTGAACTTGTCGGCCAGCTCCCAGTTGGCACGCACGTTGCGCCCATTCGTCTGCGCAGGCACCACCACGGGCAGCGCGACCAGGGCAGCGAAAAACACTCCGGCAGTCCGTCGAACACACAGCATCTTGCCTGTCCTCCAGCCGTCTCGTCCTTAGAGGGCCGCCATCCAGCGGGCGGCGGCGGCGCCCTTCCACGTGCTCATCGAAGGCGAGAGCGGGAGCGGGAAGGAGCTGGTCGCCCGCGCGCTCCACGTGGCCAGCCCACGGCGGCTGCATCGGTTCTGCGCGCTCAACTGCGCCGCGCTCACCGATGAGCTGCTCGAGGGGGAGCTCTTCGGCCACGCCCGGGGCGCCTTCACGGGGGCGCTGGCCGAGCGCCCCGGCATTTTCGAAGAGGCGCACGGCGGTACGCTGTTCCTCGACGAGGTGGCCGAGCTCTCGCCCCGCGGGCAGGCCAAGGTGCTGCGCGTCCTGCAGGACGGCGAGGTGCGCCACGTGGGCGAGAACGCGCCCCGCCGGGTCGACGTGCGCATCGTCGCCGCCACGAACCGGCCGCTGCGGGACGAAGTGGGGCGGGGCCGGTTTCGCGAGGACCTGCGGTACCGCCTCGACGTGATCCGGCTCGCCGTGCCGCCGCTGCGGGAGCGGCGCGAGGACATCGCGCTGCTCGCCGGCCGCTTCTGGGCCGATGCGACGCGGCGGCTGGGCAGTCGGGCGACGCTCGACCCCGACCTGCTCGGGCGGCTCTCGCGCTACGACTGGCCGGGCAACGTGCGCGAGCTGCAGAACGCCGTCGAGCAGGCGGTGTGGGCCGCGCCGGGCGAGATCGTGGACATCGAGCACCTGCCGGCCTACATCGCGGCAGCCGGTGCGGCCGCCGCGCCCCGGCCCGAACGGCGCCGCCAGGTCGCCGACGATCTCTTCGAGGCGCTCGTCGCTGGCCGGTGCTCCTTCTGGGGCGACGTGCACAGGCTCTTCATGGCGCGCGACCTGACCCGGCGCGACATCCGCGAGATCGTCCGGCGCGGGCTGGCCGAGAGCCGCGGCAGCTACCGCGCCCTGGCGCGGCTGCTGCGCCTGCCGGCCGGCGACTACGGCCGGTTCCTCGCCTTCCTCGCCGAGTACGACTGCCACCTCGATC
>JAILZB010000438.1 GCA_023512725.1 Chloroflexota bacterium | reverse complement strand
GGACCGCACCGACCAGACGGCGGCCGGTCGGCTCGCGGCCGTCGGGCGGGCGAACCGCCAAGGTCCGGCTCACGGGGTCGAAATGCCACTCGCCCGGGGCGTCGAGGAAGCGGCGGCTGCCGAGCCAGTGGTAGGGTGTGCCGGGACCGAGCCGGTGCCACTCCACATTGTCGGCGAGCTCGACCCGGCCGGTGGCCGGATCGAGCCGGGCGACCCGGACGAGGTTCGTCGACCACTGGTTGGTATCGTAGAGGAGGACGGAAAGGCCGGGCTCGCCCGCGAGGCCCGCGAGGTCCGCCGGCCGGGCGCGGAAGGCCCGGGTTCCCTCCGTACCCGGGGCGGTCAGCAGCCATCCTTTGCGGAGATCGCCCGGCACGGCGTTCGGATGGCGGGCGGGCTCGAGCCGGGTCCCGTCGAGGTGGAGGTCGAGCGGCCCTTCGGGCAAAAGCGCGCGGTCGAGCCGGGCCTCGAACGCGCCGTCGGCCGCCCGCTGCCAGCGCAGCCCCGAAAGGTCCACCCCGCCCGAAAGGCGGGCGCCGCGCGGCCCGGCGCGGAGGATCAGCCCGGCATGCCGCGGCCCGAGCTCGAGCGGCCGGCCGAGGAACCAGGTGCCCTCGAGCTCCACCACCGTCCGAGCCGGGTCGGCCGTGGCCCGCTCGAGCGCCTCCTCGAGCCCCCGGGCGGCGCTGTCGGCCGGCGCCACGACCCGCAGGACGTGGCGGGTCGACTCGTCGGCGCCGTCGCAGCTCGGCGGCTCGGCATGCCCCCGACCCCCGGCGAGCGCCACGAGGAGCGCGCAAGCGAGGGCGAGGGGGGCGGGGCGGCTCACGGGCGGCCGGCCCGGGCGAGCCCGGTCCGCACGAGCAGGGCCACGAGCACGAGCCAGGAGAGGTGGGTCTGCAGGAGGAGTTCGGACTCGACGAGGTTGCGCGCGAGGTAGGCCACGAGGAAGAGGAGCGCCGCCTCGCCCGCCAGGGGGTCGGTCGAGCCGAGCGCCCGCAGTGCCCGGAGCCCGGCCTGGGCGAGCAGAGCCAGGGTGAGGGCGAGGCCGATCCAGCCGAGGCCGAGCGCCACCTCGAGGTAGCCCGAATGGGCGTTGGGCGCGTTCCAGCCGAGCGTGAGGAGGACGTAGTCGGCGAAGGCCGGGACGGTGAAGAGGGCGTGGAAGCCGTAGCCGAGCCAGGGCCGCTCGGCGACCCGCGAAAGGACCAGCTCCCAGAGCGGCCACCGGCCGGTGAGGGTGAGGTCGCGGCCCAAGAGCTCGACCACCTCCTCGGGTGCCAGGACCACCCAGAGGCCGGCGAGCGCGAGGCCGGCACCGGCGAAGGCGACGAACGCCGCCTTGGCGAGCAGCGGCATCGCGCCGCGGCCCGTGAGGAGGAAGCCGGCCGCGACCGCGAGCGTGACCAGGAGCGAGGTGGCCGAGCGGGCGAAGAGCAGGAAGAGGAAGGCGAGCGCCAGGGCCACGACCAGGAGCGGGCGGGCGGCGAGCCGGTGCCGCCAGGCGAGCAGGAGGACGAGGACGGCGAAGGCGCTCATCTGGCCCAGAACGTTCTTGTGGGCGAAGGCGCCGCGCCAGGACCCGTCGCCCATCCTCGCGAGGCCGGGGAGGGCGAGCTGGAAGAAAAGGCTCGCGGCGAGCACGAAGAGCACGAGCCAAAGGAGCCGTTCGACCAGCTCGCGACCGCTCCAGCGCAGCCCCATGACGGCACCGAGCAGCGCATAGGCGGCGAAGGCCACGGCCCGGCGCAACGTCACCCCGGGCTCGACCGACCAGAGGGTGGAGAGCAGCGCAAGGGCGAGGAGGGCCAGGAGCAGCGGCAGGCGCACGAGCTCGGCGAGGAGTGGGCGGCCGTGCAGGGCCACGACGACCGGCACCATCGCCAGGACCGGTACCAGGGTGAGGCGCAGGAGCGCGGAATCTTCGGGCGTCAGGCTCGTGCCTTCGCCCATCGCCAGAAGGGGCAGGACCGCCCCGGTCGACATGACGAGGACCCAGGCGAGGTAGGCCTCGACCGCGAGCGGCCCGAGCCGCAGGGCCGGACGGCCGGCGAGGCTCGCCGCCGCGGCTCGGGGGGCCGGGCTCACGCCAGC
>JAILZB010000437.1 GCA_023512725.1 Chloroflexota bacterium | reverse complement strand
CCGTCGCCCCGGCCGACCAAGGGGCGCGCGGGAAATCGCTTCGGGTCGTCACCGTCTGGTCCGAACGTCCCGGTGTCTGGCCGTCAGCTCTCATGCCAGCTTGATCCGCGGGTCGGTGAGGGCAAGCAACACGTCCCCGACCAGGTTGCCGAGCTGCAGCAGCACGGCGCCCATCACAAAGCTGCCCATCACGAGGTAGAGGTCCCGGCTCTGCACCGCCTCCAGGATGAGTCGCCCCAGCCCCGGCCACGCCATTACGATCTCCACCAGCGCCGAGCCGGAGACGAGCCCCGCCAAGCTGTAGCCGAAGAGGGTGACCAGTGGGTTGATCGCGTTCCGGGTGGCGTGCTTGAGGACGACCCACTGCTCCGGCAGACCGCGCACGCGGGCAGCGATAACGTAATTCTCGCGCAGCGTGTCGAGCAGGCTTCCTCGCATCTGGCGCATGATGCCCGCCAGCCCGTGGGTGCCCAGCACCAGCGCCGGCAACGCCAGATGGTGCATCACGTCGAGGAACTGGCCCCACGGTGTCCGCAGCTCCCAATCGACGCTGCGCATCCCGCCCACCGGGAACCAACCCGTCTGCTGCGCGAAGAGCAACAGCAGCAGCGCCATAAAGAAGCCAGGAAAGGAAATGCCCCCGAAGGCGAACAGCGACGCCGCGCGGTCAATCCAGGAGTTGCGCCGCACTGCTGCCAGGATTCCGAGCGGGATGGCGAGCGACCATGCGAACACCAGCGACGCTAGCGACAGGATAAACGTGTTCAGCATCCGCTCGCCGATCAGCGTCGCCACGGGCAGCTTGTAGGCGAACGAGTAGCCGAAGTTGAGCTGGACCGCGTTGGCCAACCAGAAGAAGTACTGTTCGTACCAGGGTCGGTCGAGCCCGTACTGCCGGCGCATTTGCTCGATCGTCTCCGGCGAGATGCGGGGGTCCTGCTGCATCTGCGAGAGATAGTCCCCCGGCGCCAGTTGCATGATGCCGAAGGAGATCATCGTCATCAGCACGAGCAGGGGAACCATCTGCACCAGACGGCGGAGGATGAACTTGAGCATGCTTTGGTCAGATCGCCAACTCGTCGATATTCCAGAGGAGGCCAAGTGACGAGGGGCGGAGGTTTTGCACGCGGTTGCGGACGGCGCCCAGCACGTCGGGCGTCACTAGGAAGATCAACGGCAGTTGCTCGGCGGCGATCACCTGCCAGCGGTCGTAGAGCGCCTTGCGCTTCGCCGGATCGATCTCCTTGGCCGCTTGGGAAAAGATCTTGTCGATCTCAGCCTCCCAGGGCGTCGCCGGCTTCGTCTGGCGCGGGTTCCAGACGTGCAGGTGTCCCGGCGAGGTCCAGATCGATTTTCCCGTGTGCGGCTCCGGTCCACCCGTAAACCCGAGCAGGACGCACTCCCAGTCGTAGGTGCTGTCGATTCGGGAGACGATGGAGTTGAACTCCCCGGGGCTGATCGTCACCTTGATGCCGACCTTTTTGAGGTCGTCCTGGATGATATTGCAGAGCGCCACGCGCTGGGTGTTTTCCACATTGGTGATCAGGACGAAGGAGAGTTCGCGCCCAGCGCTGTCCTCCAGGATACCGTTGCCGTTTCGGTCCTTGAACCCCATCCCCTCAAGCAGCGCCCGCGCCCGCGAGGGGTCGTGGTCGTAGCGGGGGACGTTGGGGTTGTAGAAGACCTTGTTCGCCTCGGAGACGGGCGACCACTGCGGGCGGGCCAGCCCCCGGAAGACGGTGTCGATCATCGACTGGCGGTTGAGTGCGTAGGAGACCGCCTGCCGGAACTCTTTGCGGGAGAACCAGTCTCGCTTGTAGGCGGGCAGCTTTCTGGCGCGCGGGTTCATGTTGAAGGTGACGTAGCTCGAGCCCCAGGAGGGGCCGAGGTTCATGGCTTTGTAATCGCCCGCCTGCTGGCCCTGCTGGATGCTCGGCCAGTCCTCGGCGCGCACGCCGAGGCTATCGATCTCCCTGCTGCGGAACTTGAGCAGCATCGCGTTCAGGTCTGGCACGAACTGCGTGATGCGGCCCGTCAGCAACGGCAACTGCCCGCCGTCTTTCGCCAGCCGCCAGTAGTACGGGTTTCGCTGATAG
>JAILZB010000436.1 GCA_023512725.1 Chloroflexota bacterium | reverse complement strand
CACCCTCGGCGGCGCTGGCGCCGCTAACCTACCATACGTCCGGGCGGCCGACAACCCGGTGGCCTGCATCGTTGCGTTGCCCATCAGAACCTCCCTGCGCCGCCCGCCTCCAGCGAGCGATTCGACAGTGCCGATTCTAGGAGCCGGCCAGAAGCGTCTCCATCAGGGAACTCCCTTACGTCCCCTGGGGGGCTTCCCTGATTTGCCGCCGGGGCGCTCGGGTTCGCGTGCTGCTATACTTGCTCGCGCTGCCGTTCAGGAGGGAACCCGATGACGCTTGCCGACGCGCCCTGGGCCACCATCGCCCTCAGCTTCCGTGAGCAGTTCCGCGACTGGGTGATCATCGCCGTCGGCCTGAGCTGGGCGCTCATGTTCCTGGTGATGACCGCCGTGCTGCTGGTGGTCGGCTTCGGCGCCAGGGCCATCTTCAGGTCGGCGCGCGGTATCCTGAACGACGAGGTCAAGCCCATCCTCGAGAACGTCAGGGGGACGACGGAGACCGTCCGCGGAACCACCGAGTTCATGAGCGAGAAGGCCGTGAACCCGGTGATCCGCATCTACGGCGCCGTGTCCGCCGTCTGGAAGGCGGCCAGCGTGCTGCTGGGACTGGGCCGGCGCCGGCGCTAGGCAGGAGGCTCCACCATGAACGCCGTCACCACGGAACCCGAGCCCCGGACAAACGTCCGCACGACCGAAGAGGCGCCCGAGCCCGGGCCACAGGAAGCGCCGCGGCGACGACGGGGGCTGAAGCGAGGCCTGCTCCTCGGCCTGATCACCGGATTCACCGGCGGCACGCTGTTCGCGCCGGAAGCCGGCGAGGAGCTCCGCCGGCGCGTTCGAGGCGAGGCGGAAGCGGTCCTGGCCCATCCCGAGGAGCTTCCCTCGCGACTCCGCGAACGGGTCGCCGGACGGACCCATGAGGCCGGCACGCAGCCGGCGCCGTCGGGGCCCGTCGAGCGGCTGCGCTCGCTGGCCGCAGCGGCGCGCGACCGCGTCCGCGAGGCCATCGAGCAGGGCCGCCGCGCGTCCCGCGAAGCGCAGGAGCGCCTCCGCGACGAATATCGCCGGATGACTCACCGGGGGACGTAGGCGGTCTGGCGCTATTCGTAGAGCGCCAGGCTGTAACGAATCGCGTCCGCGACCTGCGCCAGGCGTTCTTCTGAGAGCGCGGCGATCCTGCGACCGACCAGCGCCTTCGGGATCGTCATGATGTCATCGAGATTGACGACGCAGTCTACAGGCACGCCGTCGGCCGGGGTGAGCGATACTTCCGACGGGATGCCGCGCATGGTCCGCGTGAGCGGAGCGACCGTCACATTCCAACGGACGCGATAGGCTGCGTTTCGAGACAGGAGAAGAACCGGTCTGCGACCAACGGGAGGAGGAAGATGCGCCCGGCGAACCTCGCCGCGGCGCACCCTACCAGGTTTCCTCTGGCAGCACCGCCAGGGCAAGCAGCACCTGGACCTCGCCGACGCTGGACGACTCCGGAATGCGCCGATATGCCCGCCGGTAGAGCGCATCCGTGTCCAGCGCGCGCCGGCTACGTACGTACGCCCGGCAGGCGTCGAGAATAATCTCCGACCGCGTCCTCCGCTGCCGCTGCGCCAGGTCGTCCAGCGATCGAAGCAGCTCCGCTTCTATCGCCACTTCCAGAACCGTCGGCCTTCCCCTTGGTGGCCGCTCCAACTCCGCCCCGTCGCCTTTCTCTTCGTTCCGACGTCCCGATCGTCATGAGTGGCGGAGAGGGTGGGATTCGAACCCACGAGGGATTGCTCCCTACGCGCTCTCCAGGCGCGCCTGATCGTCCACTCCAGCACCTCTCCGTCGAGGGACCTCGAAGACACGTCGGAGGCTGGAGCCGTCCCCAGCGTCCAACCTCCAACCCCTAACGACCACTGATGGCGGAGAGGGTGGGATTCGAACCCACGGTGGCCTTGCGGCCACACCGCTTTTCGAGAGCGGCACCATCAACCACTCGGACACCTCTCCGGGTTCAGATTACCCCAGAGCGCCCGGCCCCGACAAATGCTCGGCCGCGTCCCCCGAAGGCTATCCGCCCGCCGCCGACGGCTCGCCCGCAGGCTCCACGACGC
>JAILZB010000435.1 GCA_023512725.1 Chloroflexota bacterium | reverse complement strand
GAGATGAAGCCCTGGTCCCACTGCTCCTCGACCACGGCGACGAGGCGACCTGCTACGAGTGCATCGAGTCCGGCTTCTACTCCTCCGTCATGATTGACGCCTCGCACAAGGAGTTCGAGGAGAACGTCGCCATCACGCGTCGCGTTGTGGAACGAGCGCACGAGCGCGGCATCAGCGTCGAGGCAGAGCTGGGGATGCTGGGCGGCGTGGAGGAGGAGATCAAGGTCGAGGAGTCCCACGCCTGCCTGACCGACCCCGACCAGGCGAAGGAGTTCGTGCAGCGCACGGAGTGCGACAGCCTCGCCTGCGCGATCGGCACAAGCCACGGCGCCTACAAGTTCAAGGGCAGCCAGGGGATCCACTTCGACCGCCTGAAGGCGATCCAGCAGCGGCTGCCGGGCTTTCCGTTGGTGATGCACGGCTCCAGCTCCGTCCCGAAGGAGGAGGTGGAGCGGATCAACGCTGCGGGCGGCGCCCTCACCGGCGCCTCCGGGGTGGACGCAAAGCAGTACCTGCCGGCGGCGAAGCTGGGCGTTTGCAAGGTGAATATCGACACCGACGGGCGCCTCGTCTGGACGCGGGTCCACCGCGAGTACTTTCGCGACAACCCCGCCGACTTCGACTTCCGCGGGCCCGGCCGGTTGTTTATGAAGGAGTACGCCCACTTCATCGCCGGCCGCAACAAGCTCCTGGGCTCCGCCGGGCAGCTCGACGCAGTCCGCGCCCACCTGAGCACCTGAGATGCCCGTCAACATCGGCCCTGTGGTACGGCGACTGCGCGAGCGGTGGCGACTGACCCAGCAAGAACTGGTCGAGTATACCGGCCTCGACCGGAGCGCAAGCTACATCTCCAGCATCGAGACGGGAAAGACAAGCCCCACGCTCCAGGAGCTGGACGCCCTGGCGCGCGTCTTCCGCACCACGGCTGTTGAGATGATCGAGGAAGCGAGCGGTACGGGAGGCGGCTCGCCACCTCGTGAGAGAGACAGCGAGGCCGCACGTGTGGCCACCCTCCTCGAGAGCCTGAGCGCCTCAGGCCGGACGCTGGCGCTGGAGTTGCTCGACCTGCTGGCGGAGCGCGATCGGCGCCTTGCCTCCTCTGAAAAGGGCAAAGAGCGCGCGGCGGAGTGAACGCGTGGAGGAGTGGGAGGAGCTTTACGCGCGGATCGCGCGCCTGCCCGCGCCCCAGCGCTTGCGCCTTCTCTCTCGCCTGCTCTTCGACCTCGCCGCGGAGACCGAGGCTAGCGGGGAAGGACCGACCACCGGACCTCAGACCCCTCCCGCGCGCGAAGAGGAGAGCCCCCCACCGGCTCCCCGTCGCCCCTTGCGAGCCGCCGCGAGCGCTCCCCGGCCCACACGTGAAGCCTCGCCCCGCCTGGTCGTCGACGGCTCCAACTTCCTGGGCACGGTGCCCGGCTTCGACCTCGCCTCGGGCGCCTCGCGAGACCGCCTCATCACGCGCCTGCAGGAGTACGCGCGGCGGCATCCGACGGTGCACGTGACCGTCTTCTTCGATGGCAAGAAGGCGAGTGCACGGGTGCAGGGCGGCATTGAGGTCCGCTTCTCCTCAGCAGTGGCGACCGCCGACCAGGCGATCCTCGCCTACCTGCACAACATCCCAACGACGGAACGCGAGCAGACGGTGCTGGTGACCCAGGACGCAGAACTGGCAGAGAAGGCACGGGCGCTTGGCGTGCGCATGGAGCCGCCGCGCCAGTTCCGCCGCCGCATCCCCGACCCGCCGGCGCCCCCCGCCGACCGCGGCTTGAGCCCCGCCGAGGTCGCCGAGTGGGAGGAGTATTTCCGTAAAGGCCGCAACCTTTGAACCAGTACTGCCGCAAAAAAAGCCCGCGCAAAAAGAGCGAAAGGCAACAATGGTTCATCGGAAACCGACAATAAAGGCGCCTTCGGCACAAGGCTCGGGGTTACTCGGAGGAAAGCGAGCGCTCCCTCTCCTGCTTCTCACACCGTTGTTCCCGGTCACCTGGCAGGAGACCGACGCGCCAAAGCCCCAGACGGTTCTGGTGGCGATGCGCGACGGGGTGCGGCTGTCGACGGCGGTCTGGAAGCCGGTGGGTCCGGGGCCATGGCCGGTGGCGC
>JAILZB010000044.1 GCA_023512725.1 Chloroflexota bacterium | reverse complement strand
GCCTGAGCCTGCCGAGAATGATCGCTTCCCGGAGGGACTCAAAGACCATTTCCCGCAGGGGCTTGTAATTATCCAGCTTAATCGGAACCAGTCTTGGCTCTTCCACCTCAGTCCCTCCTCAGTAAAAACTACCTCTATTTTAACCTTAATAAGCCTGTTCCCGCAACCCCGGCCTCAGGTTGACGGCAACTGAGCGCAGGTTTTCGCCAACTCAGGAACTGACTCACCGAGTACCGGCGGCGGGGTTAAATGTTTCGGTGACGATTACCCGTTCGCCTTCACTTTTAAAGTTTCCGGAAACCAGGCGGGCGGATTCCATATCTTCGGCCAGTCCAAACACCGTCGGGCCGCTGCCCGACATAAGGGCTCCCATTGCTCCGGCATCCAGGAGCCTTTCTTTGATCCTTTCGATATCCGGATGCATAACTGTGGTCACCGCTTCCAGAGCGTTGGCCAGGTGCTTCACAATGTCCTCTTTGCCGCCCCGCCGGATGGCATCGAACGAATTACCGCTCGCTCCCTGGCCGAGGCGATTGCCATCGCCTTGGAGCCGGACCTCGTGATCATGGACATCCGGATGCCCGACCTGGATGGGATTGAAGCGGCACGGATCCTCACCCGCGAAAAGATCGCGCCCGTGCTGCTGCTCACCGCCTATAGCCAGCAGGAGCTGGTGGATGGCGCCAAAGAAGCTGGCGTGGTCGGCTATCTGGTCAAGCCCTTCCGCGAGCCCGACCTCAAGCCCGCGATCGAGATCGCGCTCCAACGCTACCGCGAGTTCCGCGCCCTCGAAAAGGAAGTCAGCTCTCTCGCCGAGCAGCTGGAGACGCGCAAGCTCGTCGACCGCGCCAAGGGCATCCTGATGGACCGCCACGGCCTGAAAGAAGCCGAGGCCTACAGCCGGATGCAGAAGCTGTCGATGAACAGCCGCAAATCGATGCGAGAGATCGCCGAGGCGATCCTGCTGAACGACGAACTCCAGCGCTAGCCGGCTCGCGCTCTCGCGATCCCCTATACTTGGCCCGCCGCAGCGGGAGGATGGCGTGCGCCTGTCGGTGCTGATGCCGGTCTATAACGAGGAACAGACCCTCGAGAAGACCCTGCAGCGGCTGAGCGTCCTTCCGTTCGAGTACGAGGTGATCGTCGTCGACGATTGCTCCACCGACCAGACCTGGGAGATCCTCTCGCGGCTGGACTTCCCCGGCCTGGTCCGCCTCCGCCACCCGGTCAACCGGGGCAAAGGCGCTGCCGTCCGCACCGCCCTCGCGGCCGCCCGCGGCGACTGGGTGATCATTCAGGATGCCGACCTCGAATACGACCCGGCCGACATCCCCAAGCTCCTCGAGCCGGCGCTCGCGGGCGAGGCCACGATCGTCTACGGTGCGCGCGACCTCCGCGAGCAAGCTCCCGTGCTCCGCTGGGGGAACCAGTTCCTGACCTGGCTGACCAATCTCCTCTACGGTTGCCGCCTGCGCGATATGGAGACCTGCTATAAGCTCCTGCCGCGCCCGCTCGCCCTGGCGCTCGAGCTGGAATGCAACCGCTTCGACCTTGAGCCCGAGATCACCGCCAAGGTCGCGCGGCTCGGCTACCGCATCCACGAGGTCCCGATCTCCTACGTCCCGCGCAAGGAGAAGAAGCTCTCGCCCTGGCGGGATGGTTGGCCCGCTCTCCGCGCGCTCGTGAAATACCGTCTGCGCCCGCTCGGAGCGCGCCCCTGAAGCTCCCCACTCGGTTCCGGTCGGCCAGCAGCAACGGCCGTCCCCCCTCGCCGGCCGCTACGCTCGCGCCAGCGCCGCAGCCCTCCCCTGGCCTGCGCCTGGCCTGCTGGCGTGCCTCGGAGCGGCTGGCGCTCCTGCGGGCAGCGGGCCTTGACCTGCTCGTCGTCCTCGCTCTGGCCAGCGCGACGGTCGCTGCCTTCTGGCAGCTTGTCCTTCCCGGCCGGATCATGGCCGGCTACGACCTGGTGACCTACTTCTACCCCTACCGCGAAGTTGTCAACGCTGCGCTCCGCGAGGGCCGCTTGCCCCTCTGGAACCCTTGGCTCTTTCTGGGCGTGCCCCTCCTGGCCAACATCCAGACTGCCGTGCTCTACCCCTTCACTTGGCTGACCATCACCTTGCCTGCCCCCCAGGCGATCAGCGTCCAGACCGTGCTCCATGTCTTCCTGGCCGGGCTGGGGATGTACGCCTTCTGCCGGCTCTCCGTCGGGCTGGACCGGCTGGCAGCCCTGGTCGGCGGGCTCGTCTTCATGCTGAGCGGCTTCCTCGCCGGGCAGACGGGGCACCCCAATCAGCTGGCCGCTTCGGCCTGGCTGCCGATCATCTTCGTGCTCTTCGAGCAGGCCTGCCGCCGCAAAAGCGTGCCCCTCGTGCTGCTGGCCGGCGCGGCGCTGGCCATCCAGTTCCTGGCGGGCCACACCCAGGAGTCGTACCTCACGCTCGTCGCCCTCGGGCTGTTTACGGGCTTGCAGCTGCTACTCGGCACGCAGCGCGCGCTCTTTCTCGGTCTTCCCTCGCCACGCGGGGTCCGGGCCCACCTGGCACTCACCACCCGATTGCTTGGGCGCTGGACCACCGAGATCGTCTTTATCACCCTGGCATTCGTCGCCGTGGTTGCCCTCGGGCTGGGGCTGGCGGCAGTCCAGCTGCTGCCAACCCTAGAACTCTCAGGGGAATCGATCCGCGCGGGTGGGCTTTCCTTCAAAGAAGCCACCTCCTTCTCGCTGCGCCCCTGGGAGCTGCTCCGAGCGCTCTTACCCGGCTATCTGGAGAACCCGTTCAGCGAATACATCGCCTACGTCGGGATCCTGCCGCTTGGCCTCGCGCTGGTCGCCCTCGGCGTGCGGCTCCGCCACCCCTACACCATCGCTTGCCTGGTGCTCGCAGTCCTGGCACTCTTTTTCGCCCTCGGCAGCTTCAACCCCTTCGCTCCCACCCTCTACCGGTTCTGGCCCGGGCTGAACCTCTTCCGAGTTCCTGCCCGCTGGCTGTTCCTCTACACCTTCGCCGTTGCCACCCTGGCAGCGATCGGGATGAGCGCCTTCACCCAGTTCACCCGCGAGCGTCACAGCCTGAGCGCGCTCCGCTGGCGCCAGCTCGGGATCACCCTCACCATCGCCCTGGTCTTCGCCCTGGTCTGGCTGCTCCATCCGCTGCTGGTCTTCCCACGACGGGAGGTGCTTGCCATCTGGGTGCCCATGGTGGGGCTGACCCTCGCGCTCATCCTCGCCGGGTTGCCCTGGGCGCCCAACCGCTGGCTGGGGACAACGATCGTGCTGATCGTGGCGGTGGAACTGTGGTTCGCCCGGGGAGACCTCGAGGTGAGCCATCCCCTTCCGCCAAGCGTCTACACCGCCCAGCGGCCAGCCGTGAGCCAGCTGCTGACCGACCCCACCACCTTCCGCGTGCTCAGCTTCTCGGAAGGCACCTTCGACCCGGGTGACCTGGCTGACCTCAAGCTGCTGCTCCAGGACGAGCTCTCCCCGGAGCGGATCCAGGAGTATGTCACCGTGCTGAAATACCACGAGCTGCTCACCCCGAATGTTCCGCTGCGGTTCGGGCTTGCCACGATCGACGGCTACGACGGCGGGGTGCTGCCCCTGCGTCGGTATGTCGAGTTCAAGCAGGTGGTGCTGGAAAGCGCAGCAGCCCTTGCTGGTGGAGTGGTCAACCGGGGGAATACCCGCGCGCCCGATGGGATCCTGCGGGAGCAGCTCGATGCCCTCCCCGAAAGCACCTTGCTTGGCATGCTCAACGTCCGTTACGCCCTGATGGACAAATCGCGTGATGCCTGGTTCTCGAACGCCTACTACGACCTCGGCCACAGTGTCCGCGTGACCCTCGACCGGCCGCTCGTGCTGCGCACCCTCCCCTCCTTCGCCAGCACCTCCCTCGGCCTGATCACCTACCTGGAAGGTGCGCGCGAGGTGCCTAACGGCGCGGTCGTCGCCCTTGTGAGCGTGACCGATAGCACCGGCCGCGTCGTGACCGACACCGTGCGCGCCGGCTTCGATACCGCGGAAGGCGAGTATTTTCAGGACGCGCGCACGCCCGCCCACGCCCTCCCCCAGCGCACGGTCGCCTCGCTCTGGAAAGGGAACCCGCAGGCCTTCAACTACTGGACGGCTATCACCTTCCCGGGGCCACTCTACCCCAAGGAGATCCGGATCGTCTCGACCCTCCCGCGCGGGCAGCTCGTCGTCCGCGGTGCCACCCTGGTCGATGACCGCATGCAAGCGAGTGAGCCTCTCGTGCTGAACGAACGCTGGCGACTCGTCCACAGTGGCGACCTCAAGGTGTACGAGAACCTCGACTGGCGCGAGCGGCTGTTTATCACCCGCGAGGTGCAGGGCGTGCGCAACGATGGGGAGGCGCTCAACGTTCTTCGGACGAGTGGCGGCCGGGTAACGGCGCTGCTCGGCTCACCGCCTCCACTCCCGCGCCCACCAACGCCGGACCGGCTGGAAATCCGCCGCCCCGTTCCCGAGCGGGTGGAGGCTCGCGTCTCGCTGGCCACTCCAGCCTATCTCGTCTTTACCGAGTCGCTCTACCCGGGCTGGAACGCCAGCGTCGATGGCGCTGCCACCCCCCTCGTCCGCGCGAACGGCCTCTTCATGGCGGTGCTGGTGCCGGCTGGCGAGCACGAGGTCATCTTTGAGTTCAACCCGGCCAGCCTTGCCCTCGGGCTCTGGGTCACCCAGACGGTCGCTGCTCTCTGCCTAGGGACTCTGGCGCTCTGGATTGTGTTCGCGGTTGCCCTTCCCCGCTTGCTGGCACGGCAGCACCGAAGCGGAACGCTCACCCCACCCGGGGAGGAAGACGACGCTGACAACGGACGGCGCTAGGCACGCGCAGCGCTCCACTCCGCGAAGAATGCCCGCGCAAGCGAAGCGACCAGTTCCGGCTCTTCCATCGGCAGGGCGTGGGAACGGTCGGGGACCGTGATCAGCCGCCCGCACGGGAGGGTCGCCACCAGGTCGGCAGCGATGGCAGCTGAGAACACCGTTGAACGCTCGCCCCGGACGACCAGTACCGGCGCCGTCACCTGGGTGACCAGTGGCCAGGGGTCGGTGGAAGGCGTGACCTCATAGCCAAATGCTTCGACCCACCCCGGGCATTTCAGCTCGATCTCGCCACTGAGCGTCTCCCGAAAGCCGTGCTCGACGTAGAGCGCCAGCACCTCGGGCCGCCAGCTCGCGAACGCGGGGCGGGTGCGATAGGCCGCGATGGCCGCTTCTCGCGAGGGCCAGCGGTGGCGTCGGCGGCGCGCCTGCTCGACGAGCTGGTCGAGTCTCCCGGTTGGCAACCATCCCTCCGGTCGGACTTTCGGCCGGATCACCGGTTCGATCAGCACGAGGGGACCGAAGCGCTGGGGCTGCATCCCGGCGGCGAGCAACGTCGCGATCGCGCCCAGCGAGTGGCCGAGCACGAACGGGCGCTCCAGCTCCAGCGCCGCGACCACCCCAAGGATGTCGGCCGCGTGGTCCTGGCGGCGGTAGCCCTCGGGGGGCACCTCACTCTCACCGTGACCGCGCAGGTCAAGGGCGAGCGGGCGATAGTCGGGAAGCAGGGCATGGGCGGTCAGGTCCCACAGGCGGCCGAGGAAGGAATTGCCGTGCACCAGCAAAACTGGCCGGCCAGCGCCACCCCAGTCGTGGAGCGCCAGGACGACCCCGTTGGTGGGGATACGCCGGAGCGTCGGGGCGACGGGCGTCGTCACCCGTGGGGGAGCCTCGAGGGAGGGTCGTAGCAGGTGGCGGCGAGATAGTCCAGCAGCATCTGCTCGTTCCCGAACGCCATCCGCCCGATCAGCTCGCGCGGCTCCAGCCAGAGCACCCGCCCCTCGAAGGAATCGCGCTGCTGGCCACCGACGATCCGGGCAGCGTAGACGATCGCTACGCTGGAAAGCCGCTGGCGCGGCGCCGGGCCGGAGTAAATGCCCACCAGGCGGTCAATGGCGATGTGGAAACCCGTCTCCTCGAAGACCTCGCGCAGCAAGCCATCCTCGACCCGCTCTTCCCAACGCAGAAAGCCGCCCGGTAGGTTAAAGCCGAGGCCGTCGTTCCGCTCGAGCACGAGGATCCGGCCGTCGCGTTCCACCAGCGCTGCCGCTGCGGCAAAGGGCGGGAGCGCTCCGAGCGTCAACCGGCTGAGCAACCAGCCCGCCAATTGGGCCAGCCGACCTTCTACTCCCTGGCGCATACGCTAATCCTAGGCGGCAGCGGGCCAAAAATTCCAGCCCTTGGCAGAAAGCTTCACCCTTGAGCACACCGTGGTGGGGGAGCCCATCTGGGGGACTCGCCAAGCAGGCAAGCAGTCTGATAGACTAGGGCACAAGCTATGGAGTGTTCTTCGTCAGTCCGTTCCAGATATTGGGGTGCAACCCGATGTACCTTCAGCAAACGCCAACGCTGCGTCGCCTGCCGCGGGTTCCGCCGCTCGGCCCGGCCCTGATCTCGGAAGCGGTTGCCCTCCTTGGGGCGCTTAGTCACCTGGAGCAGCGCGCTGCCTTCGTCCAAGCCTGTAGCGAGCGCCTGCCGGCCCGTTTCAGTGCGAGCAGTCGCCCCCGCTTTGCTCGCTACCTGGCCCGACCCTACGTGGTTGGCGAGTCAGTGGACCAGCTCGCGCTGCGGGTGCTCGCTGCCCCCGTGCGCGAAGCCACGAAACGCCAGTTCGCCCTCCTCCGCCTGGCCGAGGTGGAACCCGGGCTGGGGCTGTTCCTCGACGAGTGCCTCCCTGACCCGGACTGGCGCTGGTTTAGCGCCGCCCGCTTGCGCCGTTGGGTGAGCGAACGCCGAGGGACCGACGACCCAACGTCGGCCTCGCGCCTGCTGGCTGCGCTCAAGCACGGGGGCTACCTCCGGCCACTCGATCGGGTCTGGGTCGTGGAGGTGCCCCCCCCCGCACCGACGGTGCTGCTCTTCGGGTTCCTCCGCGAGGTCGGCGCACCCAGCCAGACCACCCTGGAACAGCTGCTTGCCACCCGCGTTGTCGGCCGCACGCTTGCGCCGGTTGGTGCCGTCCGCCGCTTGCTGGAATGGGCCGCCGCCTTCGACGCGGTGCGCTGGTCGAGCTTCGGCGATGCGCTCTGGTTCCCCTGGACCGCGGAGCGGGCGCTCCAGCTACTGATCGACCACGGCCTGCCCGAGCCAGCCCTGCTCTAGGGCCAGGCAGCTCCCCTCAGGGCTCGACGTCGAGATAGGGCCCCCCCAGGTCGATGTGCCAGGCAACAACCCGCTCACCATTGCGACGGTAGTCACGGAGGTCCCGCCGGACAATCCGGCTGCGGGAGATGCCACGCGCTTCCGCCCAGGCAATCAGGCGGCCCAGGTCGGTGCTGACGATGTGGCGATAGCGCCGCCCATCAACATGGCGGAAGGGGTCGTCCCAGATCCCGCCTTCCAGGGCATGGAGATAGCCCTCACGCCGGCGGGCAAAGCGTCGGGCCACCTCGCGGGGAGCAGAGCGCCCGGAGACCCCCGCCTCGCGGAAGGTCGCCATCTCGTTCAAGATGCGAACGGCCTGCTCGATGATGGTGAACGCCAGCACAGCACCGGTACCTTCCCCCAGGCGGAGGTCGAGGTTGAGGAGCGGCACCTTCTCCAGGTGGGCGAGGATCGCGCGGTGCCCAACTTCGACCGAGTTGTGTGCAGCAATCAGCGAGAACGCGACCGCCGGCGCAAGGGTCACCGCGATCAGCGCCGCTGCTCCGGAGATAAACCCGTCGATCACCACCGGGACGCGCCGCGCAGCCGCGCCGATCATGACCCCAGCAAGCACGCCGATCTCGAGCCCACCGACCGCGCTGAGCACTCCGATCGGGTCGCTCGGGTCCGGCCGATGGAGGGCGAGCGCCCGCTCGATCACCTGGATCTTGTGGCGAAGCTGCTCGGCGGTAATCCCTGTCCCGCGACCCGTCACTTCCGCCACCGGCCGACCGGTGATGACGGCGGTGATCGCGCTTGAGGGGGTCGTGTTCCCGATCCCCATATCGCCCGTCGCCACCAGGTCCACCCCGCGGTCGATCTGAGCCTGGACCACCCGGATGCCGGTTGCGAGGCACTCCTCGGCTTCGGCGCGGGTCATCGCCAGTTCACGGGCGAGGTTCCCGGTGCCGCGCCGGACCTTCGCCGCGATCAGGCCGGGAGCCGCTGGCAGCTCGGCATCCACCCCCGCATCGACCACGACGACGTCGGCCCCTGCCCCGCGAGCGAGCACATTGATCGCAGCGCCACCGCGCAGAAAGTTCTGGACCATCTGGGCAGTGACTTCACGGGGATAGGCCGAAACCCCTTCGACCGTGACGCCATGGTCGGCAGCCACTACGATGACCACCTTGCGCCGGAGTACCGGTGGCACCTGGCCGGTGATACCAACAACGCGGATGGCCAGCTCTTCGAGGCGACCGAGACTGCCTGGTGGCTTGGTGAGCTGTTCCTGGCGGAGGCGAGCCCAGTTCATGGCTGCAAGATCGGGCTCGGGGATGGCAGCAATGGTGCGTGTGATCAGTTCGTGCATCTCCCCTACTCCTCGGTAGGCCGGCAGGATGCCGGTCCACGCGCGCCGGGTGTTCTGGCTCGCCTGCCGCAGCAGGCATACAGTTGCGGGACAGCGCCGGCCTCGCACCGGCTTTCCCCGACAGCGCGGTCGCAAGGCGGGAGTATACCAGGTTGGCTCGAGACGTGTCGGGCGGCTACCAGCTGGCCTTTGCTACCCTTCCTGGCGGCGTGAGCAAGATGGTTGCCCAGGGCGGGCCAGTGGGGATCGCACTCCTGGCTGCCGTGGCGGTCGCGCTGCTGCTCGTAGAGTGCGCCCTGGTCCCCGCAGGACCGCTCGGGTGGGACGAGGGTTATCACGCCCTCTGGGGGTTGCGGCTAGCGGTCGACCTGCGGGCTGGCGACCTGCTTGGCCTGCTCTACGATAGCTACCGCCAGGTCTACTGGCCACCCGGCTACAGCTGGCTCGTGGCCGTGCCGCTTGCGCTCTTCGGCCCGCTCACCGAACTGGTGCGCGGGGTTGGCCTGGTGGCGCTCGTGGCCACGAGCCTCGTGGCGGCACGAGCCGGGCAGGACCTCGCGGGACCCGGCTTGGCGGGGAAGGTGGGCAGCCTCGTGGCGGCGGCGAGCGTGCTGCTCGCGGGTGGGGTGCTCGCCCTGGCCCCCCAGGCGATGCTGGAACTCCCAGCCCTCTTCTGGCTGACGCTCGGGCTCTGGCTGGCTGCTCGGCTTGCCAGCGCGCCCACCGCTCGCACTGCCCTGGCGCTCGGCGTGGTGATCGCTCTGACCTTTCTCACCAAGCAGAACTACGGGGTGCTTCTTGGCCTTGCCGTCGCCGTCAGCAGCCTGGGAGCGGGGGCATGGTGGCGCTGGCCACCCCCGCCGGGCGCCGCTGCCGTGCGCCGGGCCCAGCTGCTGGCGGCCGGGGTGCTGGCCATCCTGCTGCTGGTCTGGTTCGCCTACCCGCCGAAAGTCGTGCAGACGCTCCAGTCACTGCGGAACACCCCCTGGGGACCCGATGCGGCCAGCCTGGAAGGGTTCCTCTTCTACCCGCGCACTACCCTCTGGCTGGCGGGGTCCTGGCTGCTGCTGGGGCTCTGGCTGGCCGCGCTGAGCACCGCCCTCCGCCCGGCAGCGCTTCGCGACAGCCGCATCCTGCTGCTGCTTGCCTTCGTTGGCTGGCAAATGCTGTTCGCCCAGCTCTCCGCGACCAAGATCGACCGCCATCTCCTACCGCTCGTCCCCGCCGGTGCGCTGCTCCTCGCTACCCAGATCGGCTGGCTGCTGAAGCGCCTGGCTCCCCCGGGACGGTGGCTCGCCCTGGGAACGCTGCTGGCACTGGGAGGAGGTCATGCGGCTCTCGTGCTGCCAGCGGTCGCGCCACCGGCCGTCCCCGCCGACCGGCAGCTGACCGCCGCCGTGCTCGCGCGGCTACCCGCCGGGCCAGGGCTCGTGATCAGCACGATCGACCTGCTGCTTCCAGTCTCAAGCCTAGACTGGGAACTCGCCCGGACCGGCCGGCTCTCCATCGATGGTGCCGGCGCCCTCACCTACGCCAGTGAACAGCGTTTTACCGCGGGCACTCTCCCACGGCTCCCTGAGCCCTGGCGTGGCCTGCTCGCACGCCTGGCCACCCGCTGGCCGGGCGAGCAGGGCTTGGCCACCCTCTATCTCGGCCTCCCGCTCGATGCCCCCGAGCTCGAGCTGCGCTTGGCCAGTCTGCCGGAGCGGCTGGCCGCAGCCAACGCCCGACGACCGTTCCCCCAGGCCGTTATCATCTTGCCGGCTGCCAGCCCGCGGTTCCCGGAAGTGACGCCCGAGGCAGTGCGCGCCGCGCTCGAAGCGGCCGGCTACCGCCAGACGGAACAGGAGGCTGTTGCGGGGCTCACGGTGCTGCAGTTCCGCCGCTAGGGGGAAGCTGGAACGGCCGTGGGCAGTGCCCGACCGCGCGTGACCGTCTCGATCACCTTGAACTGGGAGGGGCCGGTGGGCGTACGCAGCTCGATCCGGGCCTGCTGCTGGGTAGCCTCGAGCAGGAGGGCATTGCCGGCAAAGAACACGGCCGCGCCGATCGTCAGCACCAGCACAGCACGCAGCAGGAACCATCTCATCGTGGCGAACTTCCTCGCATCTGTTACAGTGTTTCGACAGAAGAGGACGAGTCCGAAAGCTAGCCCATCTTGGGGAGGACGAACGGGGTGAACGAGCAACGCTGTCCGGCTTGTGGCGGGCTGATTTTCGGGCCGGCGGCCTACTGTCGGGTCTGCGGCTACCGGCTCATGGCGCCAGCGGGCCAGCAGGTCGATGCCCCTGCCGAGCCGGAGACAGCGCCTGCCCCCCCCTCCCCGGCAGCGGCCTCGCCGCGCCGACGCCCGAACGTGCTCGCGCTGCTCGGCCTGCTCGTGGCCGGGACGCTCCTCTTTCTGCTTGGCTTTGCCCTGGGGGCAAGTACCGGCGGGCGGCCGGCGCCTCCCGTAGTCGCCCGCCCCGCAGGGAGCACCCCGGCACCGATCACCCCTGCCCCGCCGACCTTCACCCCACCGGCTTCCCTCAGCTTACCGGTGGGGGCTCCCGGCGGGGTGCTCACCACTTCTTCCCCCGCGAGCGGCCTGCTCCCAACCGCAACCATTACCCGCCCCCTGCCGACCCTCCCCGCGGGCACTCCTCCCCTGGCCACCTTCACCCCCGCTAGCCGCCCCGGCGCATCCCCCGTCGCCACCCCCTCGCCAGCGTCGGCGGGCAGCGGCACGCTCCTTCCGGCGGGCGTTGTCGGCTCCAAAGAGCGCCCCTGGCCGCGCGGGGTGGAAGGGGTCTGGAAGGCGGCAACGGGCGAGACGCTCGCCGTGCTGGTGCTCGATGCCCTTGACGACGCGACGAGCCTCGTCACCGGCATCCAGCCAGCGACTTTCCACCGCTTCACCCTGGTGCGGCTCCGCGTGACGTATCTCGCCCGCGGGCAGGGCCCCGCAAGCGACCCGATTGGGCGGGGGGACTTCCAGCTGCTTTCCAGCGCTGGCACGATCTACGATCCTCCTGTGGGCGGTCTCTTCGATGGTGAGCTCAGCGGGGTCCTCGTGCCTGGCGGCTCGCTGCAAGGAGGCGTCTTCTTCGAATTGCCCAAGACGGAGGCACCGGTCGCGGTCGGCTTCCGTCGCGGGGTTGCTGAGGTAGCGATGCAATGGTTTGCCGTCAAGTAGCGCGGGAGGAGGGGCAGCCATGACGACGGTCCACCTTCCACCCAGGCTCGCGGAGATCGTTGAGGCGTTCCAGGAGGCTCAGGGGCGGGAGAAACTCGAACTCCTGCTGGAGTTTGCCAACGCGATGCCGCCCCTGCCCGAGTGGCTGGCCCAGAACCGTGACCAGATGGATTTCGTCCACGAATGCCAGACGCCGGTCTACGTCGCCGCCGAGATGGCCGACGGTCTGCAGTTCTACTTTGACGTGCCGAAGGAATCGCCGACGGTGCGCGGCTACGCCGGTCTGCTAGCGGAAGGGCTCCGCGGCGCGTCGCCGGAGGAGGTGCTCGCCGTTCCCGGCGACTTCTTTGTGCCGATGGGCCTGGCTGAGGTGGTCAGCCACCAGCGCTTGAACGGCATGTCGGCTATCCTCGCCCATATGAAGCGGCTCGCCCTTGCCTATCTCCCGCAGCGACCGTAAGCGGCCGCGGAAGCGTCTCTGCTACAGTAGCGCCCGGAACCGGCCCTTCTGAGGGAGCAGTGAACGAGCAGGAGCGACAGGAACGTCTGGAGGCGATCCGCGCCTTTATCAGCCAGCGGCCACCCGCGGTGAACGCCTTTCTCATCACCGTGGGGCGCACGGGCGAGCCGTACCTCCGGCAGGTGGCCACCTTCGTGGAGGGCTGGACGGTCCAGACCGTCTCGAACGCCACGAACCTAAAAGTGAGGCACCTGCGGCAGAACCCCCTGGCGACCTACCTGTGGGTCCAGCAGCGGCCACAGTTCGGGGCGAAGAACGTCTGGGCGCGTGGCTCCGCCGAGATCGTGAGCGACCCGGCGGAGGTGCAGGCCTTCCTGGAGCGCCGGGCGGCTGCCACGGGCACTTCCGTCCCAGCGGCGGACTTCCCGCGGGTGGTCATCCGGGTCGTGCCAACCTTCCTGCGCGCCGAAGGCTTCGCGAACGGGCCGCGCCCCGATATCTTCCGCGACTTCGCTCGCTAGGGGCGGGCGCGCGCGACCAGGTCACCGGGCGTCCCCTGCTGGTCGAGCGCCAGGATGGCATCGGCCAGCTGGTGGGCGCGCTCGGCAGGGATGAGACGCGTCGCGTTGAGGAGAAATTTTGTGCGGAGCTCCTCCGGCGAGAGGGGGTTCTGCGGCCCGCCCCGGTTTGCCAGGACCCGTTCCTCGAGCACGCGCCCGTCCTTGAGGAAGACGCGGAGGATGGCAGGAAACTGGTAGGGGTAGATCGCCTCTGCCTCGGGGTCGGCGTACAGCTCCACCTTGGCGGCCAGGGCGAGCAGGCGTGGGTCACGCGCCTTTTCATCGGTAAAGTCCTCGAACGACACGCCGAGCCCCCCACCACCGAGCAGGGCGGTGGCCACCGTGAACGGCCCACTGAACTGGGCGTGATAGCCACTCTGGGGCTGGATCTTCTCTTCCCGCGGCTGGCCGATGGTGCGGAGGGTCGGCCCCGCCACCCCCAGCTCAATCCGTTCGATCTGGTCGACGTCGAGAGGGCCGTACCGGCGCCGGATCGCCAGCGCAGCATCGATGCCCGCATGGGTGTAGTGGTTGGCCGGGTACGGCTTGTAAAAGATGGCAGGGAGCTCCCAGCGCTCGCCAAGGTCTGCGAGCACCGCCTGGGCGTCGAACTTTCCTTCCAGGAAGGCGGTGTAGAGGCCAAAGCGGCCTTCGAAGACCGTCGGCGGGCCGGTATACCCCTGCTGGGCCAGGAACGCCGCGTTCAGCCCACTGTGGGCTGCCCAGCCACAGTGCAAGCGCTTGACCGAGCCGCCAGTCCGGTTCGCCTCGATAATGCCACTGGCAAAACTGGCCGCAATGCCAAGCGCATGGGCAATGCCGGCAGCATCGAGCCCGAGCAGCTTGGCTGCACTTACCGCAGCCCCCAGGGTGCCACAGATGGAGGTCGCGTGCCAGCCCCGGTCGAACCAGAGGTTACTCCCCGCGACCATCCCGCCGAGGCCGATGCGAACGCAGAGTTCGGTCCCGACGGCAGCGGCGGCAATCGCCTCGCGTCCCGAGGCGCCACTTGCCTCGGCCGCCGCGAGGGTTGCGGGCACGATCGAGGCGCTGGGGTGGAGGATTGAAGGCAGGTGGGTGTCGTCGAAGTCGAGGCTGTGCGCGAGAGTCCCGTTGACCTGGGCCGCCACGGGCGCGGGGAAGCGACCGGCCCGCCCGACGATCCCGGCTTCCTCGCGCCCCCCCCAGCGCTCGGCCAGCGCGATCACGCCATCAGCGAGCCCTTCCGCGGCTGCTGCCAGGCAGATCCCCAACGTATCCAGGATGCGCTCTTTGGCACTGTGGATGACCGCTGGCGGTAGGTCCTCGTAGTGGACGGTGGCCGCAAACTCGGCGAGCTGGGAGCTCAAGGGACGTTCGCTCATGCCGACACCGCCAGTGGACGGACAGGGCAGCCAGTTGCCCCCACCAGGCGCAAGGGCACGCAGATAAAGAGAAAGTCGTAGACGCGGGCGCGGGCTAATTCCTCCAGGTTCATGTTCTCGAGCAGGTGGATGCCGGCATCGACGAGCAAGCGTTTGTGAACCGGGAGCAGGCTGTGCCCAGCCCCCGGTGCCAGCCACTCGTAGGCCATCGAGTCGTGGCCGGTCACCCGCACCTGGCAGGAGGCCAACCATTCGGCGGCGCTGGTATCGGGGCCGGGGACACCGCTGGCGTGGCCGAGGTACGCCTCGGGGTCGTTCCAGTGACGGGCCCAGCCGGAGCGGATGAGCACCGCCTCTCCCGCCGCGGGTGGCGCGACCCCCTCCCAGTGGAGCACCGCCTCCAACTCTTCAGCCGTGATGCGAGTCGCAGGGGGCAAGGTCTCGACGCCCCGGTAGCCAGCGACATCGAGCAAGACCCCGCGGCAGAAGAAGGGGGCGATCGTCTCGACGCCGTGCTCCTTGAAGCGCCCACCCCGCTGGGCTTCCATCGCGTCTACCCCGCCGTGGAGATACCCCTGATAGCCCACATGGGCGAGGGCATCGATGTGGGTACTCGTGTGGCCACCGAGGACGATCATCTCGTTCGCGGCGGTCACCCCATCCGCACGCACGCTATCGCCATGGCGACGCAGTAACGCCATCCGGAAGCCGGGGTGGTTCGGTGAGACGGGAATCGTCGGTTCAAGCGGTTGGCTGAGGTCGTAGACCTGGCTCGACGCCACCAGTGGGCGCCACGGCGCGAACGCCATCCGAGCCTCCTGTGAGCAGATTTGCCCCCATTGTAGCCCGCTGCTGCTGGCCGGCTGCTGCCAGCGTGCCTACAGGCCCAGCAGACTGCGCAAACTGCGCACGTGGCTGCGGCTAACGGCGATCTCACTCTGTTGCTTGTCGTCCAGCTTGAGCAGATAGCTGCCGTTGAAGTAGGGGCGGATCTCGACCACCCGCTTCAAGTTGGCGATGTAGGAACGGTGCACCCGCAGGAAGGGAGGGTTCGGCAGGCGGCCCTCCAGTTCGCTCAAGGTATAGCGGACGGCGTAGCTCTGGTCATAGGTCTTGACCAGCACGACCTCATCGTTCGCTTCGGCAAAGCGGATCTCGGCCAGGTCGATCAAGCGAGTGCGGCCAGCCTGCTCGACCGGTAGGCGATCGAGGGGGGGAACGCGCGGCGGCTCGGCCCGGGGGGCGGGGAAGCGAAGCGTGCGCACGCGTTCGAGGGTCTCGAGCAGGCGCTCGACCCGCACCGGCTTGAGGAGATAGTCGACGGCCCGCAGCTCGAAGGCCTGGATAGCATACTCCTCGTAGGCAGTGACGAAGACGACCACCGGCGGCCGACTCTGCTGGAGGAGTTCGATCCCGTTCATCTCCGGCATCTGGATATCCAGGAAGACGACATCGAACTCCCGCTGGCGCAGCAGCCGGAGGGCCTCCCGGGTCGTCAGGGCACTGGTCACCTGGACTGGCCAGCCCGTCTCACTCAGCCGGTACTTGAGTTCGGTGATGGCGGGCTCCTCGTCATCGACGATGAGCGCCTTGAGCATTGGCAGGGCGACGCTTCCTGAGGTCGTCATCCTTTCACCACCGCGACACCAGCATGGAACTTGGGCACCCGGAAGCGGATCGCCGTTCCTTCGCCCGGGGCACTCTCAATCTCGAGCCCCCGCTCCGGGCCGTAGAGGCTCTTCAACCGCTCGCTCACGTTGGCGAGGCCTAGGCCGCGGCGTGGAGCCTCCCGGAGCGCCTGCTCGACCTCAACGCTGGTCATGCCAGCACCGTTATCGCTCACTGTGACTAGCACCTCATTGCCGCGGTCCTCGGCCGTAATCACCACCCGCCCCGGGCCGACCTTGCGGCTGATGCCGTGGCGGATGGCATTCTCCACGAGGGGCTGGAGGATGAGCACCGGCACCGAGACGGGGAGCACCTCGGGGTCGATGCGATAGACCACCTCCAGCCGTTCCCCGTAGCGCGCTTTCTCCAGCGTCAGGTACTGGTGGACGTACTCCAGTTCGTCCGCCAAGGGGGCAAAGCCACTCCGCCGCTTGAAGGCCCGGCGGGTGAAGTCGGCAAAGTCGACCAGCAGTTCGTGGGCGCGCTCCGGGTCGGTACGGATAAAGGCCGCAATCGTGTTGAGCATGTTGTAGATAAAGTGGGGCGAGATCTGGGCCTGCAGCGCGGCGAGTTCGGCACGGGCGAGGCGCTCGGTCTGGCGGTCGAGCTCGGCGAGCTCCATCTGGGTGCTCATGGCGCGGGCAAGGCTATCGGCGATCCGGATCCGCGCGGGGGTGAGGGTGTGACTGCCATCATCGTAGATCTTGAGGCAGCCGACCGTCCGCCCGCGTACCCGCAACGGCGCGACGATCGCCGATTGGAGCGGGCAGTCGGGCTTGCTGCAGCCGATCGCCTCGCGGTGAGGGGCCACAATGGGGCGCCCGCTCCGCAGCACCTCTTGGGTCACCTGGGTGAGGGCGCGGGTCCCTGGCCGATGGTGGTCGCTGCCTGCGCCGACGAAGGCCAGGATCTCTCCCTCCCCCACTAGGGCGACCGCCGTCGGGCGCAGGAAGTCGTAGATCAGCTTGACCGCGCGAGCGGCCGTGTGGGGTGTGAGGGCGTGGCGCAGGTAGGGCAGCGAGTGGTTGACGAGGTAGAGGGTCTCGAGCATGGCTTGGTCGCGGCTCTCGCCGACGGAGTGACGCCGCCGCCGCAGCAGCACCACCAGCCAGCCGAGTAACACCAGAATGATGACCGCTTCGGTGAGGACAAGCGACCACGCTCCCATCGCTGGTCCTACTCCCGAATGTACTCAGTCTGGAGCCCAAGCTGCTCGGGCACGTGCATGCGCAGCAGCTTCAGGTTGATATCCACCGGCACCTGGTCGGCGGTGAGCCAGGAGATGCCGACCATGGTGCCAAAGGCGATCGGGATCGCCCAGATGGCCGGCTGGGCCAGGAGCGTCCAGACGAGCGATTCCGCCACGCCGACCTCGAGGGGGGCGAGGTACATCGTGGCGAGGACGGCCACCGAGGCCGAGATACCCCCCACGATCATGCCCGTCATCGCGCCCGGCAGGGTCAGCCGCTTCCACCAGATCCCGAGGGTGAGCAGGGGGAAGAACGAGGTGGCCGAGATGGCAAAGGCCCAGCCGACCAGGAGATTGATGGCGAAACGCTCCACCTGCACCCCCGCCAGGATCGCGATCATCCCCGCGAGGAGCGCAGCCAGTTGGAACGCCAGCCGCTGGCCGCGCGAGCTCGTCCGCGGGTTGAGCATGCGCGCGTAGACATCGTGCGCAAGGGCCCCGGCGACTGCCACTAGCAGGCCGGAGGTGGTGGACATGAACGCGCTGAAGGCCCCCGCGGCCACGATTGCTTCGAGCAGGTGCCCAAGCCACGGCGGACCGATCCGTGAGGGGAGGGCTAGCAGCAGCGTTTCTGTCTGGCCAGCGGCATACAGCTCCGGCGCGAGCGCACGCCCGAGCACTCCGATCAGGGGGGAAAGAGGTAGAACAGGCTGATGAGCGCCAGGACCACCACCGTGGTGCGGCGGGCCGCATCACCATCCTGGTTGGTGTAGAACCGAACCAGGATATGGGGGAGTCCGGCCGTCCCTAGCACGGTCGCGACCATCAGCGAATAGGTAAAGAGCAGGGGGTACCCCAGCCCATTGGAGAAGGGGCCGAACGGCCGGGCCCACTGCTCTCCCGCGGGCGCATTGGGGATGGGCATGTTCGCCGGGTAGACGAGCCGGCCGGCCGTCAGCAGTCGGCTTGTCCCGACGGGGAGGGTCAGTTCTTCGCCGGCCTGGAGGGCGCGCTGCTCCCCGCTGGGCAGCTCCAGCGTCACAGCATCCATCACCCGCACGGGCGTTGGCTCTTCGAGCTTGAGCGCAGTCCCAGCGGGAGTCGCTACCTCCGTCGGCTCAGCAAAGCGGGGCACGCCAGGGCGGCTCGCCTGCTGGAAGTGAGTGCCATGCCAGCCCGTCACCGCCATCGCCCCCAACCCCAGCAGCGCGAGGGCCAGGAACTTCACCCAGAACTGGAACGACTGGACGTAGGTGATACCCTTCATGCCCCCGAGCGCCACGTTCAGGGTGATGACACTGCCGACTACCACCACCCCCAGCCAGTAAGGTGCGCCGGTGAGGGTGTGGAACACCAGCCCCGCACCTTTCATCTGCGGCAGCATATAGAACAGGCCGACCACCAGCACGAACACCACCGCCACCCGGCGAAAGGCCGGCGAGTCGAAGCGGCCTTCGGCGAAATCGGGGATGGTATAGGCCCCGAAGCGACGCAAGGGAGCAGCGACAAACAACAGCAGGAAGAGATAACCCGCCGCGTAGCCCACCGGATACCACAGGACGTCGTAGCCGAAGGCCATCACCATGGCGGCCACGCCCATGAACGAGGCCGCGCTCAGGTACTCGCCGCTGATCGCTGAGGCGTTCAGCAGTGGGCCGACCATCCGCGAGGCAACGAAATAGTCCGACGTCGTCCGGACCACCCGCGTCGTGTACAGCCCCACCCCCACCGCCCCTACCACCACCGCCACCGCGGCCAGGAGCGACAGCCAGTGGACGCTCAGCACCCCGACCATCTCAGCGCAGCAAGTCCCGGAACTCTTCTTCGTGCTGGCGAGCCCGGCGAGCGTAGAGGACCGCAAGCCCCCAGGTGAAGGGGTAGATCAGCGCTGCCGGGATCAGCCACCCCAGCGGCAGCCCCAGGACCTCGGCCTCCATCACCGCCGGCAGGTCGAGGTAGGCCAACGGGAGGGCAAACAGCACCGCGAGGAACAGCGCCGTCACACCCAGCGCTAGTCGCACCTGGCGTCGGATGAGATCCTGCAGGAGAATGGCGCCGTAGGGGGTCTGCTCGGCCACTTCGTGGATGCGCGCGTGCTCCTCCTCGGCCCAGGCCCGGTCGAATTCCGCGAGGTACTGCGCCCACGCCTCGCTCTCGCCGAACTCCGTCTCGCTCTCGGCGACCTCGTGGGCGCCCCGATCGGTCAGGGGGTCATCCGGGTGGGACATGGCAGCGCCTCGCTGGCCGTATCATTCAGGATCTCGTGTACCGGAGTCATAGTGCAGACCGATCTTGCGCTATCCGTTCCCTAGTTGCCAAATTTTCTTTGGAAGCTAATCTTTAGCAAAGGTCGCACTCTCTCCACCTCAGCCTAGCACGTCGCTGGGTCCATTCACCCCAGCCTTCCGACCAAATTGCCGCCTCTTTTGACCGTTCACCGCCCGATTTTGCCGTGCTGGTTGGGCACCGTTCGGCACCTGCCTATGATGGATACGGCGTGTTGTCTCCCCTGGCAGTGGCTGACCTGGTGACCACGCGGGTCTCCGGTCGCGGTAGGCACCCTATCCCACCACGGAGGTGAGCCGGCATGAACCAGCGCAACTACTACGAGGAGCTTGCCCCTGGCTACCTACGGCTCGTGATGGGCGCCTCCACCCTCGGCACCGTCATCGAGTGGTACGACTTCTATATCTTTGGCAGCCTCGCCACCATCCTCTCGCGCGAGTTCTTCCCACCCGGCGACCCGGTCGCGGCCTTCCTCAATACGGTGGCGATCTTCACCATCGGTTTCTTGATCCGGCCGCTGGGCGCCTTCGTCTTCGGACGCGTTGGGGACCTGATCGGACGCAAGTACACCTTCCTGGTGACGCTCACGGGCATGGGCGTCTCGACCGCGCTGATTGGCTTGCTCCCAACCTACGCCCAGGTGGGGTTGCTCTCCGCTTTTATCCTCTTCTTGCTCCGCCTGGTCCAGGGACTGACCCTGGGTGGCGAGTACGGCGGCGCGATCACCTACGTGGCCGAGCACGTCTCCGACCAGCGGCGAGGCTTCTTCACCGGCATCCTGCAGACCTCGCCTTCGATCGGCTTGATGATCTCGCTGGTGGTCGTCCTGGCGACTCGCCTTGGGCTGGGTGAGCAGGTGTTCAACGAGTGGGGCTGGCGGATCCCCTTCCTGCTTTCCTTCCTCCTGGTCGCGATCTCGATCTACATCCGGTTGAAGCTGCAGGAGACCCCGGTCTTCGCGCGGCTGCAGGCCGCCCGGCGGACGAGCCGCTCCCCCTGGCGAGAGGCGTTCCTGTCGAGCAACATCAAGTACGTCCTGACCGCCGCGGTGGTGGTGATCGGCCAGGGCGTGGTCTGGTACAGCGGCCAGTTCTGGGCCCTCTACTTCTTGCAGACGATCAAGAAGGTCGACCTCGTCACATCGAGCTTGATCGTCGGCACCGCCATCCTGCTGGCGAGCCCGATGTTCATCGTGCTGGGTGCCCTCTCGGACCGCATCGGCCGCAAGCCGATCATCCTGGGCGGGATGGCGCTGGCAGCCCTGACCTACTACCCGCTCTACAGCCTCCTCGGCAGTGTCGCTGAGCCAGGCCAGCTTGCGCTCTAGAATGGGAACTTCTGGGCCGCGGTCGCGATCGTTTTCGTGCTGGTGTTCTACGTGGCAATGGTCTACGGTCCGATCGCTTCCTTCCTGGCGGAGTACTTCCCGGCCCGGATCCGCTACACCAGCGTCTCGGTGCCGTACCACATCGGCAACGGTTGGGGCGGTGGCCTCGTGCCGTATGTCACCTCGGCCGCCTACGCCGCCACCAACAGCCTCCTCGCCGCGTTGGCCTACCCCATCCTGGTGCCGGCAGTCTGCTTCCTCCTCAGTCTCTTCCTGATGCCTGAGACCCGCCAGACCAAGATCTGGGAGGAGGAAGCGCTCGCGCCAGCTGCTGTCTCGGCCGACTGAGGCCCTTCCACCCACCCCACCGGGCGTCGGCCGCCCTGGCCCGGTGGGGTGGGCCGGCAGGCTCAGCTCCCGGGTGTTCCTAGGCGTCGGGCCAGCTCCAGCAGCGCCTTCGCGCGCTCGACGACCGGCAGGTCGACAAACTCGCCGTTCGGGAGGCGGAGGGCGCCAATCCCGAGGTCCTCGGCCGCCGCCGCTGCCTCAACGATCGCGTTCGCGCGGGCGATCTCCTCATCGTCCGGGGTGTAGACCCGGTTGATAATGGGGAGCTGGCGCGGGTGGATAGCGCTTTTACCGAAGAAGCCGAGCGCCCGGCCGGCCCGGGTCTCCCGCTCGAGCCCGGCCTCGTCGTCCAGCCGGGGGTAGACGCTATCGACCGGTGGACGCACGCCGACCACCCGCGAGGCGACCACGAGCCGCGAGCGGGCGTAGAGCAGCTCCCGACCATCAGGCGATTCCGGCAGGGCGTTGATATCGCGAGCGAAGTCCACCGCGCCGAAGGCGAGAGCGAGCACCCGCGGATGGGCATCGGCCAGCTCCTCGGCCCGCCACACTCCAACCGCGCTCTCGACCCCAAGCACCAGCACGACCGAGCCGGCTGGCAGGCCATGCTCCTCCTCAGCGCGCTCGACCCACTCGGCCACCAGCCGCACCGTACGCGCGCTCTCGATCTTGGGCAGACGCAGCCCACTCAGCCCCGGCCGCACGACCGCCATCACCTCGGCCTCCGTCAACCCGGTCTCGGGATGGTTCACCCGGACGAAGATGGCCGGCCCCGCTACCCCCGCGTGGCGGGCGACCGCCTCGCTGACGAGCTGGCGCGCGCGGACTTTCTCCGCTGCTGGTACCGAATCCTCCAGGTCGAAGATGACGGCGTCCGCCTCGGTGCGGGGCGCTCGCTCGAGCAATTTGGGATTGTTGCCCGGGGCATAGAGCCAGCTGCGCAGCGGCGGCAGCACTAGATCACTCCCTTGGCCTGCAACTCCGCGAGCTGCTCGGCAGTCAGGCCGAGCTCCCCGTAGACCTCCGCGTTATCGCGCCCTAAGCGACGGCCAGCCCAGCGGATCCGTCCTGGGGTCTCGGAAAGCCGGAACAGCACGTTCTGCATCTTGACCGGGCCGAGGTCTTCGTTCGGCACTGTGATGATCGAGTTGAGCGCCTGGTACTGGGGGTCGCGGAAGATATCAGCGATGTCGTAAACCGGGGCGACCGCTGCCTCGGCCTCCTCGAACTTGCGCAGCACTTCGTCCAGGTCGTGCTGGGCGATCCAGCCGCCGACGTACTCATCCAGCAGGTCGGCGTGCTGGAGCAGCT
>JAILZB010000434.1 GCA_023512725.1 Chloroflexota bacterium | reverse complement strand
ATATCGGGGTAATGAGTTTCGACGCGCGTTCGGCGGCGGCGCTGCTCGAGACGTTCGGCGTCGTCCGCGCCTCCGGCGGATATGCTTTCTCGGAGGCGGCGCGCAAGCTCCTGCTCGATCGCGGACTGGACCTTTATCGGGAGATTTGTTGCGCGATGGGAAACGAGGCGACGCTCGAGCACTACGTCGCCGCCGCACGCGCCGCCGGTTCGACGTGGCCGGAAGCGAAGCTGGCGGCAGTCTACCCTTCGCTCCGCGCGATCCCGCTTCAAGCGTGCCGCCTGGAGCGTTGCGACTTCCTGCACTTTGGAGCGACGCGGCAGCTGGTTCCGAGCGCGGCGCGGTGGCTCGCCCGGCGCGGCCGCCGGCTGCCGCCAGGCGGGAATGTGGTGTTCAATACGGCCCTGGGGAGCGGCGGGGCTATCCTGGGCAGGCGGGCCTGGGTGGAGGGCTGTCGGATCGAAGCGCGGCTCGAGCTGGGAGGAGAGAACGTCGTCACCGGCGTCGACGTCAGTGAGCCGTTGGCCCTGCCCGCCCGGGCGTGTCTTGACGTGCAGCGCGGCTCAAGCCGCCAGGGAAAGCCGGTGTGGTTCGTGGGCTGCTACGGAACCGACGACTCGTTCAAGCTGGCCGCCGGCGAGGCGACCTTTTGCGGGGCGCCGCTGTCGGAGTGGTTCCGGGCGGCAGGGCTCGAGGCGGCCCAAGTGTGGCCCGAGGGCGCCTCGCCGGTGTTGTGGGAGGCCAAGCTCTTTCCGGCCGAGACGGCGCCTGAAGGCTACCGGCGCTGGTTGTGGATGTTCGAGCCGGCGCGGGCCACGGGGGAAGCCCGGAGGGCCTACGCCGCGGCGGACCGCTATAGCGCGGCCGAGATCGCGCGGCGGGCCGACGCCGAGTCCTTTCAGCGGCGCCGCTTCGAACTCTGGAATGCGACCACGGGCGCCCAGGCGCGCGCTCTCGAGTAGACTAAGCGGGATAGGAAGGTTCAACAAGATGCGGATTTCAAGAAGAGAGGCCATGCGGCTCGGCGCGGGTTTGGCCTGGCGCCCGGCCGCCGGCCGTCAGAGCGCGCCTCAGATCGCGCCGGGGCCGTTTCAGCCCACGCGCGAATCGCTCGCCGCCTACCGGGCGCCGGAGTGGTTCCGCGACGCCAAGTTCGGCATTTGGGCCCACTGGGGGCCGCAGTCGGCGCCGGAGTTCGGCGATTGGTACGCCCGCAACATGTACATCCAGGGCCACCGGCAATACAACTATCACGTCGCCCGCTACGGGCACCCGTCCAAGTTCGGCTTCAAAGACATCATTCCGACGTGGAAGGCCGAGAAGTTCGATCCGGACCATTTGATGTCGCTCTACAAGAAGGCGGGCGCCCGGTATTTCGTGAGCATGGCGGTGCACCACGACAACTTCGATCTGTGGAATTCGCGGCTTCACCGGTGGAACGCGGTGCACATGGGTCCGAAGAAGGACATCGTCGGCCTGTTCCGGCGGGCGGCCGAGCGCCACGGCTTGCGTTTCGGCGTCAGCGAGCACCTGGCGGTGAGCTATCACTGGTTCCAGACCAGCCACGGCGCCGACAGCGAGGGCGAGTTCAAAGGTGTGCCCTACGACGGCGCCGACCCCAAATACGCGGACCTGTACCACGAAACGCACCCGGCGCCCAAGAGCGCCTGGGACGAGACCGGCGTGCCGCTCGCGTGGAAGCAGCACTACTTTGCGCGCATCAAGGACCTGATCGACCAGTACCAGCCGGACTTGCTCTACACGGACGGCCCGATCTTCTTCGAGGAATGGGGACTGGCGATCGCCGCCCACCTGTACAACACCAAGGCGCACGGGGGCGCCACCGAGGCCGTCTACACGAACAAAGGCCGGAGCGACTGCGTCCGCGGCACCTGCGTGCTCGACCTCGAGCGCGGCGTGGTGGACCGCATCTGGGACGAGTACGCCACGGCGCTCATCGGCGCGGTGCGCAGCGGGCTGTTCGACGTGCTTTCGCACCTGGATCTGCCCAAGAAGTTCGGCTTTCGTCCCAGCCGTTCGTTTGGCGGGAGGCAGTGGGAGGTGGTGGAGGCGGTCGCGTCCTCGGGGTGCGCCGTGGAGT
>JAILZB010000433.1 GCA_023512725.1 Chloroflexota bacterium | reverse complement strand
CCCTCCCTGCTGGTGCGCGCCGCCGGAGTGGCCTAAGACGGTGCCTCGGTGCTCGCCTTCACCAACGCGTTCCGGGGCGAGGTGTACCTAGGCATCTGGCGCTTCGACCAACCCCGGCGCGTCACCACGCTGTTCCCGCCCCGCGCCGTCGGCGAACCGGATCTCGTGGCTTTGCCCGCCGTTACGCGGATGGTAGGAGACGGTCCCGAAGCTATCTGCACCGCACTGGCACGACGCTACGGGGTGACGCCCCCCCCCGCTTGGCCCCGGGCCACGGTGCTGCTGGATCTGATCGGGGTGCCGGGGAGGGAAGGGAGCGGGGTGTGCACGTTGATCGAGGAGCCCGCGCTCTGGGAGCCCACCTATGGCCGCCCCGCCGAAGCGCAGGTCCAGTGGGAGCGGCGGCATGGACGCCCCCTACCGGATCCGGACAGCCAGCGTAGCTGACGCGGAACGGCTCGCGGTGCTGGAACGCGCCGTGTTCTCCGACCCGTGGAGTCGCGACGGGCTGGCGGAACTGCTCGCTGCCCCGCACGTCACCGCGCGGGTGGCGGAAGCGCGGGGCGGGATCATCGGGTATGCCATCGCGCGCTCGATCGGCACGACCGCTGAGCTGCTGAACCTCGCCGTGGAGCCACGCCACCGGCGACGCGGACTCGGCCAAGCGCTGCTCGACGACATGCTGGCCGCCCTCCGCGCGCGGGGGATCACGGAGGTATTCCTGGAAGTGCGCGTCTCGAACCAGGCAGCACGTCAGCTCTACCAGCGGGCGGGCTTCCGGCCAGCCGGCATGCGCCGAGCCTACTACCGCCGCCCGCTCGAAGACGCCCTGGTGCTGCGGCGCGATCTCTCCGGTGCGGCCTGACGTTGCAGCAAATGGTACCGCACTGCGTCTGTTTGGTTGACACTGGTAGGTGCCATTCCTATACTCTGCCCGGGTCCACACGTCCAGACCCGCCTCTCATCCCGGAGGACACCGTGAGCCGCAGCGTCAACAAGGTCATCCTGATCGGCAATTTGGGCGCCGACCCCGAAGTCCGCACCACTCCCAACGGCTCGCGCGTGGCCACCATCTCCGTCGCCACCAGCCGGGCGTGGAACAACCCGCAGGGCGAGCGCCAGGAGAAGACGGAGTGGCATCGGGTGGTGCTGTGGAACAACCGCGGGAACTCGCTGGCCGATTTGGCGGAGCGGTTCCTCAAGAAGGGAGACAAGGTCTATATCGAAGGGAGCATCGAGTACCGCTCGTGGCAGGACCGGGACGGGCAGACCCGGTACACGACGGAGATCATCGCCCGAGAGATGGTGATGCTCTCGGGGCGACCGGGCGACCAGGACGATGTCGGCAGCCCGCGGCCCGCGGCGGCCGTGCTCCCCAAGAAGGAGGAATCGTTCGGGGAAGTCCCCGAGGCACTCGACGCTGAAGACGACGACCTGCCGTTCTAGACCCCCCTCTCCCCCGCCCCCCTTTCCCCGAATCCCCGGACCACGCATTCCCTGCTCGCCACCGCGCGCGCGAGGGGGGCGGACTCGGGGGAGGGGCCCTCCCGTTGGTCATGTGCTGCGGCTAAGTCTTGCCGCGTCATTACTTTTTAGCGGTCAGCTCACGGAGCTTCGATGCTGCTTCAGGTGGACGCGCCTGCGCCCCTCACGCCCCGGGATCTCCTGCTCATGTCAAGCGGCGAGACGATGGTGATCCTGGGGATCATTGCGCTGCTCTCGGTGGCGTCGTGGTTCATCATCGGATTCAAGTGGTGGCAGTTCCGCCGCCTCGCGGCTCAGAGTGAGCGGTTCTTCGCCGAACTGGGGCGGGGCGGGGGCCTGCGCGAGGCCTATCGCAGCGTCATGAAGCTGCCACCCTCGCCCTACAACCGGCTGTTCCGCGAAGGGATCAGCTTCTACAGCGGGGTGCATCCCGCGGCCCTGAAGGAGACCGAGGGGAATCCCGCTCCCACGCCGTTCAGCCTCTCCGACGCGCAACTCGAGGCCCTCAAGATGGTGCTCGCCAAGGAGGTGGCTTCGGAACGCGACGCGGTGGCCCATTATCTGCCCTGGCTGGCCACCATCGGGGCGGTCGGGCCGCTGCTCGGCTTGCTGGGCACC
>JAILZB010000432.1 GCA_023512725.1 Chloroflexota bacterium | reverse complement strand
GCCCGGTCGGCCAGTTGCAGCGTCTGCATCACGTTCTGCTCGACGATCATCACCGTCACGCCCTGCTCCTCGCGGACACGGCGGATGATGTTGAACATCTCCTGCACGATGACCGGCGCCAACCCGAGCGAGGGTTCGTCGAGGATGAGCAGCTTTGGCCGGCTCATCAGGCCGCGGGCGATGGCCACCATCTGTTGCTCGCCGCCCGACAGGGTGCCCGCCAACTGACCGGCGCGCTCCTTCAGGCGCGGGAACATGGGGTAGATCTCTTGCTCCAGCATCTGCCACCGCTGCGCGCGCACCCGCCGCGACGTAGCGGGCGGGCAAGCGCGTTATTGACGGCGGTGGGGCTCCCGCTAGCCGGGATCGCGCTGTTTGTGGTGCTCTGGTGGGTGGCGACCAAGCTGCTCGTGCCGCCATCGAGCTTTCTGGCCCGGTTTGCGCCCGACCGAACCGCTACGGCGCTCTGGACCCTGACCACCTCTGGCGTGCTCTGGCCCCACATTTTTGCCAGCGTGCGCCGGATCCTCGTCGGGTTGGCGATCAGCGTGGCGGTTGGGATTCCCCTCGGCCTGGCCGTTGGCAGCCTGCCCTTCTTTGCGCGGATGACCGGGCCGGTCTTTCAGTTTCTGCGGATGGTCTCGCCGCTCTCCTGGACCCCGCTCGCGATCATCTTGATGGGTGTTGGGGATGGACCGGTCTATGCGCTGATCGCGATCGGGGCGACCTGGCCGGTGATCCTCAACACGGCCGCCGGGGTCCAGGCGCTCAATCCGCGCTGGCTGCTGCTGGGGCGTAGCCTGGGGGGCACCCGGCTCGAAATCGCCCGCACGATTCTGTGGCCTGGTATCCGGCCACATGTGCTGACGGGCCTGCGCCTCGCGGTTGGGCTCGCCTGGATCATCCTCGTGCCGGCGGAGATGCTCGGTGTCAACTCGGGGCTGGGCTACTTTATCCTGGACACGCGCGATCGGCTCGCCTATGCTGAACTCACGGCGACCATCATCGTGATCGGTCTTTGTGGTTTCCTGCTCGATAGCCTTGCCCGCAGTATCTTGCAGGAGCGCCGTCGGCGTCGTCCGCGTCCGGCGACGGCCACCCAGCCTGTCTCCCCGCCGGCTGCCGCTCGCTGAGGCGCGCTATCGCCCCCCACCGCGCAGCCGACCGAGGCGTCAAAAACGCGCCTGGAACTCTTCCTGCTGCGCCTTCAGGGCGGCTTCGACCTGCTCCCGGCTGGCCAATTTCAGGTCCACTAGCACATCGCCGAGTCGGGCCGGCCGGCCCAGCCGGGCCAGCTGCTGCTGGCGAGCCAGGGCGCTTTCCAGGTCTGCCATGCTAAGGACGCCCTGTTCGACAAGATATCGCCCCAGGAAGGGCACGCTCGACCCAAGGTCACGAACGGAGAGCAACGAACCGGATATGGGCGTGATGGGGGGCCGTCGGCGGATCGGCTCCGCCGGCGGTTTGTTGCGCCGTTCCGCCAAGAGCACGGCGATGCCGATGAGTAGCGCTACCACGACGATCACCAGCACACCCGTGAGCGCAAACGGGAGCAAGTTCGGGTCGAGCGATGGCCACGTCAATGCCTACTCCCCAGACACCCGGCTGCAAAATACGCTCGCTTTCTAAACTATTATGAATAGTCGAACGGCTGGGGCGTACGTTCAGTCGCCGAGACGCAGCGTGACGAATCCCGCATGCAGCGCGCGGCCCGTGATAGGGCTAGGCCGTAGTAGCAGCGTGGAGGGCGACCCGTGGCGTGGTGGCCGCGTGCTCGAAGATGCGCCGGGGCGCCTCGACCAGCATCTGCCGGAGGAGGGGCTGGTTCGGGTTGGCCAGTTCCAGGAGGCGGATGGCCGAGGTCAGGCCGAAGAGGTTCTCGAGGAACGGCAGGAGACCGATGGCGATCACCGCCGCGCTGAGGCCGTTGAACCCGGCCAGGACGAACCGCTCCCACGGCGGGAAGACCCCGCCGAAGAGGCCGAGGAGGGCCACGGAGAAGACGTTGGCCAGGGCGATGAAGAGCCCGCTCCGCATGAGGTCGGAACGCTGCTGCCCCCCGTGGAGGAAGAAGATGGCCACGCTCCCGCCGATCAAGGTATAGAGC
>JAILZB010000431.1 GCA_023512725.1 Chloroflexota bacterium | reverse complement strand
CCCCTTCGTGGGCCCGGAAGCCCGGGCCTCAGGCCTTGAACCGGGGGGTGGGAGGGTGCGGCTCAAGGCGGAGCACCGGGTCCTGGCCGGGCTAGTGGTGCTGGCTGGTACGGTGCTGGCGCGAGCGGGCGACGTTATAGCTGCTCGGACCAAACTAAGTGGTGTCTGGGTAGGTTCGGTGTTTCTCGCGGTGGCGACCTCGCTTCCCGAACTCACCACCGATATCGCCGCGGTACGAATGGGGGCGCTGGATTTAGCGGCAGGCGATCTCTTCGGGAGCAGTCTCGCCAACATGCTCATTCTGGCTATCCTCAACCTGGTGCCAGGCGGACTGGAGCTTTTTCGCAAGGCGGCGCTCGAGCACGCGCTGTACGCCGCGCTGGCCATCGTCCTCACAGCGGTTGCAGCCATCACGGTACTCGTGAGACCTGCCGCCACTCTGCTTGGAATGGGGCCGGGCACGCTCTCCATCGCGGCTATCTACCTGGTCGGGTCGCGAGCCCTGTACAGGCGTGGTGCCCTCGCGCGCGAAGCGACCGAGGCGGCCGAGATGCGCGGGATCGCACTACCCTCGGCTGGTCGAGAAGGCCATCGCCGCATAGAGCCAGCGATGTCGCTAAAGCGCGCGGTGGCCGAGTTTCTGATCGCTACCATCGTGATCTTTCTCGCGGCACCGCGCTTCGCAGAAGCAGCCCAGGATCTGGCAGAAGTCACGGGGTTCGGTTCCACCTTTGTCGGCACCTGGCTCGTGGGTTTCTCGACTTCGCTTCCGGAGCTGGTCACGGGACTAGCGGCAGTGCGATTGGGAGCCTTCGATTTGGCAGTGGGGAATCTTTTCGGAAGCAATGCCTTCAACATGACGGTTTTCGTCGCTCTCGACCTCGCTTATCCGCAAGGGGCGATACTGAGCGCGGTGAGCACGCTGCACGCTGTCTCCGCACTGGCGGCCATCGTGCTGATGGCGCTGGGCGTAGCTGCGCTGGTCTACAGGGCCCAGGGACGGCTAGCGTTGCTCGAACCGAGCAGCGGCTCGATCGTCTTGGGCTACGTGTTCGCGATCTGGCTCGTACTCCGCGGAGGTACCTAACGAGGCAGAGGACGACCCCGCAGCGCCCGCCAGCCTGATGCGGGCGTCCACAGCTACGGCGCCAGCTCCTTCCGGTAGCGCCACTAACGGATTGATGTCCATCTCCAGAATGGCCGGGAACTCTGCGATCATGCGATCGACACGCAAAATCGCATCCAACAAGGAGGCCTTGTCGCAGCGGGGCCCGCCGCGGAAACCCTCTAGAAGCACCCTGCCTCGGACCTGTTCCAGCATCTCCTCGGCATCGACGTCGGTGATCGGGTGAACGCGGAAGGCGACGTCTCTGAATACCTCGACTGCTACTCCCCCGGTGCCGAAGGCGAGGAGTGCACCGAAACCGGCGGCTTGGGTCACCCCTACGTACATTTCGACACCGCCGGTCACCATCTCCTGCACTACCACGCCCTCGAAAGCCTCCGAGAGCCCGCGCCGCTCCAGCGATTCTCGCATGGCAGCATAGGCTCGTTCCACATCGTGGCCATCGCGCAGGTGCAAATGAACCCCACCGACTTCGGTCTTATGCACGATTTTGCGCGAGTGGAGCTTCAAGGCCACAGGGAATCCGATCCGAGCAGCGGCTTCCTGAGCACTGACCACGTCGGCGGCGATCAGGCTGCGGGGCATACGGAGACCGAAAGCTGCCAGGAATTCGCGTACCGTGTCTGCGGGCAACCAACTGCTACCACCATCAGAAACGGTCAGGACGCTCAGTGCCGACCTGGCTCTATTCAGGTCGATTCCATGCAGGTCGGGCTGGGTACCTATTCGGCGCTGCAGCCAGCGCCCGTACTGAATTCCCCGCGCCAGCGCCTTGACCGCGGATTCGGGGAACGCGTACGACGGGAACCGGCCCTCTCTCAGGGTGGCTACCGCTGGCGGGATACCATGAGTTCCGAGAAGGCAGGTGAGAATGGGTTTGCTGGCTGCGGTGCCGGCTCGCCGAATCGCCTGGGCGACCTCGCTCGCTTCGGTTACTATCGGTGGCACGAAGAGGACCACGAGGCTGTCCTCCGATTCGTCGGCG
>JAILZB010000430.1 GCA_023512725.1 Chloroflexota bacterium | reverse complement strand
GCGGAGTATGCGGAAGGGTTGCGCCGGCTGGCCGGCGGTCGCGATCGCGACCGGCTCATCCTCTGGCTCGGCTCCAACGTCGGCAACTTCGAGCGCCCGGACGCCGCAGCATTCCTGCGGCGCGTGCGTGCAACGATGGCCGCCAACGACCGGCTGCTGGTCGGAATCGACCTGCGGAAGGAGCGCGCGGTGCTAGAGGCGGCCTACGACGACGCCCGCGGCGTGACGGCGCAATTCAACCTGAACCTTCTGGCTCGCATCAACCGCGAGCTGGGCGGCGAGTTCGATCTTACTGCCTTCCGGCACCGCGCGCGCTACGATGCGGAGCACGGGCGCATCGAGATGCACCTGGAAAGCCTCCGTCGCCAGCGCGTCCGCCTTCGGGTGCTGGAGCTTGAGATCGAGCTTGCCCGCGGCGAGACAATCCACACAGAGAACTCCTACAAGTACTCCTTTAAGGAGATCGACGCCCTCGCCACCGCCGCCGGCCTCCGGGTCGAACGCCGGTGGCTTGATCCCGAGGGGCGCTTCAGCGTCAATCTCCTTGCCGCCGGCGCTCGTTGAGAAGCAATCCGCACCCGTGAACGGTCCTCCTTCCAGACCGGGACGGACCTGGCACCGTACAAAAAAGCTTCAGGCACACGGGCAGGTGACAGGACCCGCGTGCCTGAAGCCCTGAGGGAGAGGAGGTCGGCTATTTCTTCGGCCAGTGCCGGCAGCACAGCCGCCAGCCGTGTCCCTCCACGGCAACCGCCGCTGCGTAGCCGCGGGGCACAGCCACGTCCCGCAGTGACCAGCGATCACGCTCTTGGGGAGGGCCGGGTGCTTGCAGCAACACCGCCGGCTCACCGGGAGCGAGGGAGACCTCAAAACTGTCGAGGGGTAGCGAGAGCCCTTCGCCTCGCGCCTTCAGGTACGCCTCCTTGCGGGTCCAGCACCGGAAGAACGCGTCCGTCTGCGCGGAGGGCGGCAGCGCGCTGAGCGCGCGCACCTCCCGTGGGGAGAAGAAGTGTCGGGCGATCGCCTCGGTCGCCATCTCTGGCCGGACCCGTTCGATGTCCACGCCCAGCTCTCGCCCGCGCGCAACGGCATAGAGGGCAAGCCCGTGGGAGTGAGAGAGGTTGAAGCGAAGCCACCGCGCGCTGCTTTCCGCTGCCGGTTCTGGCTTGCCGTAGGCGTTGTAGGCGAACCGCAGTTCGAAGGGTGCGATCCCCAGATAGCGGGCAAGGATCACCCGCAGCAGCCCGCGCCCGACAACGTAACGGTGGCGATCCCGCCAGAAGCGGAAGCGCGCGGCCCGCTCGCGCTCGTCAGAGGAGAGGAGCTGCTCGTACGCTGCTAGCTGCGCTGGGGACGCCTCCAGGGTCGCCAGCCAGAGGTGAACCTCGTCGCTCGCCAGGGTGAACCTCTCAGGCTGGGTGCACTCCCAAGGGGAGGGTTTCCTCACGGTCGCAAGCGGGACCGGCGGCTCACGGCTCACGGCGACGAAATCCCTCCGATACCGACCGCGCCCGGCGCACGGTCGAGGGTTCGGTTCTGGGCTGCAGACGCGCCGAGGGCACGCCGAAGAATGGCGACGATCCGCTCCGCCGCGTGCCCGTCCCAACCCTCGGGCAACCGGTTCACAGGCACCCGGCGCCCAGCGAGCGGTGGGGTTCTCCCCTGCGACGAAGGTGCCTCCACCCCGTCCCGGCCGCTTCCGCGCTCCAGGACCCCGTCCAGCGCCGAGAGGATCTGCTCTGGCACGGTACCCACCACCCGGTTCGTGCCTTCCGAGACTGTCACGGGTCGCTCTGTGCTTTCCCGCAGCGTCAGGCACGGCACGCCCAGGGCCGTGGTTTCCTCCTGGACCCCTCCCGAGTCCGTCAAAACCACCCGCGCCCCGGCCATCAGGCCCAGAAACTCCAGGTAGCCTAAAGGCTCCACCAGAGTCAGACGCCTGGCTGCGCGGCTGCGGGCCGGTCCCCGCACGCCGTCGGGTTCCGGCCCGCGCAGGGCGCAAGCTGCGGCCAGAAACCGAATTGCTCCAGCATCCCTCGCGTGCGGGGATGGATCGGCCAGACCGTTGGCAGTCGCTCCGCCGTCGCGCAAACGACCTCCACGAGCCGTGCCAGCATCTGCGGATC
>JAILZB010000429.1 GCA_023512725.1 Chloroflexota bacterium | reverse complement strand
GCTAAAGCGCGGCGAGGTGATCGGCTCGTCGGACGCCACCGGAGCTTATCCGAAGGACCGCCCCGTGACCCCGGCCGACCTTGTGGCTACGCTCTATGCGGCCTTCGGCATCGATCCGAATCTAACCGTCCAAGTTCCGGGCTCGGAACCGATTCGGCTCGTCGACAGGGGCGCGGCGCCGATTCGGGAGCTGCTGGCCTGAGGCGCGCGGCTGTCGTGGTACATTCAGAGCATGCCGAATGCAGATATCGTGAAAGAGGCTCTTGCGGAAGGTCAGGGCATCGTGCGGTTGGCGCCGTGCTGGGTGCCGCGCTCGTTTTTGATGCCGGGAGGAAGGCTGCG
This sequence comes from Chloroflexota bacterium, assembly GCA_023512725.1. GTDB lineage: Bacteria > Chloroflexota > Dehalococcoidia > SpSt-223 > SpSt-223 > JANWZD01. The sequence goes on along the minus strand of JAILZB010000429.1, from coordinate 1,793 downwards.
CCTGGACCCGCGCGATCTCTACGCGCTCGGAGCGCACCGAGGCGGTATCGATGAGAGGTGGTTCGCTTCGACGACGAAGGCCGACAACGGGCCGCTGACGGCCGAAGACGAGGGGCTGAGCTACATCGATTTCCACGGCAAACGCGTCCTGCTCAAGGAAGCCATCGAGACGATGGGCGACCGGTTCCTGGGCGCCACCTGCCTCCTATCCCACGACTGCCACCCGCGAAAACCGCCATGAGCGCATTGGATCGGGCAATTACTAAGGCCTATGCCAAGCAGCGTGCTGGCTCGCCCTCCAGCCCAGCATCCTCCGCGGAGGCGCCCGCGCCGCCGAAAGCAGATAGCGCGCCGAGCGTCGAGCAGCTCTATTCGGAGGCGGCCTACTACCGTGTGGAGACGCCCTCGCATCCCGAGGTGGCAGGCCACGTGGTGCCCACGCCTCATCTGCCACGGGCTGCCGACTCGCACGTCCCGGCCGCGGATGTCTCCGCGGACTGGGGAAGCACGCATCGGCCACCCTTCACCTTGCCTCCGCCATCTTCGCCGCGCCGCAGCTTTCGCCGCGCTGCGCTGAAATGGTTGACGCAAACCTGCCCGGGGCCGTCCCAAGAGGCCCGCACCCCAATCGGCGAAGCCCCCGCGTCACCTCCGGTCCGTCCCTTCTCTCGAAATGTCATCATCCGCCATGTGCCTCATCCGTCGGCACCTCCGCCCTGGATGCTCAGCCGTACGGTCACAGAGGCAGGCATGCACGCCACACCTGCAGAGGTACACGCCGAAACAACGACCAAGGAAGCAGCCATTCCAGCGGCGCAAGATGTCTCACCGGCGCAAGACATCTCAGTAGCCCCAGACACCCCAGCGGCCCCAGATGCTCCCCCCCTATCTTCGCCCATGGAGCTTTCCAGCAGCGCCGTCGTGTGGCCGATCACTGGGCTGCCTGCCAGCGCGCTGGAAGATGCCGTCCACCTCGCCACGCCCGCGGCGTCCTTGGCACCGGCGGGCAGCTTCCCATCGGGCTCTCCGAGTGCCACGGTGGTCGTGCAGACCTGGATGCCGCTCGACGCCTTGCCGTCGCCTGCTTCGCTCGAGCTCTCTCCTGTCCCGCTCGAGCCTGCCGCTCACGATCGCCGCGAGGCTGATGCGGCAACGACCGACGCGACGGCACCGCCAGCGATGCCCCCTGACGCTTCCGTCGCTCCATCGCCCAACCATTTGCCGCCGCCCATCGCATTGCCACCCCCCATCGCCCCTGCAGCCTCGCAAGCCGAGCCAGAACCGATCGACCCGAGCGCCTCGCCGGCTTCAGCCTCGTCGGCTTGGCGGCTCGACGCCGCCCACGCCCAGCCACGCTGGCACGTGCGTTCTCCTCAAGGAGCTCAAGGAGACGACGCGTCTGGCCCTTCCGCTTCTTCCGCCTCGCAGCCGCCCGCCAGCGATCCTGCGCTCGCCCTCGTGCCTGCGGAAGCCGACTATGGCGACGAGGAGCAAGTGCTGGCCAGCGACTTGATCCCGCACACTCCGTCGGCCGCCCCCCCGCCGGAGAAGGACCATCTGCCGTCCGACCACCCGACGACCGCCGGCGGGACAGACCCTGTCGCTCCCGCTCGTCCGCCAGTCTGGGAGGTGGACCGCTTCCACTGGCCACGCACGTGCCAGAAGCTGCTGGCTGATGAAGAGGGTTACCTGGCGTCCGCAGGGGAAAAACTGGTAGCTGCCGTCCGCGACGGAATGCGGGTGCTGGCAATCACTGGCAGTCGCCGTGGCGAAGGGCGCTGCCAGTGATTGCC
>JAILZB010000428.1 GCA_023512725.1 Chloroflexota bacterium | reverse complement strand
GGGTCGCCTTGACCAGGCTGAGACCACCGATCTCGTAGCCGGTGCCATCCGCCGCCGCGTTGTAGGTGATGGGGAACCCCTTCAGCACCTGGTCCACGGCATCGTGGATGAAGGTGATCCCGATGGCCACCTCCCCTCGTCCGGCCAGCTGCCCGGGCGCCGCCCCGCTGCGCGTGTACTCGGCGACGTTGCGGTGAATACGCTTCAACAGCTCGAACGCCTCCCGCTCGCCGTAGATCTGGACGAGGGTGGCCAGCATGGTGTACCCGGTCCCGGAGGTGTTGGGATTGGGATATGCGATGAGCCCCCGGTACCGTGGGTCGGCCAGGTCGCGCCACGTCCGTGGCACGGGCAGGCCCTTCTCCTTCAGCAGCCGCTCGTTCAGCGCCCACCCCAGGATGCCGGCATAGAGGGGGATGTACTTGCCGGCAACCGCCTCGCGGAACTCGGGCCGCAGGTCCTCCCAGGCCTTGGGCTTGTAGAACTCGGTAAGGCCTGTCTCGTTGGCCACAATGTGCGGGTCGCCGGTGCCACCGAACCACACATCAAAGGAAGGGTTCTGTGCCTCGGCCCGCAGCCGGGCCAGGGCCTCGCCCGAGCTCAGCCGGACGAAGTCCACGGTAATGCCGGTGGCTTTGGGGAACTCCTCGCGCACGGCATCGCACCAGGCCGGGTTCGGGCTGCACAGCACGGTCACCTTGCCCGCCGGTGCGGCGCTGGCCGTCCCGAGGGAAACCAGCAGCAGCGCCAGTAGCAGACCACAGACCTTTCTCATGAGATCCTCCTCCCTTCATGCATATCCACCTGCAGCGATCGCAGGTAGGTCACCGTCTGCCTCGCCGCCCCCTCAGCATCGGGGTACGGGAGGGTCTCTGCCGAGAGGTAGCCCTGGTAGCCCACCTCCCACAGCACCTGGAGAATCCGCCGGAAATTCAGGTGCCCTAGCCCCGGGGGGCGCCGGTTGCTGTCGGCCACGTGCACGTGGCGCAGGTAGCGGGCGAAGCTGCGCAGGCTGTCCTCGATGGACCTCTCCTCGATGTTCATGTGGAAGGTATCCGCCAGCAGCCCCAGGCGCGGGTGCCCGACGCGCTCAATCAGCGTCCCGGCCTCCTCCAGCGTGTTCAGCCAGTCGCTCTCGTAGCGGTTTACCGGCTCCAGCACCACCCCTGCTCCCGCCTCATCAGCCGCCTCCAGTACCGGGCGCAGCCCCTCCTGCAGCCACCGCTCCGCCTGAGCCCGCGCCTGCCCGGACTGCCCCCGGATCAGCCCGACGATCACCTGCACCCCCGCAGCCGGCGCCCGGGGAACGGCGTTGAGCACAGATGCCAGGCGCACGTGCTGCACCAGCCGCTCTGCGGCCGCACGGCGCACATCCCTATCGGCCGCAGCCAGGGCCAGCCCCTCGTGCAAGTAGGCCTGACCCGTGCCCAGCGCCACCACCGGCAGACCCAGGCGCGCGCAGCGCTCCGCCAGCCGCGTCCCTTCCACCTCCCCCGGGTCGCGGATGGCCAGCTCGACTCCATCGTAGCCCAGAGCGGCCACGTGTTCGAGCGCCTCCCAGCCGTCCTTCATGACCACGGCGTCGAGCTCCGGCGGGACCTCCGGGTTGAGCTGCGAGGGTCGGGGAGGCGTCTCGTTGACGTGCTTGTAGGCGATCGCGACCGGCGAGTCGCCGGTGAACGGCGGACGGCCGCAGAGCAGTTCGTACAGGACGGCGCCCAACGAGTAGATCCACATCGCATCGCGTTGTTGGTCCATCGCCCTGCTCCCTCTCGCCCCCTCATCGCAGAGAGGTCAGAACCGACGAGGGATCTCCGGCCACGGCTCCCACGGCCAGTAGAACTCCCAATACGGACCGCGCAATGTCCCCGTGACGATGAGCACGAGAATCCCCGCCACGATGAGGAGGAAAACGAGATTTTGTCGCCGTCGTTCGGTGGGGAACCACACGCCCACCGATGCCGTCGAACTTCGGTCCAGATACGGCCAGATGGCTGACCACAGGATCAAGAGCCCGGGGATCAACACTCCCCCCACGAAGGCCCCGTTGAGCGTGTACGTCCCGATCCGCACGGTCGTCAACGCGACCAGCTCCTGCAGCCAGAGGAAATACCACGGCGCTTTCGCCGGATTCGGCG
>JAILZB010000427.1 GCA_023512725.1 Chloroflexota bacterium | reverse complement strand
GCCGCCTTGTCGGTTAATAAGGGTCACGACGTGTTGGTTGATCTTGCCCAACACCATTTCCACCACCTCCATAGTGGCGGCGTCGGTGACACGCATCCCGCGCACGAAGCGCGACGCGATCCCCAACTTCTTCAGCATCTCGCCAATTTGCGGCCCGCCGCCGTGGACGACCACGGGGTTCGTGCCGACAAACTTAAGCAGTACAACGTCCTGTGCGAAGCGCCGCTGGAGTTCCTCATCCTCCATAGCGTGCCCGCCACACTTGATGACGAACGTCTTCCCGGAGAACCGCTGGATATAGGGCAGCGCTTCCAACAGGATATATGCCTTCTGGATCAGTGCGTCCACGTCTGTCCGTCCGTGCGTAAGGAAATAGGAGCTTTATGCCCTGTCACCCAGGGTGGGTCAATACGGTACCTGCTCCTCTTGGTTTACCGCTTGCGGCGTTATAGAAGGGAGCCATGTGCGGATTTATCCTCGCGTTGAGCATTTTGTTGTGGTGCTTACCTCTGGCGCAGGCCGATTTGTACCAGTGGACGGATAGTGAGGGCGTCATCCACGTTTTGGATTACGCCACTGAGGTCCCAGAGGCGTACCGCGACCAAGTCAAGGTGTACCGGGCAGCGACACCGTCTGCTGCGGTATCCCCCCCGGGCGCCCCACTCTCTCCCAGCAGGGCCTACGCGGCAAATAGCCAAGGGGCGTTCGCCCAGAAGCTCGCCGTCGATCTGGGGCTCATCAGGGACAGTCGTGAAGATGCGCTCGGGCCGCTGGGCGGGGTAGGGATTCAGCCCGCCGGCGGCTGGCGGGTCAACGCGCCCCTCACGCCGGAAGCCCTCTACGAGGTCGCGGCAGCGGCCCGGCGCGCCGCGGATGCCAAACGACTGCCTCTCTCTCCTGACGGCGCGGAAGCGGTAGTCCGCCAGGCCGCGGTACCGTTTCTCCCTCCCCCGGTGGCTCAACCTTCCCCGCCCCCGGAAGACTATACTGAGGAGTACGCCTATGAGGAGGAGCCGGACGTAGTCGTGATTGAGCAGCCGCCGCAGATCATTGAACGAGGTCCGCATGCTGCGCTTCGGGTTGATGATCGCCCGATTGAAGCGCACACGTGGTGAGACGGTGTGCAGGATGTGGTCCGCCCGCTGGGAGAGTTGATACGTCACCGTCGGGTCTGGCTCGACGGCGTAGACGTCGGTGAGCCACATGTGGCCGGCCTCTCGACGCAGCAGGCCAGCCCAGCCGAAATCCGGGCGCCTGATGCGATGGCCGCCCACCCGCCCGGCGCCGGCGAAGATCTGGCGAGTGACCAGGAAGGGCAGGAGGTACGGGAGCTCCTCGCGAAAGAAGCGATCGCCCAGCGCGACGAGGTAGTTTTCGTGGCAGCCGAAGGTGTGCCCGGCGAAGTGATCGACAGAGTTATTGTGGAAGCTCACCGCGCCGGCAAGCCCCATCTCCTCGAGGGCGCGCTGGAGGATGCGCTGCCCGGCCCGCTCATGCGCCACAAGCTCACGCAGGCTGGAACACTCCGGCGTGGCGTACTCCTCGTGGCTGCCGACCTCATCCACGTAGAGCCGTGCGCCGTTGATCAGGAAGCCTCCACAGCCGGCCGGCTCGAAGGAGTAGTCACGGGAATGCAGGTCGATCAGGCCCAGACGGTCCTCAAGGAAAACGTGGTCCTTGACCGCCTCGACGATGTTCTCGGCGCGCCCAAGCGCCGGGTCGCGCACCAGACACCCGAACTCAGTTTCAATGCCGAACACGCGGGGCAGCATATACGCCCCCCGTTCGCTACCGCTCCACGCGGCGGTACGGCGCTATCAGCGGCTCGAGCTCCCGCACGCCCAGGAGGCGGAACTTACTCTCGCGCTGCGTGTTCCGCTGCAAGATGGCTGCCTCGACAGTCCCCTCGGCCAGCGCCTGACGCAGCGTGCGGTCGATGAACTCCTCGTCCCCTTCCTCGGCGCGCCGGCCCTCGCCATCCTCCTCGTCCTCCCCGCGAGCCACGGGCTCGTCGCGAGCGCCCAGCGCCCAGATGCGCAGCGCATGCTCCAGCGCCGTTTGAAGGCTCAGCGAGCCGCCGTCAAGAGCCTCGAGCCGGCTCCGCATCAGCTCTTCACCATAGCGGCGGCGGCCAAGAGC
>JAILZB010000426.1 GCA_023512725.1 Chloroflexota bacterium | reverse complement strand
GAAGAGCGGGTCCAGCTGCTCCGCTCCTATGGGCAGCACCTCGGCATGGCCTTCCAGATCATGGACGACATCCTCGATTACATCGGTAGCGAGGACGAGCTGGGCAAGCCGGCAGCAAGCGACCTCCGCAACGGTACTGTCACGCTGCCAGCGCTCCTGCTGATGGAACGGATGAGCGACCCCAACCCGATCAAGGAGCTGTTTGAAAGCGGGCGGATCGAGGAGCAGCTGCCACGGACGGTTCAGCTGATCCGGGAGACGGGGGTCATCGAGGAGAGCGTGGCGATCGCGCGGGAATTCAGTCGCCAGGCGGTGGGGGCGCTGCAGCCGGTGCCGGATGGCGAGGCGAAAGAAGCGCTCGCGGCCCTCGCCGAGTTCGTGGTCGCGCGCTCGTTCTAGCGGGTCGGGGCGCGGGCCGCCAGGCGGGCCAGGGCTGCGCCACTGAGGCGGTGGGTCTGCCACTCGCGGAGGGGCTCAGCCCCGAGCTGCTCGTAGAAGCGGATGGCGGAGGCATTCCACGTCAGCACCGACCATTCCAGGCGCGTGCAGCCGCGGGCAACTGCGCAAGCAGCCACACTGGCGATCAGGGCAGTGCCGATGCCGCGGCGGCGGTAGGCTGGTTGGACGTAGAGGTCTTCGAGGTAGAGGCCTGGCTGGGTGCGGAAGGTGGAGTAGGTGGGGAAGAAGAGGGCGTAGCCGATGATGCCCCCCTCGGCCTCAGCGACGAGGGCCTCCGCGAACGGTTGGGGGCCGAACAGGTGCTCGCGCAGACGCTCAGCATCCGGCTGGGCGTGGTGGCGCAGCTGCTCGTACTCGGCAAGTTCCAGGATGAGCTGGACGATCGCCGGGCTATCCTCCGGGCGAGCGGAGCGGACCTGGACCGCGGGCGAACGTGTCATCCCTGCTTCACCCCCTCGACGTGGGCTGCCCTGGCGCATAGAATAAATCAGACGCGGGAGTAGCTCAGTGGTAGAGCGCCTGCCTTCCAAGCAGGATGTCGCGAGTTCGAACCTCGTCTCCCGCTCCCAGTGTTCGTCGTGGCCGGCGGAAGAGAGTATTCAGCCGGCTGCCGTCTTCCGACTGGTACCCCCAGGCGTACCCTGGGCCTTGCTTCCCGCCATAGCGCTTGGGAGCCCCCGCTGTGCTCGGATAGCCTGGGGGCCGGAGCAGAGCGCCTCAACCCGACGGGCAGGAGGCCAGGAGAACCAGCTCGCGGGCAGGGTGGCTGAGCGAAACGTAGCATCGCTCCGGCAGCGACTGAGAAGCCTCCCTCGGCGCCCCGCTACTTACTGATGTGCTTCCAACGCAGCGCATGGCGCTCTAACCGGTCAACAACCTCGTTGACCAGGAGCGCGATCACCATCAGGCAGATCAGGCCAGCGAACATGCTGGTAGTATCAAGCGTTGCCTGAGCCTGCGAGAGGATCGAGCCCAGCCCCTTATTGGACGAGAGTAATTCCGCGACGACCGCTCCCACCAGGGCATAGGGGACGGCTAACTTGAGACCAGCAAAGATCCAGGCCGAGGCGCTCGGCAAGCTGCTGATCACACCGCAGGGCACGGTCGACCCGCAGTGCGTTGGCCAGTCCCCGGTCCGCATCGCGCAGATGGCAGGCTTTGAGGTTCCGGCCGATACGTCGATTCTGGCCGCCGAAGTCGAGGGTGTGGGCAAGCAGTACCCGCTGTCGCGGGAAAAGCTCTCGCCCGTGCTGGCGCTCTATTTTGTCGCGGACTTTGAGGCGGCCATGGATACCTGCGAAGCGGTGCTGCGCTTCGGCGGACTGGGCCACACCTGCGTGATTTATTCCAAAGACGAGGCGCGCATCCGCGAATTCGCCGCCCGGATGCCGGCCTACCGCGTGCTGGTGAACACGCCCGCGCCCCACGGCTCGGTCGGCCTGACGACGAACGTGTTCCCGTCGATGACGCTCGGCTGCGGGGCCATTGCGGGCAATGCCACGAGCGACAACGTCGGGCCGCAGCACTTGATCAACATCAAACGCCTCGCCTGGTACGTCCGCAGCCCCGAAGAGGCCATGGAGATTCCGGCGATTCCGGAAACCGCCGTCCCCGCACCCGCTCCCCCGCCGGCGCCGCCGAGCGCGCCGCCGGTGATTGCTCCCGAATGGATCGAGGCCGCGGT
>JAILZB010000425.1 GCA_023512725.1 Chloroflexota bacterium | reverse complement strand
GCGGTGTCGATTTGGCCGAAGTGCACCTGGGCGGGGGTGAGCAGAGCGAGAACCCAGTGATGGTGGTGGAAGTTGTACCAATCGAAGAACCCGTCGCCGTGGGGGTCCGCCGGACGGAGCGCGCTGGCGACTTCAGTTTCCCCAGCTGGGCCTTCAACGATATCGACGTTGCCCCCGCCCGTGACCCTGCAACCAAGATCTTCTTCCGCGTCTCCGTTGACGGCGTCGCGGGGAGCAGTAATGTCTGGAGTCACGGGGCGGATGCCCGCACGATCTTTCCCCAGCCCGACGTGCCGCAGGGTGCCGAGGGGGCGCCGGCGGCGGTGGATGCCAAGATCGAGATCGTCTGGCCCCATGGGAACGCGCCCGTCACCCAGGCCACCCGGGCGAACATTGCGGCCTACCTGTTCCATCGCGGCACCCTGCGCTCGGTGGGAACCGAGTGGTCACCAACGGTGCGGCTCTGGCGGGCGGTCGGCAGCGGGCTGTTCGAGCCCGTCGCAAGCGGCCTGAAAGTCTTCCAAACGGTGAACGACCTGACCTTTCCGGTCTGGGTCTTCAACGATGTCGATGTCTCAGCGGCGCGCGACCCGGCTCAGAAGCTCTACTTCCGGGTCACCGTCGATGGCGTCGATAGCCGGAGCAACATCTGGTCGCATGCGGCCGATGCCCGCACGTTCTTCCCCCAGCCGGAGACCCCGGCCGGCGTGATCAACTGCGGCTGAGCAACCGCCGGGCACGTCAGGAGGGAAGGGGGGTCTGCTGGGCCAGGCGCTCGGCGTAGACGCCCCGGTAGCGCTCCGGGAGCAGGGCAGCGATGGCGAGCATGATCTGGTCGGTCGCCTGGTCCAGGTGCTTCCGGTAGGCAGGGTCGAGCCGGAACGGTTCGCCGAAGACGACGTGGACCCGCGGTCGCCGCAGCAAGTCCCGCGGTCGGCGGATCACTTCAGTGCCCCAGACGGCAGCAGGCAGGAGCGGCGCATTGGTGCGGTAGGCGAGGAAGGCGGCGCCGGGGCGACCGGGCTGGAGCCCTCCGCTCCGGCTCCGGGTCCCCTCAGGCATGATGCCAAGGAAGCCGCCACGCGCCAGGAGCGCCTCAGCATCGCGGATGGCCTGGAAGTCGGCCTCGCCGCGGCGCACGCGTAGTTCGCCGTGGTGACGGCCAAGAAAGGCGAGGATCGGGTGCTCCCAGAGCTCCGCCTTGGCGATGAAGTTGAGAGTCCGCGGGGCAGTCGCAACCAGCACTGGCGGGTCCCACCAGCTCAGATGGTTGACGACGAGGATGAGCGGACCGCTGCGTGGGACGCGCTCACGCCCCACGACGGTGGCCCGGCAGCCCAGCCAGACCACGAGGCGGAGCCCTAGGGCGATCGGCTGCTGCAAAAGCGACGTCGTTGCTCCTCCACCAGGCGCATCACGTGCTCGACCAGTTCGTCCAGGGTCAGCGTCTCGTTGCGGACCTCGATGGCATCGGCCGCCCGACGCAGCGGGGCGGCCTCACGCGTGCTATCGAGCTGGTCTCGCTGGTGAATATCAGCGAGCACACTCGCGTAGTCCTGGATGATACCCTGCTCGCGGAGCTGCTGCTGGCGCCGGCGGGCACGCACTTCGGGCGAGGCATCGAGGTAGATCTTCAGCTCGGCGTTGGGCAGGACCACCGTGCCGATATCCCGGCCGGCAAGAACGGCGCCCCCGCCGGCAGCGAGGCGCTGCTGCTGGGCAATCAAGGCGCGGCGCACGCCGGGCACCGCCGCCACCGCCGAAACGACCCGCTCGACCTCGGGAGTACGGAGGGTCCAGGTTACGTCTTCGCCATCCAGCAGCACGGTGTACTGGCGACCGTCGTCTGGGACCGGCGGCTCAATCCGCAGCACGAGCGACTCCGCCAGGCGGCTGAGGGCCGCTGGGTCGTCGATCGGCACCCCCTGGCGTAGGGCAGCGAGCGCGACCGCCCGGTAGAGGGCACCCGTGTCGAGGTAGCGGTAGCCGAGGCGGCGGGCGAGGGCCTGGGCGAGCACACTCTTGCCCGAGCCGCTGGGACCATCGATAGCGATCGTCAGCGGACTCACGGCTCGTCCGTCAGGCCGACAGAACGGCGGAGGTGCGTGACTTCCAGGGGGGTCAGCTCGCGGCACTGGCCCGGAC
>JAILZB010000043.1 GCA_023512725.1 Chloroflexota bacterium | reverse complement strand
GCCGCGGCCTGACGCTCGCCGAGGTCTTCCCCTCCCTCGGGCTGGACCCCACCCAGAGTGCCGTGCTCCTGGAGCGCTACCGCGAGCGCTATCTGGAGGAGACCGTGCTTCAGGTGCGACCCTTCCCGGAAGCGCAGCCCTGCCTCGCCGCCCTCGCGGCCGCCGGCTTTCCGCTCGCCGTAGCCACCGCCAAGCGCCAGGACGCCGCCCTGAAGGCCCTCGTCGTGACGGGGCTTCTACCATACTTCCAGGCTGTGGTGGGACAGGACGGGGTTTCTCCGAGCAAGCCGCACCCGGCGATGGTTGAACACCTCGCGGCGCGGCTCGGCCGACCCCCGGCACAGTGCCTGGTGGTCGGCGATAGTCTGGCCGATATCCAGATGGGCAAGGCAGCCGGCGCGTGGACCTGCGGGGTGCTGGCGGGCGAGCCGTTCGATGAGCTGCGCCAGCTCCAGCCGGACTGGCTGATCGATCGCCTGAGCGAGCTCCCGCCCCTCCTTGGGCTCGCGTGATCGAGAGCACCTGGGCCGCTCCTGCTACCCAACCCCGGCTGGAGGGTGCACCACGTATGCGCGAGGGAGCCCTCCTGGGAGGAGTGCTGCTGGGGGTGGTCCTCCTCAGTCTCCCCCTCCTCAACCAGCCATTCGGGCGGGACCAGGGGATCTTCGCGACCATCGCCGATGTCATCCGCCAGGACGGCCTCCCCTACCGTGACGCCTGGGACCACAAGCCGCCCGGCATCGACTATGCCTATGCCCTCGCCTTTCACCTCTTCGGTCGCTCCTGGCAGGCGGTGCACCTGCTGGAACTGCTCGGGCTGCTCGCAGCGATGGTCGGCCTCTGGTGGCTCGTACGTCCGGCAGGAAGCCGGCCTGCCCTGCTCGCCGCGGCCCTGCTCGGCGCAGGGAGTGTGCTCCAGTTCGAATGGTGGGACCGTGGTCAGGCGGAGTGGTGGATTGCTACTCTGGCCACGGTCGGGATCGCCGGGCTGCAGCCTGGGCTTCCCTGGCCGCGCGCAGCAGCCCTGGTGGGGGGGGGGCTGCTCGGGAGCGTCGTGTGGTTCAAACCGACGGCCGTACCGCTCGTGCTGATCGGTGGGGCGCTTGCGCTGGCGGGGCAGCAGCGCTGGGTGCGTCTTGCGCTCGTTGCCGCGGGGGCGCTGCTCGCGGTCGGGGTGCCGGCTGGCCTGTTCTGGCAGGCGGGGGCCTTCGGCGACCTCTGGACGGCGGTCGTCCTCTTCAATCAGCTGCACGTCCAGACCGGCGCCAACCTGACGCTGGCAGCAGCCATCTGGGCGACGGTCGCCTTTGCCGAACGGATGGGACCGCTGGTGCCACTTGCTGCCGCCGGGCTGACTGCTGCCCGCCGCTGGCCCAGCGGGGTGCTGCTGCTCCTCGGCTGGCTGCTCGTCGCGCTCGCGGGCGTGTGGGCCCAGGGGAAGTTCTTCAGCTACCACTGGTCGGTCGCGCTGCCACCGTTGGCTGGGCTGGCTGGCCTGGGCCTCAACGCGGGCTGGGAGGCGGTGTGCTGGCCAGGGCCCCACGCCTGGCTACGGCGCGGCATCGCTGCGGTCCTGGCCGGTGCGCTCCTGCTGCCCATCTGGGCGGACCAGCAGGGCAAGTTGGGCCGCGACCTACCCTACCTGCTCGGCTGGGTGAGCTGGCCGCAGTACGCCGCGCAGTTCGGCCACAACCTGAACAACGTCGATGTCTACTCCTTCCGCCATGCCCAGGCTACGGCCGACTACCTGCGAGCACACACCGCGCCCAGTGAGCCGGTGCTGGTGTGGGGGTTCCAGGCACTGGTAAACTGGCTGGCGGAGCGCCCCGCGCCTACGCGCTACATCTTCAGCTATCCGCTCACGATCGAGCGACCGGAGAGCCCCCTACGCTGGGAAGCCCGCCAGACCTTCCTCCGTGAGTTCGACGCCCGTCCGCCGGCCTACGTGGTGCTCGTCTCCAAAGATATCAACCCGATCCAGACGCGGGAGTCAGTTGCCCTGTTGGAGGAGTTCCCAGAGTTCAAGGCCCGGTTGACGCGCGACTATCGTCCAGAGCAGCAGATAGGCGAGTTCCTCCTCCTGCGGCGGCACCCCTGACCTCCGTTCGCCAGGGGGCAGCCAGCGCACGGGGGATCGCCAGGCGACCGCCACGTTCTGCTGCGGCAAGGGCAGCGTCGATCAACTGGAGGTCGCGTGCCGCCTCGGCGGCAGTGCACCGGGCAGGCTGACCGCTGGTCAGAGCAGCCAGGAACTCGGCGAAGACCTCCCGCACGCCGTTCCCACGGTTGGGGAGGGGGAGCGTTTCCAGTGGCTCCCCCCCTGCGGAGATGACCTCGACCCACTCCCGATAGCGCGGGCCTCCTGGCTGGTGCTGCGGTTGCTGGTAGAGGGCGAGCGTGCCTGCGCGGCTGAACACCCAGGCCGCGTTCGTCCACGAGCTCACCAGCGCTACCGAAAGCCCCAGCCGGGCAACTGTGCCATCGGCGAGGAGGAAGGTCGCCCATAGGGTGTCGGGCTGATGACCGTAGCGGTCCGGGTCGGTGCTCAGGGTGACTGCTTCCACGGCGATCGCCTCAGTCCCGCTGAGTAGGCGGAGGGCTGCCGTCGCGTGGACCCCGGAATCGAGCAGCCAGCCGCCGCGGTGATGGCTCTCGCGTCGCCAGACGGAGGCGAGGTACGGGTTGCCAGGCCGGAGCGGACTGACAAACTGGAGGTCATAGGCGAGCGGTTGCCCGACCCTCCCTTCCACCAGGAGCTGGCGGAGGGCCAGAAAGCGGGCCTGGTGACGGACGTTCTCTGCCACGAGATGGAGCACTCCCCGTTCCACGGCGAGCTGGAGCAGGTCCGCCGCCTGAGCAACCGTCTCCGCAATCGGCTTCTCCGAGATGACGGGCTTGCCAGCGAGCAACGCTTCCCGCACGATGGGGTAGGTCCGGTGGATGGGAACGGCAACCGAGACGGCATCGAGGTCGGGGCGGGCAAGCAGGGCACGGTAGTCGGGCTCGACTGCTGGCTGGTTGGGAAGGGCCGCGCTGACGGCGGCGGCGCTGGCGCCGTGCTCGCTGCAGACCGCGGCAATCACCACCTGGTCGGCCAGTGCGGCCAGCGCGGGGAGATGGCTCTTCTGGACGAAGTGCCCCGTGCCGATCAGTCCCAGGCGAAGCCGATCCATCGGGGGAACGGTAGCGAGACAGCAGGGACGAGGGCAACCCCGACTCCAGGCATCTTCGGGTAGAATGCAGAAAGAACCACGCCAGGGTAACACCCATGACCCGCTCCGATTCGCGCCTCATCGAAGCGGTCTACGATGCGCTGAACAACACCGAGCCCCTGGAAGCGGCTGGGTACCGCATCGCCGTCGAAGAGAAGGACGGAGTGGTGCGTCTTTCCGGAGTGGTGCGGACAGAAGTCCACCGCTACCTGGCTGGCCAGGTAGCTGCCGCAGCCGTCAACGGTAAGCGGGTCCAGAACGACCTGGTCAGCGACCTGGCCATCGCTGCCACCGTAGCCGCCGCGCTGGCCCGCGACCCTCAGCTCGCACCGCTGACCTTCCGCGTCTACTCCACCTTGGGAGAAGTTCGCCTGCTCAGCCCGACCTGCGATCCCGCGCTGACCGAGCGGGCGGTAGCCATCGCCCGCGAGCAGCCAGGAGTGATCGCGGTGCACATGGAGTGCCCGCAGCCGGCGGTCCGCTGAAGGCTCAGAGGGCCAGCAGACGGAAGGTCACCGTGTGCGCGCCACCCGGGATGGGAACGACGACGTACTGGTCATCCCCGACCGTCTCGGTACGGGCAGCGAGCGGCTGATCATCGAGCAACACCAGGCGGGCGCCGAGACCAGGCGGGAGCAGATACCGCAACTCGCCAGTGCCGACGGAGCTCGTGCGGTAGCGTACCTGAATGGTGTCCTGGTCCAGGCCGCCGAGTTCCAACTGGACGACGCGGCCGGTTCCCGGCTGCTCCGCAATGATCGCCCCCGAGCGGCCCGCCAGCCGCGGGCTGAGCCGGAACCCCTCGCGCGTCATCTCGATGCCGAACAGGCCGCTCACGATCGCCGAGCCGACCACCGCGGCCGCGCCGGTATAGCGGCTGCTCCCCCGGGGCTGGCGCGACCAGAGTTCCTGCCATTCCCAGACCTCGCCCGGGCGCTGGGCCCAGTCCTCGGCCAGGGCGACCAGGTGCTGGTAGGCCAAGCTGGACTGCCCCGCCTGAAACTCAGCCTCGATCTGGCGCCCTGCCCACCAATCCCAGATCCCGCCGTTCTGGTACTCACCCGGCAGCATGGTCGCGAACACCCCCTCCGGATAGGGTGGCCAGTTGACAATCCCGACCTTCGGAGAACGGGCCGCCAGCCGTGCTCGCTCGAAGTTGGCGAAGATCAGGCGCGCCTGCTCGGCATCGGCTAGTCCCGCGCGGACTGCCTCCACGTTCCCCACGCTCAGGATGGCATCCTCGTCGTAGCCCTGCTCGGTCAGCACGGGGAAGAGGCGGGCCCGGTAAAAGCCCCGCTGCGGCTGCCAGAATAAACGGTTGACCGTCGCTCGGAGGGCAAAGGCGCGCCCGCGCCAGTCGGCTGCAATGCTGCTGAGCCCCGTGGCTTCGGCCAGCTCTCCCAGTTCCAACAAGCCGCGGAAGAGCAGCGCCTGGTCGTAGAGCGAGAAGACCACCGGATCACCCGGCAGGCGGTCGGTCGGGTGCTCGCCGCCCGCGGCTTTCACGTCGCCCCAATCGGTCGTCTCGGCGCGGGTCAGTAACTGGGTGCTCGCCTCGACCCGGGTGCGGTAGAGGAACTCCATCGCCCAGTTCAAGCGCCGGATGATCGGCAGCCCCTCCACCGTTCGCCGGAGCCAGCCGACGCCGCCATCGTGCCGGTAGGCGAGGTACGCAAGGTGGATGACCGACAGGTCTTCATCCGAGGTCGCAGTTGCCTTATCGTTGCCCCCACCTGGGTAGAACACCCCGGGCAACGCCCCCGCCTCGGGGCCGGATGCCGTCTGCTGGATGAGGAACTCCTCGACCGTGGAACGGAGGTACTCCCCCGGGTAGACAAAGCGGGCAAACGGCCCGATCGTGCCCAGGTCGCGCGCGAAGACCCCGTGGTAGGCATCGCCGGCCCAGAACGTCTGGACGTAGCCGCTCAGGCCCGGGTATTCGATGCGGTTCGCCTCCAGCACGCTCAGCACCGTCTCGCGGAGCGCGCCCAGGGCAGGGAATTCATCCACGCGCCAGGCGGTGAGCAACTGGCCACGATGGCGGGAGGCGCCAGTCCCTGGAGCCGGGCCTTCCGCCCGTGCCCCGCGGGCGCGTGCCAGCGCGAGCAACGAGGACAGACTTGCCAGAAACGTGCGACGGTCCAGTGATGCCTCCTCCAGGAGGATTCCCGCGGCCAGGCAACCACCCGGCCGGCAGAAGGATTGTACGGGGCGAATAGCCAGCCGACAGCCAGTTATGCAGGTAAGTTGCCTGAACCCGTACACCAGGCCGGCGGCCGCTGGCGCCAGCGCCAGAGGACACCCACCGGGTAGCCGGTCATCTTGGCCAGGTCACCGGTGAGTCGGATCAGCGGGATGAGCAGCAGCCCGGCGACGCGCGGTCCCGGGCGGAGGTGGCGGCTCTGGCGCGCGTAGCGGCGGAACGGGGTGCGAAGATAGGCGAGGGCGGCTAGCGCGAGCGCGCACCAGGCCGGTCGCCAGCGGCGGCCAGCCAGGAGGAGAAGGGGCAACAGCCCGAGGTAGGTGGCGTAGCGGATGGCATGGCGGTGCGCGAACAACCCGGCTTTCCCATCGCCCCGCGCGTAGCGATAGTACTGGAGCCAGAATGCGCCCAGAGAGCTGCGCGGGCGAAAGTGGGCGACCGCATGGGGCACCCACTGTTGGCGCGCGCCGATGGAGCGGTAGCAGAGGTCGAAGATCAGGTCTTCACAGTAGTCGAGCCATTCTGGATAGCCTCCTACCTGTTCCCAGACCTGGCGACGGAAGGCGATCGAGCGGCTGGAGGGCAGAAAGCGCGGCGGGTCGATCTCGCCAGGCTCGGGCAGGACGGTCGCGCCCATCGCCACTTCGAAGGTGGTGCGGGGGTCGGGCAGGAAGAAACCAGCGGCAACATCCGCTCCCTGGTCGATCGCGGCCACCAGCGCCGCCAGCCACTCCGGCGCCAGGCGCACCCCGGCATCGGTCACCGCGATGATCTCTCCGCGTGCCCGGCGGATGGCCGCGTTCCGCCCCACGCTGATCGGCCCCGGCACCGAGAGCACAGTGAGGGGCAGGCGGTCGGCGTAGGCGGCCAGCCGGCGGAGGGTGCCATCCCGACTGCCACCATCAGCCACGATCACCTCATCGGGCAGCCGAGTGCCGGCCAGGAGCGAGCGGAACAACGCATCGACGGTCTCCTCTTCATTGAGGACGGTGAGGCAGAGCGAGACCCGCACCACTAGCGCACCGTCAGCTCGCCCAGCTCGAGGGGAGGCAGCTCACCGAGACGAATGAAGAAACGGTAGCGCCCCGGGAGGACGTCGAGGGCGAATTTGTGCTGGTCCCGCACCACCTCGCCCGGCTGCCAGCTGGGCAGGGGAGCCAGCCCATTGGTGACCGGCTGGATGATGGTGCGCGAGGCGATCCCAGCATCGTTGCGGAGCTCGATCTGGAGCGGCACGTCGGCGGTCGGCTGGCGCTCGGCGCGCCAGTAGAGGGTCAGGTGGGCCAGGTCGCCGCTGGCGAAGTCAGTTGCCCCGCGCTCGGCCCCCAGCTTATGGAAGTCGTAGCCGAGCAGAGACAGCGGCCCGTAGCTGAGGAGCCGGGGGTGCTCGGGGGCGAGCTGCTCCACCGTTGGTTGGCGCTCCGGCCGCTCGACCGTCACGGTGCCAAGGATGACCCGGTCGGCGACAACCTGCCCCTGCTCTAGCACTCGGAGCCGCTTGCCATCCTCCGGCCGGTAAAGCCCGACCTCGAGGTAGTACTGCCCGGGCGGCGTGCCGAGCAGCACGGGGAGCCCATAGCGGTCGACGATCGTCTCGCCTGGCTGCCAGCTATCGGTGGGGCGGCGGCCACTGAGCGGCTCGGCATCGCGCTGGCCCCAGATGAGTTCCGCCGCGTCGATCAGGTGGGTGAAGACGGTATAGCGCTCGGCCACCGGTGCCTGGGCCCGCCAGACGAGGGTCAGCTGAAACGCTTCCCCTGGTCGGCTGGTGGTGGCAGCAAGGGCGAAGCCCACCAACTCGATCCCGCGTTCGAACTCCACCGGCTCTGCGAGCGCCTCCAGCGGGGGTGGGGCTGGGGTCGGCGTCACGTACTGCACGAGGCGCACGCCGCCATACCAGCGGTTGAAGGCACGGAAGGTGTGCTCATTCAGCCATCCCTCCACCACTCCCCGCGGGTCAGCCTGCTCGCTTGCCCAGAGCACCAACCAGATACGTCGGCTGCGCGCAATGATCTGCTCCAGTTCGGCCACCGTGTGGGCGTCGTCGGGCGGCCGCTGCACGGGCAGGCCGATCACCGGGGAGCTTCCCCGGTAGTAGTAGTCGAAGATCTCGCGCTGGCCTGGCGCGTTCAGGATGATGACATCCCCGGGCTGGGCATTCAGCTGGAGATAGCGCACCAGGCCACGATAGTCGTCGCGAAAGTATTTGGGCATCATTGTGGCAGCGTAGAGCGCGCGCCCAGCGGCGTATTCCTGCGCGCCCAGCAAGGCGAGGGCAGCGAGGGCGCCCACCAGAGCCGGCCGGAGCCGGTGCCCGGGCAGTGCGCCTGCCACCAGCTGGCCGAGCCGCGCCGCCACCGCGATCGCCGCGCCCTGGAGCAGGCAGAACGCCGGCAGGGAAACCAGCAGGAACTTCGGGTGGAAGACCGGGCGCGTGAGGGCGACCAGAAAGAGGAGGAGCGGCGCGGCGAGGGCGAGGGCCACCACCGCGCCGAACTGCCGGCTGCGCTGCCCGCGCGGGCGGCCAAGGAGTGGCCAGAGGCAGGCGAGAAGCAACAGCCCTACCCCGAGCGCCAGGGTCTTGCCCGTCACGGTCTGGTCCCAGGCAACCCCGTAGGCGAAGAAACGGAAGACGCGCAGGGCGAACTCAGGCGGGCTGAGCTGCTCGGCTGCGATCTCCCAGGAGCGGAGCTGGCCGGAGGCGTAGGCCAGCCACGGGGCAACCAGCGCACCTGTGCCAAGGCAGCAGCCGACCCACCCCAGCCAGCGCCGCCCGGCGTGCCAGGGGAAGGGATGGAGCACGACGAAGGCAAGACTGGTGCCGAGCAGGGCCGCAGCGCCGAAGAACTGCGAGAGGATGGCTGCCCCGAAGGCGAGCGTAGCGAGGAGCGGCAGCAGCAGGGGAGAGCGCCGGGGCCGGCCTCGCCACCAGCGGAGCGCAAGCGTGACCCCGAGCAGACCGAGCAGGGCCATCTGCTGGTACATCCGCGCTTCCTGGGAGTAGTAGATCAGCAGCGGTGAGACCGCCGCGAAGAAGGCCCCTGCCAGCGCGGCGAGCCGGTCGAGCAGGAGGCGCCCCGCCACGAAGGTTAGGGCGACCACGAGCACCCCCTGGAAGAGCGAGAGGGCACGGAGGGCGAACTCGCTGCGTCCGCTCAGCTCGGCCCAGGCCCGCAGGAGCAGGTAGTAGAGCGGGGGGTGGATATCGCCCGCTGCGGCTTCGAGGATCTCCCCCCCGGAGCGGAACGTCATCACCACGCTCGCGCCTTCGTCGGCCCACAGGCTCTGGCCATCCAACCGGTAGACCCGCAGCCCAAAAGCGAGCAGGAGGACGAGCGCCAGGGCTGCCAGCCAGGTGACGCGGCGGGTGAGCCACGCGCTGCTCAGGGGGCGCGTGCGCTGGCGGGGGGCAGCCTGGCGGTACACAGGGGCGCCTGGGACGATCACCTCAGCCTCCGCTCGGCCGTTCGCCAGCAGGCACAGGTGGCTCCTCCGTCGGTACGGTGCGCCGCTGGCGCAGCGCCTGAAGGATGGCCATTGTCACGAAGGGCAGGCGGTGCTCGGCTGGGAGCTCCCGCTCGACCGCAGCCCAGACGTCGGCCGGTACCGGCACCAGCCGGCGACGGGGACGCGCGGGTGGCCCGGTGAGGCGCCCGGCGAGCCGCTCCAACAGCAGCCCGCCGGCCCAGAAAACCGCACCAAGGAGGGTGATAGCGGCCACTGCCAGGCCAACAGCAACCGTGCCCCAGGGCGGGTCGGGCCGGCGGACGAGCATCCCATCGAAGGCGAAGGGCGCCGCGTCGACCACCAGGTCGAGCCGGTGCTCCCCCTCGGGCAGGTCATCCGCCACCGGCACCAACGTCCAGCCACTGCCCGCGCGGAGGTCAAGCACACCATCCGGCAGGGCGGGTGCGGGCGCGCCATCGACCAGGACCCGCGCTCGTCCCTCCCCGCGCCGGACGGCGAGCGCTACCGCGCTGCCCCGAAAGCGAAAAGCGAGGACATCGCGCGCGGCAGTGGCCTCCAGGAACCAGCCAGCGGCAGCAGCGGGGTCAGCGGCGTAGCGCCAGCTTCCGTGCACCGAGACCGCCGGGTCGCTCTCGCTGCGTCGCCCCGGGTAGGCGACCGCGCCGTCGCGCGCGAGGTCCTGATACGCGAAATAGGCGGGGTGGAGGGTGAAATCCGCATCCGCCAGGCCGAAGTAGTAGAGCGGCTGGTCGCGGTTCTCATCGTGCACCAGGCGCAGGTGCCAGGTGAACACGACCCCCACCCAAGGCCACTCCTGGCGGATGCGCTGGTAGGCTTCCTGCAAGTAGCGGGCTTGCATCTCGCGCGAGACCTGACCGTGAGTAGCCACGATCGGTGCGTCGATCGGCAGGGCGTTCCAGCCAAGTTCAGCAATCCAGATCGGCTTGGCAGCATCTCCATTGCGCACCATCACATCGCGAATGAGGCGGACGCGCGAGAGGTTCACCCGGTCGAACTCGGCGCGGCGGTCGAGTGGACCGGTCCAGGGCGAATAGCCCATCGCGCTCAGGACGTCGAAGTACGGCTGCGCGCCCGCGTCGTACAGCTTCTGCAGGTAGATGAGGTCGTTCTCGTTGAAGCCGTCCTCCGTGCCCAGCGTGGGGGCGAGCGCAGCGGCCACGATCACAATATCCGGGTTGGCGGCACGTGCCCGCGTCGCAGCGATGCGCAGCAGCGTGGCGTAGGCGCCCGCATCCGCTGGCTGCCAGCCCCATTCCGGGAAGATGTTTGGCTCGTTCCAAATCTGGATGTAGTTCACTTTCCCGCGGTAGCGCCGGACGAACGCTTCGACGAAGTCGCCGTAGTCCTCGAAGTTATCGGGTGGACGGTTATGGACGCGGTTATCCTGGCGTGACCAGTTCGGGGGGGAGTCCAGGCGAGCGAGGACGGCGATGCCATACTCGTTGGCAAGGTCGAACAGGCGGTCGTACTTCGCCCAGGTCGAGCCGTACTCAGTTTCGAAGTTGCCCTTCCCTTCGACTTCGATGTCCGACCAGGGGACCTGCTGACGGATCCAGCGGACGTGCGCCGCCCGCAACAGGTCAAAGGTCTTGCGCAGCTTCCACTCTTCGACTTCTTGCTCCAGGAAGACATTCATCCCGAACGGCGGAGTGTCGTTGGCGAGCGGGGTTTCATCAGCCGTTTCGATCGGCACCGCAGCGAAGTTCGAGAGAAGGTTGACGACCTGGAACCGGGGCTCGCGCTCGCCCGTCGTTGCTTCCAGCCAGGTGGCAGTCGCCTCGCGGGCAGCCAGGCTACCGAGGGCGAGCCCACCGACAAGCGCGAGTAGCAGCCCCAGCCGCGCTGCTTGCCTCACGGCAGCACCTCGCGCACGCGCACCTCGCCACAGGTGAAGGCATCCTGGCGCGCCCAGGGGAAGTCGGCCGCGGTCAGCCCCGTCACCCGGCGGAAGAAGTCTGCCTCAGCGTCCGTCAGGTCGTCCAGCCGCACAAGGTACACCCGCCCCCCAGCCTGGCGGGCCTCCGCCAGCTGCTGCGCGAGGAGCGCGAAGAAGGTCGCCCGGTCGCCGCGTGCTGCGAGCACGTAGCTATCGTTCAGGCTGAGCACCTTCACGGTCGTAAAGTATGGCAGGTAGTCGCCAGCCCAGTCCCACCCCGGCGTGACCACCAGGTCCTGGGGGGCGAGCCGTTCGGCCAGGCAGCGGGTCGCCACCAGCCCACGGTTGGTCGCAGGGTCATGGCGCGGCAGGATGCCCACTCCCAGGTTCCAGAGCGCAAGGGGCAGCACCACCCCCCAGAGCCAGCGCGGCGCCAGGCGGCGGGCAACCAGGAGGTAGAGCGGCGGCAGGACAAGCAGCCAGAACTGGAAGTCGTCCGGAGCCCAGTAGACGCCAAAGAGCGCGAACGCCCCTGCCCAGAGCAGGAGAACGCGGGCGAGCCAGTCACGCTCGCGCAGCCCAGCGATCACCGCTGCCACGAGGCCTCCGGCCATCACCACCACCCCCAGGCTGCTGACAAGCGCAGCGGGCGCGAGCGTCCGCAGACCGGCGAGGGTAGGCGCGGTGGGAAGGGCGATGGCAGCGAGGGTCAAGCTCTGGAGGCCGGTCCAGAGGTTGCGTGGTGTCAGCCGCCCCCAGACCCCGTGCCCAGGTGCGGCGAGGAGCCAGCTGTGCCAGGCAGCGGGCGTCGTGAGGTGGTGGACCCCAACCCCGATCAGCAGGTACGGCCCACCGACGAGTACGGCGCCGAGGAGAGCAAGGACGAGCGTCTCGCGGCGGCGGGCCGTGCGCCAGAACAGCAGCGCCGCCGCGGGCAAGAAGAGCACCGTGGTGGCATGGACCAGCAGTGCCCCCGCGAGGCCGAGCACGACCGCCCACCCGCGCCCGGTCGGCCACCAGCCGCGCAGGTAGCTCCCCTGGCCGGCGGCGAGCGCGGCGAAGGCGACGAGGAGCCCGGCGTTGGCCAGGATCTGATCCTCAGCGTCGGAGCTGTGGTACCACCAGCCGTAGCTTGCGGCCAAGGCGACGGTCGCGGCACCAGCAGCCAGGCGGGTGGGGAGCAAGCGGCAGGCAGCCCAACAAAAGGCCGCAACGGCCAACCCACCGCCCAGCGCGTTCAGCAGCTGGAGCGCGAGGAGAGGATCGCTCGGCAGTCCAACGAGCGCGAGGGCACGCGTGAACAGCCAGCCGACGAAGGGATAGAGCAGATGCTCCGCCTGGAAGAAGAGCGGGGCGGTCAGGTCGCCAGCGCGGGTCAGGCGGGCGAAGGCCATGCCATCCGAGCTGTAGTGTGTCGAGAGGGTCAGGGCATAGGCGGCGGCAGCCAGCACTCCGGCGGCAGCCGCCGTAGGCCAGGGCGCGCCCGGAACTGCGGGCACCTGGTGGGATGGTGTGCTGGCGGGCGCGGTCACCGTCATCGGGGAACTACCGGAGCAGGTGTCTCGGCGAGGCGAGCGTAGAGCGCCGTCAGGGCCGGGAGAATGCTCTGCCAGTCGTAACGGGCGACGACCAGGGCGCGGGCCCGTGCCAAGCGGGCACGGGTAGCCGTGGGGTCGCAGAGCGTCCGGCGGATGGCCTCGCAGAAGGCCGCGGGCGTCTCGGCGTAGAGCAGATGCTCACCCTGGCGCGCCGCAATGCCAGCCGCGCCGAACAGGGTTGTCACGACCGGCACTCCCGCTGCCATCGCTTGCACCACCTTGAAGCGCATCCCACCACCGGACCGCAGCGGGACCACGCAGATACTCGCCTGATGGAGGAGCGGAAGGTCGTCTTCCACCGAGCCGAGGACGCGAACGTGGGGGCTCGCCAGCTTTCGTACCGCAGGGGCTGGTTCGTGCCCAGCAATAACGAGGTGTGCGCTGGGAAACTCCTTCCGCACCAGGGGCAGGACCTCACGCGTGAACCACGTGACCGCCTCGATGTTGGGACGGTAGTTGAGGGCGCCCAGAAAGAGCAGCGTTGGCGCGGTTGGGTCCAGAGGTGGCCCATCCGCTGCCGGCCGGTAGCGCTCGCTGTCGACCCCGTTCGGAATGACCGTTGGCCGCACGCCCGCGAGCCGTTCCAGGTCGGCAGCGTCGTCCGCCGAAACGGCGATGACGGCAGCGGCCGCGCGGCAGAGCCCCGCTTCCCAGCGACCGAGCCGCTGCCACTGGAGCAGGCTGTAGAGCGCGAGTGGCCAGCGCAGCGGCCGACGGAACTCTGCCTGGGCGAGGCGGCGCTGCAGGGCGAACTCAGCGTTATGGGCATCGTAGATGAGCCGTGGCCGCCGCCCGGCAGCGCGAAAGGCCGCTCCCAGCGGACCGACCGCGCCCGCTGCCTCAACCGCCTCGAACTGGACAACCTCCGGCCGGAACTGCCGGAGCAGGGCCACCAAGCGCTCTTGGGCGCTGGGTGAGCGCAGGCGGAGCGCCAGGTCGGGGAGCGGGCGTGTGACCAGGTCGCGCAAGCGCTGGCGGCGGCTGCGCGGCGGCACCGGCACGCTGATCACCGGTGCTCCGAGGGTGGCCGCGGCCGCGGGGTGGAGCCGCTCGCCCGGGGCAAGCAGACTGAGAACCTGGACCTCGTGGTGACGTGCCGCGTGCTGGATGAGGGCAGCGTTTCGGAGGGCGGTGCCCTTGCGGGCTGGCACGGGCGGTTGCGGCGTGACGAAGAGGATTTTCACCGGCCCACCACCCGGCGGTAGACCGCCAGCGTCTCCTCAGCGCAGCGTTCCCAGGAGAAGCGGGCGACCTGGGCGAAGCCACGCTGGCGGAGGTCGGCAGCGAGCGTGGGGCTGCTCAGGACGGCCTCCATCGCGTTCGCAAGCGCTTCCTCGTCCTGGGGGTCGACCTGCAGGCCACCCTCGCCGCAGACTTCAGCGAGCGAGCCCGCGTTCGAAGAGACGACCGGGGTTCCGCAGGCCATCGCTTCGAGGACGGGAAAGCCGAACCCCTCGTAGAGGGAGGGAAAGACGAAGAGGGCAGCTCCGTTGTAGAGGTGGACCAGCTCCTCCTGGCTCGGCCCCCAGACGAACTGGACCCGCTGGGTGAGGCCCAGCTGCGCGATCGCTTCGTGCAGGGGCAGCGATTGCCAGCCCGGGCGGCCAGCGAGAAGCAACGGGGGCGCTTCAGGCAAGCGGGCGTAGGCGCGCAGCAGCCCGCTCAGGTTCTTGCGCCCTTCGAAGGTTCCAACCCAGAAGATAGCACCCAGCGGGAGCTTGCGTTCCTGGAAGAACGCCTCGACCTGCTCGCGGGGGAGGGGGCGGAAGGCCGGGTCCGGCGCGAGCGGGATCACATCGACCCGCTCGGGAGGCACGTCGAACTCGGTCGCGAGGTCGCGCCGTGTGGCTTCGGCATCGACCAGGATGGCATCGGCACTGGCAAGCGCCCGCGGGAGCTGACCGTAGTAGCGCCGGCTCTCGGCGGTCGTGAACTGGGGATAGAAGTGAAACGCGAGGTCGTGGACGCTGATCACCGAGCGAAAGCGCCGCCAGAAGGGAGGGATGAAGTCGGGCGAGTGGAGCAGGTCGATTGGCGCCCGCAAGAGTTCCACCGCCAGCCCGAGCTGCTCGTAACGATGGTGGCAGGGCGTGAAGAGGATCCGCGTCGTGGCCTCCAGCAGGGGTGTGCGGGTCTTCCGGCTCTGATAGACCACCAGCTCCAGGTCAGCCGGGCGGCGCAGGAGCGCCCGCGCGAGGTTCAGGGCATAGGTCGCGATGCCGGCCGGCCGGTAGCTATACAAACGGAGGTCGATCCCCACACGCACCCCAGACTCCGGCGAGAGGCGCTCGCAGCCGGGAGTCTAGCCGACCGGGAGGCTCATGGCGCGAGCGTGACCGGCACCCGGACAAGCTCCTGCTCGCTCCCGTCGCGCGGGCTTAGGGTGTAGGCCTCGACCGTTGCAGGGCCGCTCCCGCGCACCGTCAGCTCGACAGTAAACGTCCCGCGGCCGGGGGCACCCACGCTTGCGGTGGTCGTCGTCTGGGCAATCACCTGGCCGCTCGCGGCGCGGAGGCGCACGTGCACCGTGCCTTCGAACACCGAGGCCGTACCGGTCACCCGGAGCGGGCCGCGCACGGTCGCGCCCGGCGACGGGCTCGTGATAACGATTGCCCCTTGCCCGGCGGGAGCAGGCGGAGTGGGGGAGGCAACTGCCGGCGGCGGGGTCGCCGTCGCCAGCCGCTGCACGGCAGCCGGAGTGGCGGTGGGAGCGATGCTGGCGCTTCCGAGCGCACAGCCTGCGCTCAGCCAGCTGACGGCTAAGAGCAGAGCGTACCGCTTCATGATGGTAGCGCGACTGTAGCCGGCTTCCCGAGTGGGGTCAATCGGCTGGCGGCGAAACGTTGTCCTGGAAGGCAAAAGCGAAGATACTTCCCTACTACAGCGCAAGGGCGCGCTTGGCTGGCAGGCGTAGTGCTCGCCCGGCACGCCGGGGTGGCGCTGGCTCAAGGGAGAGTCGCAATGTTCTTGCAGAGCAAACCGGTACGCGAGCGACTGATCGCATTGGAGCGCGAACTTGATGACCGGCTCCACCTTGCCCGGCGGCGGAAGCGCTGGGATGAGCTCGAGCAACTCCTCCTGCTTCGCCGTCGCGTCCGGCGGGCGGTCCTCCTCCACGAGGAATTCCTCGGTGGCCCCTTCGAGACGACACCCCTGACCGTCCGCACCTTGCTCGACCACCTCTCCTAACCCGCGCCTGCCAACTAAGTAGGATCCCGGGAAGGCACGCCACTCCTGGGGCCAACTGGCCTGAGAGAAGCGGGCTGGACTGTTTCTCTCTCGCCGGGGGCGTGGGGGATGCCGAAAGGAAGAATGAGTGAAGAGCGCCAACCGGCGCCAGGAGGTGCGCGGCGT
Source organism: Chloroflexota bacterium (assembly GCA_023512725.1). Lineage (GTDB taxonomy): Bacteria > Chloroflexota > Dehalococcoidia > SpSt-223 > SpSt-223 > JANWZD01. The sequence goes on along the minus strand of JAILZB010000043.1, from coordinate 6,539 downwards.
GAATGTGTCGGGTCTCAACCTTTCTTGGATCAAGCCCGGGATGGCCGCTCGCCTGGTCTGGCAGGAAGACGGCGAAGGGCGCTCGCTTGAAGGTGTGTTGGGGGACTGCTTTACCGACCGGCTCGTGCTCTGGGTGCCAGAGGTCAGCGCCGAGACGAGCCTGCCGCCCGTCCGGGCGAGTGCTACCTTGCGTATCCCGCTCGACCATGGGCTCTACGTGGTGCCAAGTGCGGTCGCAACCACTCCCGTGGTGTACTCCCTCGGGATGGCCGTGACGCTCACCCTCGCCGGCGAGCCCGAGCGCTGGCAGCGTCGTCAGTTCCGGCGCGTTCGGGTCACCTTACCACCGATCGCTGCCCAGCGGCTTACGCCGGGCGAGCCGGGAGCAGCGCCCCTGCAGCTGGAGGTGGTCAACCTGAGCGGGGGAGGGATGCTGTTCCGGTCGTCGGCGCCGCTCGCCCCCGGAGACCGGCTCCGCTTCGCGCTCCCCCTGGAAGGGCAGGAACCGGTAGCCGTCACCCTCACCGTGATCGCTGAGGCGGGCGAGGGGCACTACCGCGGCTACTTCAGTGGGCTCAGCGAGGCCGACGTCCAGCGGATCGTCCGGTACGTCTTCGCGCGGGAGATCGAGGAGCGAAAGCGCCTGCCGCGCCTCGCGGTCGGGATCCCAGTCCACGCGATGGCCGCCCACCTGCTCGACCTCGACGGCCACCGCTTGCGCTCCTTCCCGCTCTTTCTCACTGCCATTCGGGACGATGGGCTCCACTTTGCCGCCCCGGAGCAGCTCTACCCAGGTGACCGGCTGGAAGTGGAGCTGGACTTCGGGGAGCACCACCAGTTCCGCGCCATCATCACGGTGCTGGCCTCGCTGGACGACCCGCTCACGGCCGCCCTCGGTCACCGCACCGGTCGCCTCCATTACCGGGGCCGCTTCACCGTCATCGACGAGCGCGAACAACGCTGGATCCAGGAGCGGCTTGCCCTGCAGGCTCGCACGCCTGCCTCCTAGCATCGCTCGCCGCCGTCATACCACCAGGGGGGCTTGATGGCGGGGACGTTCGTGACGATCGCCTTCGGACGCCCGTAGCGGAGGACTGCCGTCGGGCCCATGCGTGAGCGGCCGAGCCCCGAGAAGCGGAACGGCTCGTTCTCAGCCTCGTGGACGAAGGCGCTCAGGCAGACATCATTGACACTGACGAGGCCAGCCTGGAGCCGCCGCGCGATCGCCTCGCCCTCTTCGCGGCTGCCAGCGAAGACGTTGGCGCTGAGGCCGTAGTCGCTGTCGTTTGCCAGGGTGATCGCCTCCTCGACAGTGTCAAACGGCATCAGCGGGATGATCGGTCCGAAGCTCTCCTCACGCATCACCTTCATCGCGGGGGTAACGTCGACGAGCACCGTCGGGCGCAGCCAGAGCCCGCCGCCAAGGCGCTCGATCTGGCCTCCCGTCAGGATGCGAGCGCCGCGAGCGCTGGCGTCGCGCAGGTGCTCCTCCAGGATCGCTGCCTGGCGCTCGAAAATGATCGGCCCGAGCTCACCGTCGTTCGGGTCCGGGTAGGCCAGCCGCACCTGCTCCGCTTTGGCGACGACCTGCCGTACGAACTCCTCGAAGACCGGGCGTTGGACGTAGACCCGCTCGACCGATTGGCAGGACTGACCGGTGTTCGCGGTTGCTCCCCACACAATGCCGGACGACGCCTGGTCGAGGTCTGCCGAGGCAAGCACGATTGCCGGGTCCTTGCCGCCGAGCTCGAGATATGCCGGGATGAAGCGGCGGGCAGCTGCCTCGGCAACCTTGCGCCCCGTCGCTACGCTCCCCGTGAAGCAGAGGCAATCAACCACCTCGATCAGCGCGGCGCCGGTTTCTCCCGCGCCCTGAACGAAAGCGACCACCGGCGCAAGGGCCGGGACAGCCGCCAGGGTCTGGCGCAGTGGGTCGACGAAGCGGGGCGTCACCTCGCTTGGCTTGATGATCACGGCGCAGCCAGCGGCCAGCGCGGGGATCGCATCGAGGAGGGAGAGCAGCAAGGGAAAGTTCCAGGGCGCGATCACTCCCACCAGCGGGTAGGGGACGAACTGGCTGCTGATCTCGAGAAAGGGGATGCTCGCTCGCCGGGGCGGCACTGGCTCCAGCATCTGGGGTGCGACCGTGGCCCAGCGTTCCAGGTTCGCGAGCACACCATCGATCTCCGCGCCCGAGGCCCAGACCCGCCCGGTGTCGACGATCAGAGTCTGGAGCAGGGCATCACGCTGCCGCCGGATGACCGCTGCCCACTCGCGGAGCGCCTCGGCCCGGCCGCTGGGGCCGAGCGCTTCCCAGGCGGGCTGGGCTGCCCGCAACTGGGCGCTGATGGCGCTCAGCTCGGCGGGGGTGGCGGGGTCGAGCTGGTAGTCGTAGAGGCCGGTGCGCGGGTTGCGAACGGGAAGGGCTGGCATACTCGTGCTCCTTGGCGGCACCTGCCGCGGTGTTAGGAGAGGCGGTGTTAGGAGAGATTGTACGGACGACCAGCACTGGGAGCTTGCCAGCAGCTGCGACGATCGGCGGGAAAGGAGGCGACCAGGCCCCACCCGTGCCCACCGCTATGGTACCCTGGGAGCGCGCCCTCTGGCAGGCCCAGACTGGCACCTGGCGGAGCCACGCCAGCGTGCGCGGTGCGACGGGCGCTCTGGGTGACGAGCACGATGCCACGAGCGCCATCGCTCGCGACTGGGCGATCAACCGCTACGCGCAGGGCAACATCTCCACCCATGGCGACCAGCGTGTGATCCGCTTTTACGCCGGCTACTTTGAGGGCAACCGGCTGGTCCTGGAGGGGGAGCGGCTGATCGGCCTGGCCTGCGCGGTCGAGCGGCGGGTGATCCTGCTCGACTTCCACCTCAAAGATGGGACGACCGAGACCTTCGAGTTGGCCACGCTCATCGACGAGAACCACTGTGCCCGGGTGATGCAGCATCTTGAAGTCGGCCGCTTTGCCCGGGTGACCAGCGTCTTTGGCGAAGAGCGGATCACTCTGCTGTGCCAGCAATCGATGCTGGTGGCACGCCCCGCCTCTGAGAGAACGGCCAGCGCCAGGCAAGCGACACTTGCACCACGGGACGACCGCCCGTATAGTGGCCGCGCGGATGGACACAGGCCGAACGACTGCGGCGCCCCCTCTGCCGGTGCTCCAGTTTGCCCAGCTGGCAGCGCATGGTGTGCGCCACGCGGTGACGCTGCGGCTGGGCGGGGTCAGCGCGCCGCCGTTCCACTGGGCGAACCTCGGCTTCCGGGGTGGGGACGACCCGGCGGCAGTGGAAGAGAACCGACGGCGGGCCGCTGCCGCTGCGGGGGTGGAGCTTACGGCGCTGGTCGCTGGGCAGCAGGTGCACGGTGACCAGATCCGCGAGGTCACGGCAGCGGACTGTGGCCGGGGTGCCCGAGGCGAGGGAGCGTTTCCCGCGACCGATGCGCTGGTCACGCGTCACCCGGAGGTGGCGCTCCTCGTTCTGACGGCAGACTGTTGGGCGCTGGCGCTCTACGCTCCTGAGGTCGGGGCACTCGGCGTGGCCCATCTCGGCTGGCGGGGGGTCGTGGCAGGGCTGGGGCGAGCCCTAGTGGAAGCCCTCCGCGAGCGCTACGGGGCGCGGCCGGAACGGCTGGTCGGTGGGTTGGCACCCGGCATCGGCCCCTGCTGCTACCCTGTCGGGCGCGAGGTGGTCGCGGCGGTACGGGCTCGGTTTGCCGGCTGGGAAGAGCTGCTCCCCCCCCACCCTGACGGCACAGCCTTCGACCTGCCGCGCGCCATTCTCGCTCAGCTCGCCGAGGTCGGGGTTGCTGCTGAGCAGATCGGCCAGTTCGGGCTCTGCACCGCCTGCCGGACCGATCTGTTCTTCTCGCACCGTGCCGAAGGCGGGCGGACTGGCCGAACCGGCATCATCGTTGCCTTGCCGAGGTAACCATGGAACGGCTCTGGACCCCCTGGCGGAGCGCGTACGTGACGAGCGAGCCCCCACCTGGCTGCATCCTCTGCGAGAAGTGGCAGAGCCAGGACGACGAGGCAAACCTCGTCGTCTACCGCGGCACCCTGGCCTACATCCTGCTCAATCTCTATCCCTACAACTCCGGCCACCTGATGATCGCGCCGGTCGCCCATGTCGCCCAGCTGCCGGACCTTGAGCCAGCGGCACGCACCGAGCTGATCGAGCTGGCGGCACTCGCGACCTCCGTGCTGAAGACGGTGATGCGCCCTGATGGCTTCAACCTCGGGATGAACCTTGGCCGGAGCGCGGGTGCCGGCATCGCCGATCACCTCCACCTCCACGTCGTCCCCCGCTGGGAAGGCGATACCAACTTCATGCCGCTGCTCGCGCAGACCAAGGTCCTGCCCGAGACCCTACCACAGACCTACGCTCGGCTGGCGCCGGCGTTCGCAGCGGCGAAGCGGTAGCGTGCGCTGGCGAGCAGTTGCGCTCTTGGTGTTGGTCGCAGGTGCGGCCAGCCTGGTACTGCCGGCTCGTCAGAGCGCAGCTTCGGTGGTGACCAACGGGAGCTTTGAGGAACTCGACGACCAGGGCCGGCCAACGGCCTGGTTCGTCCAGGGAGCAAGCCTCTCTTCGGTACCCCTCGCGGAGGGTAGTCGAGCGGCTCGCTTGGTTGCCACCGGCACCGGGACTGCCCGGCTCTCCCAGCCACTCGGCTCGCTGGCCGGGCGAACTGTCGAGGCGACGGTCCTGGTCAGCAGTACCGTCCTCTTCCGGCTCACTCCCTGGCTTGAGCTCCGCAGCACTACGCCGACTGGTGAGGTGCAGTTTGCCCACGACCAGAGCGCTGCTCAGGGTGAGTGGGTCCAGCTCCGCCTCACCCCGCGCGTCCTGCCCGCGAACGAGAGTGCGACCACGGTAGTTATTCGCTTCGTCGACCTGCAGCCCAACGACGAAGTGTGGGTCGATGCGGTGGTGGTGCTTGCCAGCGACCCTCCTTCGCCGACGGGCACGCCGAGCCCAACAGGGACGCCGAGCCCGACCGCGACCATCGCTCCCAGCCCGACGGGTACCCTGAGCCCCCCACGACCTGCCAGCCCAACTGCGACCCGCTCGCCAGCAGCCTCGCCCACGGCGACGGCTCCCCGTACCCCGACCCGGACGCCTCGCCCTGCCACCGCAACCCCGACGGTCACCCCAACCGTGCGCGTGCCGAGCTTGCCCACCCCCGCGAGCCGAGGCGACCTCCTGATCAGCGAGCTGCTCCCCGACCCGGCTGAGGCGGTCGACCCGCAGGGTGAGTGGGTCGAGCTGTTCAACCCCCAGGACCACGACTGGTCGCTGGCTGGCTGCCTGCTGGCTGATAACGGCGGCGAGACACCCCTTCCCCCGGAGGCCAGCGTGCCTGCCGGAGGCTTCCTCGTGATTGCGTCGGGTGGAGCGCCCACTGGCCTGGCGGCCGATGCCCGCGTCGTCCTCGTGCCCCGGCTCGGCAACGGCCTGGCCAACCGCGGCGACCGGGTCGTCCTACGCTGCGGCGAAGTTGTTATCGACGCGCTCTCCTGGGGGAGTGATACCGGTCTCACTGCCCTGCCCCCCGCAAGCGCTGGCCACTCCCTCGCCCGGCTGGAGCTGACCGCCGGTGCTTCGCCGCGCTATGCCATCAACCGGTCACCCTCCCCCGGCTGGGGGCGCGTCGTCACGGCCGGGCCGGTCTCGCTGCCGCTCGTCCTGCTGCGTGCTGCCGAGCCGGCTGAGGAAGGCCGCTAGCTACTGGGCAGAGTAGCGCATGATGACACTATCCCCCACCGCCCACGCCTCGGTGGCGGAGAGAGCGTAGACGGCATACAGGTTTTTGTTCGTCGTAGAGTCGACCCGGTTCCACGTTCCCCCTTGGAGGCGCAGGATCACCCCCTCGTCGCCCACTGCCCAGCCATCGGTCTGGCTCCACATCCAGATGCCGTTCAGCTGCTGGGAAGTGGGGGAGGAGGGCTGGTGGAGGCGCCAGCTGCCGTTGGAGTAACGCACTAGGGTGCCGCCTTCGCCGACGGCCCAGCCATTGTTGGCATCGAAGACGAAGACAGCGTTTAGGCCTTTCGGGGCGTCGGACTGACTGTTCCAGGTGTTCCCGCCGGTCCACTGATAGATCCGGTTGTCGCCGTCGGCCGTCACGGCCCAGCCTTGAGAGTCGGAGAGGATCGAGATGCCCCGAATGCGCACACCACCCGGCGGCACACCCCCCGCGATCGGCAGGGCGGCGCTGAAGCCCGAACCATTCCATTGGTAGACCGCGCCGTTATCCGCACCAGCCCAGCCGTTGGATGTCGAGCTGGGGACGAGCGAGAGCGAGAGAAAGTTCGGAGTGTCGCCGCGAATGACGTTCCTCAAGGTGGAGCCGTCCCAGCGGAGGATCGTTCCACTATCTCCCACTGCCAGGGCGAAGTTGTTGTTCCGCGCTACCACTGCCCGGAGCGTAACCGTCGTCCCGGACGATTGCACGTTCCAAGCGGAGCCGTTCCAGCGGAAGATGGTGCCGCTATCGCCTACCGCCCAGCCATCGTTAGAGGTGGAGAATGACACCC
>JAILZB010000424.1 GCA_023512725.1 Chloroflexota bacterium | reverse complement strand
ACTACCGCCCTATCAGGTCCTAGCCCCATGGCTTGCCGAGCCGCTTGTTCCGCACCTAGCGCCAGGGTGGCGAGGAGCCACGCAGCGATGGCTAAGTACCGCTCCCGAGGTAAGGGCGCGATTTCCTCTCGTCGGGCAGCCAGCCGAAACAGCAGCTGCAAGCACAGTAACCCTGCCGCCGCTAGGGCGGCGCCGCTAGCCAGTGCGGCGGCACCATGCACCAACTGGGGTGGTAGTTCGGCTGCCGGGGGAGCGGTGCTCGCGAACGAGACTGCAGCTGCCAGGCTCAGCATCGCTGCGACACTGGTGTAGAGTTCCGAACGCACGGCGGCGCGCGCGCTTCGCGCCGAGTGACCGCGCAAGAGCGCAGCGGCAATCGCGAAGAGCAGCGCTAAGGTCGTTAGGCTCCCCGGAAGGGTGGCCCAGAGCGCCGCGACACGCCACGGGAGAGCTGGCGCGTCGAGGAGGGCGTCGGGCAGCGGCACTACTGCACTCCACCGCCCAGCCATCGTGGCACCAGCTGCTACTCCCCAGGCCAGCGCCAAGGCACCGGCTCCAGCCATGGACAGAGCGCGGGATGGCGCGACCACTGGCCCTGGCAGCCGCAATCTCGATATCGTCACGCCGCTCTGCCAGGAGAGAGCGAGCAGAGCGCCCAGGACTGCTATCTGCTCGAACTGTAGTATCGGTAGCCGCACCTGCCGATCAACCGGCGCCGTAGTAGGCGTCTATCGCTTTTTGGATCTCTTCCGGCGAACGTCCTTCTTCAGTCATCCTGGCCGCGATGAGGGCCTCGGTCATGCAGATGTCGCACATGGCACCGTGGTCCGATTCGAAACACTCCAGCAGCGCCCGGTGCCCTATGTTCTCTTTGCAGCGACAATAGCAGTACAGGCGTTCGAGCACGTGCGCGTATCGACGCGCCGCCTCGTAAGCTCGCCTGACGAACGGATCCGTCCACTGGGCGGGGTCCACCACCCTCGATCCGGCTACGTCGGCCTCCGCTCGCGGCGTCTCGAGCAGCACCGTGCGGTCCGGAAGCGGCTGCGGTTCGCGACCGCACGCACCCAATAAAGGCAGCGCCACAGAGGTTAGAAGTGCGAATACTCTAGCTGACATGATCCTCTCCTGGTTCGCCGGGGCGTAATCTGCTCAAGAATAAACGTCCTCATGCTATTCCACCCGTCAGGGGTCGTCCTGCGCCCAGGCAAGGGCGGCCTTGACGGCCCTACGCCAACCGTCGCGAAGGGCCAGCACTTTTGGCCTAGCTAGGGTCGGCTCGAAACGAGTCAGCTGATGCAAGCGAAGAAACGACTCGCCGTCGTCCCAAAGCCCGGCAGACAGTCCTGCAAGCGCTGCTGCACCGAGCGCTGGACCGGTCGCGGAGCAACCATCTGCACGGGCGGCATCGAGACGGCCAGCTCCACCCGTTCTCTTCAGACAGCTTAGCGCACCGGGAAACCTCTGTGCCTAGGGGTTGGCCAGGGGTCGCCGGGACGCGGAGAGAGCCCCAGTCGCGGCGCCAATGCGGGGGCCACCGAAGGAGGCCTGAATCGCGCCGGCCGCCGCGAGTGCGACCGGCGCTCGCGCTCTCAGACGGGGATCAGGATCACGAACGCCAGCGCGACGAGCACAATCAACAAGAAGATGGCGGTGGCAAAGCCGAACCAGCTCGTCACGACCGAGCGGTGGGCCCCCTGGGCGACGATAAACCCACCCAGGACCAGCGGCGCGATGAACAGTGAGGCGAAGATCGCGATGAGGTGAAGGAATTCGTTGACTGGCATCACTGCCCCTGGTAGTTACGGATCACCTGGACGATGGTCCAGCGCTGCTCGTCGGTGAGGAGGGCGCGGAAGGGCGGCATGTTGCCCAGACCGTTGGTCACAATCCAGTACAGCTCACCGTCGGTCCGTGCGCGGACGCGCGCGCTGGTGAGGTCGGCCGGTGGATTCGCCGAGGCGGCGGCGAATCGCTCGGCGATGAGCCCGGTCCCGCGCGCATCGGCTCCGTGGCACGGGGCGCAGTTGATCGTGAAGAGCGCCTGGCCTTGCTCGAGGGCCTGGGCCGAGCGAGCCACCGGATTCTGGGCGGTCAGGGCCTGTTCGTAGGTCATCGGCGCGCTCGCTCCGGTCACCGGCACGGCG
>JAILZB010000423.1 GCA_023512725.1 Chloroflexota bacterium | reverse complement strand
GCTCGACCGGCCAGGCTCTGGCCAGGCCGCAGCCCAGCCCGAAGACGGAATATATCGTGCGGCAGCCGAGCCGGTTAGACCCTGGTCAGCTCCAAGCACAGTCATGCTGCCTCAGCGCACCCCTCGAGTGCGCCTTCCGAGAGTCTGAATTGCTTCCGCGACCTTCTCCATCTCCTTGGCGAGGTTCTGGTCTGGCGTGTAGGGGACCTCTTCCAAAACGTGAAGTCAATTTGGACAGCCTCTTCGTATTGCGTACCGGCTTCATCCTGGTACCGAATAGTGGCGGTGAACTTGCGCTGCGGAAAGCGTACTTCGGTTCGGGGAAGCGCGGGCGGTTCCGTGAACGCCTCCTCCGCATCGAGAAGGTTCTCGGACGACTCGCTCGACAGAGGGTGACGGTGTAAACGCTGTCCCTGGACTACTCTGTCAAGGACCTGCCGGGCCGTTCATACGGTTCTAGAAACTGACCGAGACCCTCAACCCAGCGCCAGCGGCACCCTGGGGCACGAGCGACACCGTAAGCCCTCGCCTTTGCGCCCGAGCGCGGCCGACTGCTCGCTCTACCACTACGGTGCCCGCGAGCTGCGCGAGTGGTATCGTGGCCGCCACGACCGGGTGCAGGTTATCCCCGGTGACCAACCAGACGACACCACCTGCCACGGGCAACATTGCGGCCGCCGTGAGGAGGTCGAGCCCGAAGTCGCCCTGCCGACGATTACCGAGATGTACCCCCAGCGCCATGCCAAACGTGCCTCCTCCCACCCCGAGCAAGAGCGGTGGAACCGTACAACTCACATCGTGGCAGTCGGTGGCCTCCCCCATAGCAAGTCCGGTCAGGCCGCCAGCAAGGAACCCCAGGATGCCCAGCCCTGCCCCGACAAGAATCGCGCCGGCTAGGGAGCCTGGATCCTGCTGGCTCGCAGGAGCCGCGGTAACGGAAGCGACACCGAGCGAGTCGAAGTTGGAGCTCCCCATCGCCCCGCCGGGGCGAAGCTGAGCCTGCGCGATAGCGACGGTTGTCGCTAGGAAAATGGGGCTGGTCAACAAGGCGTAGCCGAAAGACGCGGGCCCCCCAAGTATCTACCACATTCCCCGCACCCCGCCAGCGACTCCCCGAGCCCCCCGCTACGCCGGGAACCAACACCGGATCCGAGTACCCCGTCCCAACTCGCTCTCGGCACTGACACGACCGCCATGGGCCTCGACCAGGTGCTTGACAATAGCCATCCCCAGCCCAGTACCCCCCCCCAACCTCCCCCCGCCCCCCCCGGCCTCGCGGGACCGAGCAGGGTCCGCACGATAGTAGCGCTCGAAAATCCGCGGCAGGTGCTCCCCCCCGATCCCGGACCCCGTGTCGCTCACCGTGAAGGCAATCACGCCATCCTCGACGGTGCTCGTGCAGGTGATGCGCCCGCCCGCGGGCGTGTAGCGAACGGCGTTGTCAAGCAGATTGTCGAGGATCTGGCGCACCGCTTCGGGATCGGCCCAGATCCGCTCGGCCCCCGGGTCCGCCGTCACCGTGAACGCGACGCTCGCGGCGTCGCCCCGTTCAGCACGCGCCGCCCACGCCTCGCGAGCCGCCGCCGCCACGTCCACCAGCGCCGGACGAGGCTGCCAACGGCCCGATTCGATGCGCGCCAGGTTGAGCTGGTCCTCCACCAACTGCTGCATCCGACGCGCATTGTCGAGGATGATCTGGAGGAAGCGGCGGCGGGTCTCCGCGTCGGTCTCCTCGGCGAGCAGGGTCTCGGCGTAGCCGGAGACGGAGGTGAGCGGCGTCTTCAGCTCGTGGGAGACATTGACGAGGAAATCACGGCGCGCCGCTTCCAGCCGCTTGAGCTCGGTCAGGTCGTGCAGCACCACCAGCACACCCCCCCCCGGCAGCGGCCGTGCGTTCAGGCTCACGATCAGACCGTCGAGGTCCACCTCGCGATCGGGCACGTGCTGGCCGCGACGGGCCGCGTCCACTGCCTCGCGCGCTGCCTTGGCCCGAAACAACTCCGGCAGACTGGGCAGGGCGTCGGTCGGACCGTACCACAGCAGCCGCCGCGCCGCGTGCGGAATCGGTCGTTCGATCTTCGTCATTCGGGACCTCGCAGGCGATGGCGGCTACGGCGCGATCGGGTTCGGGCGCAATTGGCTTTGCAC
>JAILZB010000422.1 GCA_023512725.1 Chloroflexota bacterium | reverse complement strand
GGCAGCCCCAGCCCAAACGGCAGGCTGAACGGGCTGCTGCGCTGCTCCAACGCCGCGAGCCGGGCTTCGAGCGCCGCATTCTGCTGCTGCACTGCTGCCAACTCCTGCTGGAGCGCCGCATTCTGCTGCTCCAGGGCCGTGAGCCGCTCGGTGAGAAGCGGGGCTCCCGCCGGTGCGGCACTGGCACGTCCGCTGGCTCCCTCAGCCGCCAGCACGGTATTCTGCTGCTCCAGAGCGGCAAGGCGCTGAGCCTGCTCCTCCTGCTGCTGGAAGAGCCCCTGGATGGCTGCCAGCGCCACCCCATCCAGGTCGATCGTCGCAATGCTGGTGTCGTCTGTCCCCACGCCAAAGGCCGCAAAGAAGTCCTGCGCCATCGGGCCCAGGTGCCGGCTCGCCGGGTCAGCCCCCTTGGCATTCCAGTAGTAGAGCGGCATCCCCGCCAGCTGCGCCAGCACCGCACGGCCATCAGCTAGCACCAGGTTCTCCTTGAGGGCACGGTCGCTACTGCAGCTCCACGAATTGCCGCTACTCACCGAGCAGGTCCAGGTGGGGTTGCCACTGCCATCCACGCCCAGGACAAACTGGACACCACCGGTAGCGCGCACCCGGAACTGGTTAGCCGCAGTTGAGGGGAAGTCCACATTGGTGGAGTCGGCGAAGAGGAAGACACCAGGGTGGGCGGAGTTCGAGTTCTTAGCCTGGCGCCCAACGACAAAGCTGTAATCTCCAGCAGCAGTGTTCTGCTGGCCCCCACCCACGGTGGCAGCAAAGCCGCTCGCGCCGTTCAGATAGCCCCCGCCCACGGTGGCATACCCACCGCTCGCGCCGTTCAGATAGCCCCCGCCCACGGTGGCATACCCAACGCTCGCGGTGTTCTGCGCGCCCCCGCCCACGGTGGCATACTGACCGCTCGCGGTGTTCCCATAGCCCCCGCCCACGGTGGCAGCAAAGCCGCTCGCGCCGTTCCCATAGCCCCCGCCCACGGTGGCAGCAAAGCCGCTCGCGGTGTTCTGATAGCCCCCACCCACGGTGGCAGCAGAGCCGCTCGCGGTGTTCTGATAGCCCCCGCCCACGGTGGCAGCAGAGCCACTCGCGGTGTTCTGCTGGCCCCCGCCCACGGTGGCATAGGCAGCATCGCTCGGCAGGCCAGAATCATTCCCCGCTAGGTTACCCGAACCACCTCCCACCACACCATAGTCGTCCGTCACCCGATTGGGCGACCCGGCAGCACCCCCGCCCCCAATCGTCGCTCCCATCACCCCGCTCGTCACCGTGTTGCTCACCGAGCCACCAACCACATTCGGACTCCCGCTACTCGGCTCCAGCCGCAGCGCGCGCTGGCTGTTCACCTTCAGCTCGAGCGCCTGGGCATCCGTCGTGCCCAGAAAGTTCGTCCCCGCACTCGTGCCCGCATTGCCACCCCAGAACCACACGTTCTCACACCCCCAGGCGCTGCCCGTCCAGCGCGGCACCTGGGTCGCGCTGCAGCTCTGCGGCAGCTGGTAGCCCGCCAGCAGACTGAACTGGGTGCCCGTCAGACTCAGCCCCGCACCGGCACTGTACGTCGTGTCGTTGTCAGCACCACACTGCCAGCTCCCCCCGTTCCACTTCGGCACCTGGGTCGCGCTGCAGCCCTGCGGCAGCTGGTAGCTTCCTGCCAGCGCCAGCGCCACCACGCCACTCGTCCCTCCACCACTCAGCCCGCTACCCGCCGTCACCCCGGTCACCGTCCCTCCTCCACCACTCACCGTCGCACACCCCCAGCTGCTGCCATTCCACTGCACCACCTGCCCCGCACCACAGCCACTCTGCGGCAGCTGGTAGCTCGGCAGCAGACTGAACTGGGTGCCCGCCAGGCTCAGCCCCGCACCGGCACTGTACGGCCCGCTGCGGGCATAGAGCGCATACGGCACCGCCGTCAGCCGCTGGCGTGGACTGAGCGTGGTGATGCTCCCACTCCCGCTCGGGCAGCGCACCCCCACCTCCAGCCAGCGCTCCGTGCCATCGAACGCTCCCACCCCAAAGTCCAGCTCCACCGTGAACAGCCCACGACTCACCGTCACACTGCTGACACTCCGGGTGTTGCCCACCTGGCTGCCACCACTGGCGGCATCGAACAGCTGGAAGGTGAAGTCGCACTGGCCCGTGACGGG
>JAILZB010000421.1 GCA_023512725.1 Chloroflexota bacterium | reverse complement strand
CCCCGGGCCTGGTGTTTTGGCACCCCAACACCAGGCCCGGGGCGTGCTCGTCGAGGTGGAACAGGTCGAGCTCGCGGCCGAGCTTGCGGTGGTCGCGCCGTTCGGCCTCCTCCAGCATGTGCAGGTATTGCTGCAGCTCTTCCTTGGTCGCCCAGGCCGTGCCGTAGATGCGCTGCAACTGTTCGTTGCGGTGGTCACCGCGCCAGTAGGCGCCCGCCACCTTCATGAGCTTGAAGTGCTTGAGCTTGCCCGTCGAGGGCACGTGCGGCCCACGGCAGAGGTCCTCGAAGCGCCCCTCGCGGTACAGGCTGACCTCCTCACCTTCGGGGATGCTGCCGATGATTTCCGCCTTGTAGTGCTCGCCCAGGCCCTTGAAGTAGGCCACCGCCTCGTCGCGCGGCAGCACGCGCCGCACCACCGGCTCGTCCTTGGCCGCGAGCTCGGCCATGGTGTCGCGAATGTCCTGGCCCCTATGTCCCGGACTCCGCTTGACGGCCGGAGTTGCCGGAGTCGGTGGGGTGTCGCCCGCGTTCTGCGAATCTAGTTCCGGCTGATCGTGAGTCTGTGCCATTGATTACCGTCGGCGTTCGAGCAGTGGCCCCGGTCAAGCTCCCCTGCAATTATGGTTGTGGCAACGAGGAGGGGCTTAATGGTCAGTGCCGCGGCGCTAAGTATATGTGACATTTAGGGCTACGCAAGGCCGCCTTGAGCAGCTGCCTCGGGCGCTACCATCCGGAGAGACCAGCATTTTTACGCGACATATAAGAGACATTATCAAGCCACTAACGCACTATTAATGCTCAATATACGCGTTCTAGACCTGTCTCGCGCCCTTGCTGGGCCGCTGGCCGCAATGACGTTAGCTGACCTCGGAGCGAACGTGATCAAAGTCGAGCGGCCAGGCCGTGGCGACGACACGCGCGGGTGGGGACCGCCGTTCCACGAAGGCGGGCTCAGCGCCTACTTTCTGAGCGTCAACCGCAACAAGCTCTCGCTTACCCTCGACCTGGGCGATCCTGAAGACCGTGCCACTCTGCTAGAGCTGCTGGCAACCGCGGACGCGCTCATCGAGAACTTCAGGCCTGGTGCTCTGGATCGATTGGGCCTCGATGTACAGGAGCTACTGACGCGTTACCCCACCCTTGTGTGGTGCACGATCAGTGGCTTCGGCCCCGACGTAGAGAGGTCGGGCTACGATCTCGTCGTTCAGGCAGAGAGCGGCTGGATGTCGATTACCGGCGAACCCGAGGGCCCTCCGATCAAAAGCGGCGTGGCGATCACCGACATCCTTGCAGGTAAGGACGCTGCTATAGGAGTGTTAGCGACCCTTCTGGAGCGAGAACACGGGCCGCTGCCCGCGGAGCGTCGGCGCATAAACGTCTCGCTATTCCACTCGGCGGTTGCGGCACTCGTGAATGTGGCGCAGAACGTGCTTGTCACGGGAACGGATGCGGGGCGGTGGGGGAACGCTCACCCTTCGCTCGTCCCCTACCAGTTGTTCGAAACGGCTGACGAAGCGATGGTGATAGCGGTCGGTAGCGACGTCCAGTGGCGCGGTCTCTGTCGAGCCCTAGCACTGGAAGAGCTGGGATCCGATCCCGACCTGGCCACCAACGCTGGACGCGTGGCCCAACGCGAACGGGTAGTAGCGGCCATCGCCGAAAGGCTGCGCCACCACGGTGCGGAGCACTGGATGACGAAGCTCCACGCCGCGGCAGTGCCAGCTGGTGTGGTACGCAGCGTGAGCGCTGCCCTACAGCGGGTGCCATCGTCGCACCTTCTTGGTGTTGCGCCGCCGTGGGGCACCGGCGTCAGATATCCGCCCCCCAAATTGAACGAACACGGTGACCTCGTCCGTAAGTTTGGCTGGGCCGCCTTCGAGCATCTGGCCCCGCTCCGCGGGGATGGCAGGGGGTGAGTTGGTGACCTGCGTTACGTCCGCCGACCACCGATCGTCCCGTGGGTGTGACCGAGCTCGTTCTGGCAATGCCGACCCGAGTGGGGCTGTCGAGGCGGAAGCAAACGCGTTATGCTAGCTCCGTGAAATCGACGGCGCGCGTAGTACAGACGGATCACGCGGAGGCAGACCAAGAAATAATCGCGCGGGTTCTCGCCGGACAGCGCGAGGCCTTCGCAGTGCTGGTACGGCGCTACCAGGA
>JAILZB010000420.1 GCA_023512725.1 Chloroflexota bacterium | reverse complement strand
CCGAAGCGCTGCTCACCGCTCCGCGGGTGGCCCGGGTTCTGGACGGCAGGTGACGGTTGCCCCGGCGCTGGCGAGGTGCCGTCACCACCACGGGTGGTCGGCGACCCCACGCCACGGCAGTACTTGGCCGCCGCCGAGGGAGCGCCCCTCGTCGCCACCGTCCAGCCCGTGCCGCACCAGCGAAGCGACCCGAGCAAACTCCCAGATGTCTCAGGCCTCAGCCAGACGCAGCGACGCTGCGAAAGCCTTCCGGCGTCTCCGCTCCGAGATCGGCGGCGACCATTTCGCTCGCGACGACGAGCGAGCCGACGATCGAGACGATTGAGGGTATAACTTCTACGCTTGAATTCATCGGCGCCGCGCTCTAACGCAGTTAACTTCCCGGAGCGTAATCACTTACGAATCCCCCAATTCCGTTTGGAGGACCGTGCACCTATTGGCAGTAGGCGGACCCTGAGACGACAACGACGGCTAATATGTGGCGGAGTAGGTAGCGGACGCGTTTCGGGGCCTGGGTAGGGTCGACAGTGACGGCGACTCTGGCCGGGGTAACAGGGAGGGAGCAGGAAGCCGAAGGCCTGCGGCGGCGCGCGGGGGTGGAGCGGTCTGGCGGCGGGAGTCTTGGGGAGGCGAGCGGGCCGGTTCGCCGGGAAGCTGAAGGTGGCGAGCGGGGACGATCGCCGAGCGAGGGGCGCGCGGCGCCGAGTTTGGTCAGGAGAGGGTGGCGCCTCGGAGGACGCGCAGGGCGCGGGGTGGGGCGGGCGCGAGCGGGGTGGTGATGGTGAAGGCGATGCCGGCGGCGGCCCCGGCACTGAGCGTGGCGCCGAGAGCGGCGCGGCGGGCCAGATCGAGTGCGGCGAGGGCCGGCGCGTCGGCGCGGCCGCCGAGAACATTGACTCGGCCAAAGCGCTCCTGGCCAAATTGGCCTTGGCCGAACTGGGCCATCAGAAGGCGCTCAGCGCGACGCGCTTCCAGGTGTTCGAGGCCACGCAGAGGTAAAGGTAGCCGGCGTCGAAGGCGATCTCGCCCGCATTGCAGGCCTCGCTCGAGCTAGCCGGCGTGCGCGTGGCGTCGAACGGCCGGGCGGTGTTGCTGGCCACATGCAGGAGTCCGGTGCCGGAGACGGTCGGGCTGGTGGTGCCGAGGCCCAGCTTGCCGTCGGGCCCCAGGCGCATCTTCTCCACCCCGTTGGCGGCAAAGAGCAGGTGGCCGTTGGTGGGCAAGGCGCTCATGGCGCCGACCATGACCATGTTGGTGTTCCAGAGGCGCAGAATGCCGACGGCGGCCCCGGCGCTATCCTGGGCGCGGTAGGGCTGATTGTTATCGATCGTGATCGGCCCGCCGGCAACGCGCAGCCGGCTGAAGCCGTCGTCGATGCTGGTGCCGATGAGAAAATGCCCCGAACTCCACCGCAGATTCGTATCCTGGCCCAGCGTGCCGCTCGCGGTGACATAGGGAACGCTACTTGCCGTGGTGAGGCCGCCGTTTTTGACGACGCCGGTGAGGTTGGCGCCGAGGTTGGTCTCGAGGGCGAGGACCTCGGCGGCGAGCTGCTCGTGGTGACGGGCGAGGATGCGGCCCTCGACGGTAGCGCCAGAGGCATGGCTGGTGGCGGAGCTTGAGTCAAAGCCGCGGCCGCCGGAGCAGACGTTGAGCGTATTGGCCGTGATCGAGCAGATCAGGATATGCTCGGCGTCGATGGTGATGGCGCCGGGGGCGGCAAAGACGCTGCCGTTGGTGACCGGGATGGTAAGCTGCGTCGAGTCGATCGCCTCCGTGAGGGTGCTGACGGCGCTGTTTTTGGCGCGGAGTAAGTCCTGCCAGCTAGCTACGGCGCTGGGAAATTTGGCCGCCGGCTGCGCCCGGAGCGCCGCGGCGGCGACAAACACGAGAAGGATCGTACGTACGGTTCGCATCGAAAGTTCTCCTTATTTTTCGGCCACCACGAGGGCGCCGGCGGGGATCTTGGCGTTGTCGCCGGCCTCGACCTGTACGGGCGCCGAGAGCGGGGCCTGGTAGAGGCAGTTACCGCCGCTGGCGGCGTCCCAGAGCGAGAAGTGGGTTACCACCAGCCAGTTGGCGGTGGCCGGCGGGAAGAGGATCTCGGCGGCGTTGGCCACCTCGCCGTTGGTCGGGGCATTGAAGCTGATCGGCTGGCGGG
>JAILZB010000419.1 GCA_023512725.1 Chloroflexota bacterium | reverse complement strand
GGCCCGGCGCGTTGAGAATAATGGCATCGCCGGCCGCCTCACTAGCCATGATCAGGCGCGCCAGCCCACGGTAGTCATCCCGCTGGTATTTCGGGTCGAAGTAATAGGCCGCAGCCGAGCGACTGACGCCATAGCCGGCAACGGCTAGCAAGGCCAGCGCAACCGTTCCGCCGGCTAGCCGGGGCGCCAGGGCCCCCGCGCGCAGCCGGGCCACCAGGGCCGCGACCACCTGCGCGAGTCCGGCCACGCCCAGCCCCAGCCAGAGCGCGTAGGCGGGCGCCGCCAGCAAGAGGAACTTCGGGTTGTAGAGCGGCTTGCGCAGGGAAAGCAGGTACATCACCAGCACGGGCATTAGTAGGTAGCCCGCTAGCAGCCAGAAACCTCGCCCGCGCCCCCGCGCCGTCTGCCAGAGCCCAGTCGCCAGCCCGGCCAGCGCCAGCCCGACAAATGCCGCCACCATCCGCGTCGTGGCGGTATTATCCCAGGATAGACCAAAGCTAAAGACCAGGAACACGCGGCGCAGAAGCTCCGGTAGCGTGAAGGCCTCGGAGATCGAGGGCCAACCGCTGATCTGCTGAAACGTCTGGCTGAGCCAGGGCAGGTATAGCGCCGCAACCAGAAGATTCGCGCCGCCCCAGATCGCCCAGAAACGCCAGGCGCGCCAGCAGCGGGGCAGCGTAGCGACAAATACGAGCGCCTCGAAGAGCACCACGCTGAACGCGAAATACTGCGTGTAGAGCAACGCTGCGGTGATGGGCACCCAAGCCCCTGCCGTTCGCCATGCCGCGCGGCTCCCGACCGGCTGGCGCAAGTAGGTATCGAGCAGCCAGACCGACAGTGCCGCCAGCAGCGCCATCAGCATGTACATCCGCGCCTCTTGCGCATAGTAGATCTGGAACGGCGCCATCGCCGCGAAGGCGAGCGCCGCCAACCTTCTGGTCGTTACGAGCACGTGTCTCCTCCTTCGCTGAACGCCGCTCGAAACAGCGGCGCCTTCCCGCTGCCGTATCTTACGCCCCGGGATTCCCGAGGACGCATACGCTCTCGCGATGTCACAGGAGCGCGTCGCACGCGCTCGCCATCGCGAGATCCTTCTCGGTCACCCCTCCCTCGTCGTGCGTCGAGAGTTTCAGTGTGACACGGTTGTACTGGATGAGGATGTCGGGATGGTGATTGCGGGCTTCCGCGAGGTGCGCCACCTCGTTGACGAACGCGATGGCTTCTTTGAAATCCTTGAACCGGTAGGCCTTGGCGATCTCCCGCTCGCCCCGTTCCCATCCCTGGAGCTTGCGCAGCTCGCGCTGCAGCGTCTCGGGGTCAACGAGCGCCACCACGCACCTCCTTTCGCCGGAACGCCGCCGGGCGGACCTATTGTGGTGCCGTCGGCCGCGCCTGACAAGCGCCCGGCCGCTACCGGCACGCCGTGCTAGAATGCCGCGCCGGAGGTTCTATGAACGAAGCGACCACACTGACAAAACAGGACCGCGCCCGGCAGTTCTTCGAGTGGGCCCGGGGCTACGCCGCGCTCAGGATGGCGTACTTCGGTCTGCGCCTCGGGCTGCTCGAGGCGTTACGCTCCGCGCCCGCGGGGCTCACCGCCCCGGAGCTCGCCTCGGCCCTCGGTCTCGACCCCCGCTACGTCGCCGCCTGGGCGAAGGCCGCGTACGCCTGCGAACTCCTGTCGTACGATCCCGCCACCGAGCGCTTCCGCCTCGCGCCTCACATGGCGGACCTGCTCCTCAACGAGAGCGACCCGTACTATCTGGCGGGCATTCCCCTCAGCCTTGCAGTCGAGTCGCGCCAGGTCGACCGGCTGCTCGAAAGCTTTCGAACCGGCGGCGGCATTCCGTTCGGCGACTACGGACCCGACATCGTCGAGAGCCTGGAAGCGCTCAGTCGCGCCGCGTACGAGGTCTATCTCCCCAACGGAACGATCACCTTCGCCGTCTGGAACGACCTGACGTTCTCCGGGCCGGTCAACGGCACGGGAGGCACGATGACGATCAACGTGCCGACGGCGGTGACAGTCGAGTTTGCCGGCGGACTGGGGGAAAGCTTTGGCAGCACGGCGTTGACCAAGGCTGGCGTGGGGACGCTGGTCCTGTCCGCCGCGGCGACGTACAGCGGGACGACGACCGTCTCGGCCGGCGCCCTGGTGCTT
>JAILZB010000418.1 GCA_023512725.1 Chloroflexota bacterium | reverse complement strand
CGCCTGAAGCGCTCGCTCTCGCTTGAGGCACAGGCACGGCCGCTGGGAGAACTGCTCGCAGAGCTGACGCGGGAGCTGGCGCTTCCCCTGGAAGCGGACCGGGACGTGGCTGACGATAAGGTTTCGCTTTTCTTTCGAGAGCAGCCTGCGGGAGAGATGCTCGCCCTGCTGGCCGAGAAGCTTGGCTATCACTGGGTCGCGCGTGCGGGCGGCTATCAGTTGCAGCAGAACCTGGCCTGGTGGCAGGCCGCCGCTGCGGAGGAAGCGCGCGCCCAGGAAACCGCCCGGCGCCAACTGGCGGAGATGACACGCCTCTATGAGGCGCACCTGGAGAAGGACCCAGAAACGCTGGAGCGAATCCGCGAGCAAGCGCGTCACGACCTGGGGCGCGAGACGGACCCGGCGCGCCGGCATCAGTTGCGTGTCCTGCGGCGCGTGGCGGGAGACCTGACCGAACCGGCAGTCCGGGTCTTTCTGAATGTCTACCGAAGTCTGCCGGAGGAGGCGCGCGCGGCTCTGACCGCCGGCAGGACCGCCAGCATTCGCGTGGACGCGAAAGGCCCGGCCGACGAGCCGATTACCTATGAAGTGCAGGTCCGGCAGGTCGTGGAGGGCCGCCGTGCCGCCCTCGTCTTCCGCGCTCCTGAGGCCGTCTATCCCGACGGCGACCCCGCCCCACGCGTCGTGATGGAATGGCGCCTGGAAACGTTACCCCTGCCCGAGGAAAGGCCGGCAGCGGACGCCGGCGACAGGGCTTTAGAGGGCGGCGGGAGAAACGGTCGCCTGAAAGCGGGAGCAGACTCCCACACCTCGGAAGGCACCGAGCGCCGGACCCCGGTGCTGCATGCGGCGGTGCCCCGGGCCCTCCTCGCCCGACGGATTACGATTACCCTGAAGGGAAGCGCCAGACCCAAGACGCCGGGCATCCCCCTTGAGCCGGTCCTCGTGGAGCGGGTGGCGCGGGGGCGGGCGGTGGTCGTCGGCGAGAAGACGGCCGGCTGCATCGGCTCGACGATCCCTGGCGGGCTGCTCGACGGCTCAGCGCTCTACGTGACGCTGTTCGAGTACGTACTCGGGCCGGACGACCTGCGCCTCCACCGCATCGGGGTGACGCCCAACATTCCAGTCGAGCCGCCCACAGAGGTCGAGGAAGAACTGGGGATCGACCCACAACTGGACGCAGCGCTGGATGTGATCCGCCAGCTTACGCTCGATCCGGTGATGAACATCCCGGCGCCGCTGCCATCAATGCGCGCCGGCTTGGTCGTTGCTTTCTGATCGACGGGCGCACCACAGCCGCGCCGGTTCCGCCGAGCAGAGCCCGCTCTCGCGCTCCGCTCGGCGTCCGGTGTGTGACCGCGACGGCCGGGGCGAGATTTCGCTGACACCGCAGGCACGTCTCGTCCCCCAACGGATCGAGAGGACCCCGCCCATGACTCGCTGCCTTGTTCCGATCGGTGTGCTGGTCGTCGTGGTGGCGGGGCTGCGGCAGGCAGGTCCGGCCGCGGCCCAGCCGGCATCGCTGCGCCTCAGCGTTGCCGCGCAGGCGCTCGTCAAATACGCGGTCACAGAGGCGGAGTTGCCGGCGGGCATGCGCCTCACCGGTCCGCCTGCCGAGGTCACGAACGAGGAGGCCGCGGCCGCCGACCCCGACTACGCGGCGCTGGTGCGCCGCTACCGGCGGATCACCCAGCTCAGCCAGACGGCGAGCCGCGCCGACCCGGCTGGCAGCGTCGGCATCGGCATCATCCTGTTCGAGGACGCGTTCGGCGCCTGGGGCCACATGCTGGACACCTCGACGTTCCCGCCCGACGTCGAAGCGCAGATCCTGCCGACTGATATCGAGCCCGGTGAACGGAGCGTCCTCTACCACTTCCTGTTCGGAGCGGATCGCGATCGGCGGGAGATCTACGCGCTGAGCTTCCAGCGGGGTCGGCTGGCGCTGACCGTCTCGATTGCCGGCCCGCCGGGTACCGTCTCGGTCGAGCAGATCCTGCCGGTGGCGTGGCGGATCGACGCCAAGGTGAGCGCCATGCCGCCCGCGCCGCCGACGGTGGCCGAGATGGCGCTGATCGAGGAGACGACCCCGACCGTCGTCGTCCGCGGCGCCGTGCGCATGTTGCTGGACCGCTTCGTCGAGCCGCTGGCCGTGGACACGCTGCTGACC
>JAILZB010000417.1 GCA_023512725.1 Chloroflexota bacterium | reverse complement strand
AGCCAGGACTGGGCACCACCAAAGCAGAATCCGACCGTGAAGATCCTGGTGCAGTTGCCACCCGCGGGCGACCGGAGGTACTCAACAGCAGCGCGGGTATCGGCGGCTACGCCAGCGGCTGTGGTCTTGGCCACGTGTTCCAGGTAGGGAAAGTCCGCGTCCCGCTCGCCAACACCGGCCGTACGGCCGAAGTAATCGATCGCGATGGCCGTCATCCCCTGCTCGGCAAAGCGGACTGCGAGCTCCTCATAGAAGCGGAAGAGCCCCCGCACGTCCGGCAGGATGACCACGCCGATCGGGCTTGGGGCGATCGGCCGGGCGACAAAGGCCGCGAAGTGATTGCCATCGCTGGCCGTCAGGGTAATGAGTTCGCTGGTCGTCTTGACCCCGTTCGATCGGACGGGGGGTTCAGCGTCAGCCGGGACGCACATCTTCCCTCTCCTGAGATCGGGCTCCGCTCCACTGCGGGCACTGCGCATGATAACGCTCGCTCGTCCCTTTAGGGGGAGCGGGGCACAAACGGCTTCGCCAGCATCTCCTGACTTGCCGCGCTCATCCGCTGGAGCACGACCAGGGCCTCGGCCCCCGGTAGGGGACGGGGCTGGGTGTAGTCGTCGATCAGGGTCGGCAGGTACTGGACGCTCACCAGCCAACGGTCGACGAAGACATAGCGCCCGATCACCCCTTCGCGCACCTCGCGCTGGAACATTTGGTCGAAAAGGAAGTTGCCGTGGGCGTAGGTGATCAGCTTGCCCCGGTACAGTTCGACCCCCTGGACGACGTGGGGATGATTGCCCACCACCAGATCAGCCCCTCCGTCGATCGCAAGGCGACCGATCTCGCGCGGGTCATCCTCGGCCACTCCCGGTTCAATGGCCGGGACGGGCACATACTCCTTCCCCCAGTGGAACTGGACGATAACCACCTGGGCGTTCGCCCGCGCTTCGGCCAGCTGCCGTTTCAGCTTGTCACGGTCGATCCGCTGGCCGACTCCGTTATAGCCGAGAAAGGCGAAGCGCACCCCCCGCACATCGCGGTAGGCAACCTCGCCCCAGCCGGTATAGCCGATATTCGCTGCCTTGAGGTGGGTAATCGTCTCCTCCACCCCCTCGTAGCCGTAGTTGCCCGCGTGGTTATTCGCCAGGTTCACCATCTCGATCCCGGCCCAGCGGAGTGCCTCGACGAAGCGAGCATCGCCACAGAACTGATAGCCGCTCGTGGCAAGCGGGCAGCGCGTCAGCAGGGGTGTCTCCAGGTTGATGAAACGGAGGTCACCATCCCGCAGGAAGTCGATCGTGGCGCGGAAGGGGTAAAGAAAGTCACCACGAGCAGTCAGCTTGTAATTGACGTAGCGCGCGGGGATGACATCGCCCGTCACGATCAGCGTCCGCACACGCGCCGGGTCGACCCCAGGCGGGAGGGGCAGGCGCGTGGTGGTCAGCACGTCGCTCAGACGGAGCGGCGGGAGCTCCGCTGGCCGCACTCCAACGGGCGACGTCGGTGTCGGGGAGGGGGTGGCCGTGGCGGTTGTGGGTGGAAGGGTTGGGGTGGCAGTGGCAAAGAGTACCGCGCTCAGGCGCTCGCCTTCGTGGACAGCCAGGTAGCCGGCGCTGCTCAGCACCATCGCCGTGAACATCCCGCCAGCGACAAGGCAGCCGTAGACCAGCCAGCCGCTCCCCTTGCCCACGGGGGCAAGTATGGCGAGGGGAGCGCGGTGGTTCAAGCGAGCGACTGCGCAGCGGATGGTGCATAATGGAGAAGCGCGGCCCGGCCGGTCGCGCGGGCGTCGCCGGGAAGACACCAAGGAGTGCCAAACATGGTTGTCGCAAGCGAACGAGCCATTGACCGCATCGTCAGCCTCCTGGGGGAGGAAGCCGACTCGCTGCTAAACCACCGCTGCCAGACGATCGACCGGTCGCTGTTGCACCTGCCTGGCCCACACTTCCTCGACGAGGTCTTCGTTCCCTCGGACCGTAATAGTGCGACCCTGCGCAATCTCCACTGGTTGTTCACCACCGGGCGCCTGGCAGGCACGGGGTACCTGAGCATCCTGCCGGTCGACCAGGGGGTGGAGCATAGTGGCGGCGCAAGCTTCGCCCCGAACCCCATCTATTTCGACCCCGAGAACATCGTCAAGCTGGCGATCGAAGGGGGGTGTAACGCGGTCGCTTCCACCCTGGGAGTCCTGGGA
>JAILZB010000416.1 GCA_023512725.1 Chloroflexota bacterium | reverse complement strand
GCCCAGATACTCGCCGATGCGATCCCGCCATACTATACTAACCGTTGCGCTGATTCCTGAAAGGTCCGGGGGCGATGTCGCGAGCGCTGGAAGCGCAGGCATCGTGTCCACAGCGGTACCGTGGACCAGGCTGGTAGGAGACCCGCGCTCCCAGGCCGGGCGCGTTCGCGGATCGACGCAGCGATCTACGTATGATGCCATGCTTGAGTCACCAGCCAACTCTGCAGCGGAGCCCCGCGTAGCCCAACGGCTGGAGCAGGCCCGTCAAAGGCGCTTCGTCGGGCGACGCGGGGAGCTGGAGCTGTTCCGCGCGGCATTGCGGGAGGAGGAACCGCCCTTTAACCTCCTCTTTGTCTACGGCCCAGGGGGCATCGGCAAGACCGCGCTTCTCCAAGCGTTTCAGCACCTGGCAAGCGAGGCCGGCCGACCGACCGTGTATCTGGACGGCCACGATGTGCAGCCGAGCCCGCACGGGTTCACCATCGCGCTCGCTCAGGCCCTCGGCCTACCTGAGGACCTCGATCCGCTCAATCGCCTCGGCGTGCTGGAAAGGCTCGTCCTCTTGCTCGACACGTGGGAGACCCTCGAGCCACTCCAGGACTGGCTGCGCACCCACTTTCTGCCGCTCCTGCCGGCGAATACTATTACTGTCGTCGCGGGACGGAACGCCCCGGCCGAACAGTGGCGCAGCGATCCGGGCTGGGCGGAGCTGAGCCGGGTTATCTCCCTGCGCAACCTACGACCTGAAGAGAGCCGGGCGCTCCTGGCCGCGCGGGGGGTGCCGGCAGACCAGCAGGAGGACATCCTGCGGTTTACGTATGGCCACCCGCTGGCGCTCTCCCTGGCGGCGGAAGTGGCATGCGCGGACCGTATCGTCGAAGATCTGGGCGCTGCTGGGCCGGAGGTGGTGAGCGCCCTCTTGCACCGGTTTGTGTCCAGCGCGACAACGCCGCTCCGCCGGCAGGCCTTGGAAGCATGTAGCGTCGCCTATCGGACAACACAGGCCACGCTCACGGCAGCACTCCAGCTCCAAGGACGAGACGAGACGGCCCGTGAGCTCTTCGAGTGGTTACGCGGGCTCTCTATGATGGAGCAGGGCCAGCACGGACTGTTCCCGCACGACATCGTGCGAGACGCGACCTTCCAGGACCTTCGGCGCCGCCACCCTGACCAGCTCCGCAGGCTCAGCCGCAGGATCGCGAGCGTTGAATCGAACCGGTTCCTCAGAAGTCAGGGGCCAGAGCAGCACGCGGCCTTCTGGGGGATGCTGTATGTGCGTCGTCATCTTCCCTCCGTCGGCCCCTTTTACGATTGGACCACGATGGGCCGGGCCTTCGCGCAGCCAGCCAGACCGGAGGATCGCGAGCAGATCCTGACGATGGTGGAACGACACGAAGGCAGGGAGTCAGCCGTTGTCGCAGAACGCTGGTTCCAACAACAACCGCAAGCATTTCAGGTATTTCGCTCGTTGGGAGACGAGCTGGCTGGGTTCGCATGCCACCTGCTCGTGGACGCTGGGGATGAAGGGTACGTGTTTGATCCGGCGCTGGCGGCGATCAATGAGTACGTCCGACGCCACGGCCCTTTGCGCCGGGGCGAACGGGTGAGCGTGCACCGCTACTGGATGGGGCGCGACAACTACCAAAGCGCTGCCGTCCACAATACGACGGCGCCTACCGCCGTGACCCAGTGGATGGCGGCGAGTGGCCTCGCCTGGTCGTTTGTCGTGCTGCGGGATGTCGACTTCTGGTTGCCGAACTTCGCCTTCATCGGCTTTTGTCGAGCGGAGGGGGCTGACTTCTCGCTCGGAGGGTATCAGTACGGCATGGCCGCCCATGACTGGCGCGCTGAGCCGCCACGCGTCTGGTGGGAGGCCACGGGACGTCGGTACGACGAGCCAGGCTACGAACCGGCGATCCTGGATCGCCCGATCGAGCCGGTGGTCGTGCTTTCTCAGTCCGAGTTCGGCGATGCCGTCCGTCAGGCCTACCGTGACTACGCACGACGGGATGCCGTGGCGGCAAACCCGCTGGCCCGCTCGCGATTGGTTCTGGAGGGGAGTTCGCCCAGGGATGCGGGCGCCGCCCTCCAGGCGCTCCTCCGTGAGGCAGCGGAGTCCTTGCGGGGACACCCGCGCGACGAGAAGCTATACCGCGCCCTCTGGCACACCTACATCGAACCCGCGCCGACCCAGGA
>JAILZB010000415.1 GCA_023512725.1 Chloroflexota bacterium | reverse complement strand
GCCGACGATACTCACCTTGCCGAGGTCACCAGTGCTGGTTACCCCTTCGGCGCCGATCACGGTTGCCACCTCCCGCGTGATCGCCTCCGCCCGGGCGAGGTCAGCCCGAGCGACGGAGTAGGAGAGGTCGGTCTTCCCGTGCTGACCAGTGTTCTGGACGATGATATCGACCGAGATCCCCGCCTCGGCGAGCGGGCCGAAGACCTGGGCGGCGATCCCCGGCCGGTCGGGCACCCCGATGATCGTCACCTTGCCGATGTTGACATCGTGGGCGATGCCCCGGACTTTGTTCCCTTTCTCCATCACCACGCTCCGCCGAATAATGGTGCCCGGGCGGTCGTTGAAGCTCGAAGCGACCAGAATCGGCAGGTCGAACACCTCTCCCAACTCGACCGCGCGGGGATGCATCACCTTCGCCCCCTGGCTCGCCAATTCGAGCATCTCCTCGTAGGAGATATCCCGCAGCTGGCGCGCCGTGGGCACCAGGCGCGGGTCTGCCGTGAACACCCCATCAACGTCGGTGTAGATCTCACAGCACTTCGCCCCTAGCGCGGCTGCGAGCGCCACGGCGGTGGTATCCGAGCCGCCGCGACCGAGGGTGGTAATGTCGAACTCGTCGGTGAAGCCCTGGAAGCCCGCCACGATGACAATCCGCCCCCGGTCGAGTTCGCGCACCACCCGCTCGGGGTCGACATCCAGGATGCGAGCGGCTCCATAGCGCGCCTCGGTGCGGATCCCTGCTTGGTAGCCGGTCAGACTGATCGCCTCGTGTCCCAGCTCGCGCAGCGCCATTGCGAGTAAGGCAATCGAGACGATCTCGCCCGTCGAAAGCAACAGGTCCAGTTCCCGTGGGTCCGGCTGGGCAGTGATCTGATGGGCGAGCGCGATCAGGTTATCGGTCGTCTTGCCCATCGCCGAGACGACCACCACCACCCGGGGCGAACGCTGCTCGTAGGTGAGGGCAACGCGACGCGCCACGTTCCGGATCCGTTCCGCGTCGGCAACCGAACTCCCCCCGTATTTCTGAACGATGATCTCAGCTGCCACGCCTCCCTCCGCTTGAGGGGAATTGTACGTGCGCTTGACGCTCCTGTGCCGATTCGGGTAGCTTTTCCCGACGCTGCTGGCAGGGAGGCATCTCCCGAGCCCTGGGGCGACCGCATGACGACCGTCTTCGACCTGGTGCTTGCGCTCCACAATGTAGTGCGCTGGGGCGTGCTGATCGCTGCGGTGCTGGCGAGCCTGGCGCTGATGCAGCTACCGCCGCGGGGCGGCGGCAGGCGACGCGGCGTGCTCGAGGATCTGCTGGGCGGGCTCGCCTACCTGCGCAGCCAGCCCACGCTCCAGGCGCTGCTGCTGCTGGCGCTCCTGCCGGTGGTGTTCGGCATGCCCTACATGACGATGCTCACGGTCTTCGCCCGCGATGTGCTCGCGGTGGGGGGCAGCGGACTCGGTGTGCTGACGGCCTGCGCCAGCGTCGGGGCGCTGCTCGGCGCGCTCTACGTGGCGGTGGCGCCCGCCGGCGCGCGCGGGGCGCAGATGCTCGGCGCGCTCGTGCTGTTCGGGCTCGCGCTCGCGGCGTTCGCCTTCACCCCTTGGGTGGGGCTGGCCGGGCTGCTGCTCGTGGTGGTCGGCGTAGTGATGCTGCTGGCCGACCGGCGCGCGCCGCATTCCCGCTCGATGGAGGCGCTGGACCCGGCGCGGGCCCTGTTCATCGGCGTGGCGCAGGCGCTGGCGCTGTTGCCCGGGGTCTCGCGCTCCGGCGCCACCATCGCCGCGGGGATGTTCGCCGGGCTGTCCCGCGAGACGGCCGCGCGCTTTTCCTTCCTGCTGGCGGCGCCGGTGATCCTCGGCGCTGGCGTCGTCATTATGGAAGGGCTCACCAACCTCGGCGCTCTGCCGTTAGGGCGGCGGGTGCCCTTCTATGCCCCGTTCTACAAGATTGCCGGGACGGAGGGCGCGCCCGCGCGGTTCTTTGCGATGGTCGAATAGCGAATAATATCATCCCACCCAATATCGTCCAGGAGCGGCCTATTAATATGGTCGGCCGAGTGGCTAGCGGAGCGCAGATATCAGCGCGGGCCAATGCTGTGCAAAGCATTAGGCGCACACTGGCCTGAGGAGGACCAGCCATCCCGGCAGTCTAAGGGAGCGACCATGCCCTACGTCGACGTCAACGGTGTGAATCTCTACTACGA
>JAILZB010000042.1 GCA_023512725.1 Chloroflexota bacterium | reverse complement strand
TTCTTCGGACTGTTGGTCCATCAGACCATCGAGGAGATCCACCGCCTGGTGCTCGACGGAAGCTGGCGACGCTCACCCCCCAGCGCATCCGGGAGCTGTTCGAGCGGACCTTTTCGTTTCTTGCCATGGGCGAAGTGCGCCCCATCGGCCCGACGGCCAGGAAAGCCGCCTTCGAGCAGGTAATGAACTACTTTCGCCAGAATCAGGCCGAGATGTCCCGGATCGTAGAAACGGAGGTCGACGTCTCCGTCGAAAAGGACGACTACATACTGAGGGGCAAAGTAGACTTGCTCTTGGGCGGCGACGGCCGGCTGGAACTACTGGATTTCAAGACCTCGCCCCGGCCCGTCGATTCTCCCGAACTCCTGGACACCTACCACTGGCAGCTTTGCACCTACGCCCATATCCTCGAAAGACGACACGCGCGGCACGTTGACCGGCTGTTGCTGTACTGGACCTCCGAGCCGCGCAAACAAGACGCCCTGATGGAGTTTCCCTACCGCCCGGATATGGTCGAGCAGGCTGGCCGGCACTTTGACGACGTGGTGCGGCGAATCCAGGCCGGCGACTTCCGCGTGACCAAGCCGCCGGCACCCGGCATTTGCCAAGAGTGCGACCTGCGGCCGCTCTGCACCGCCCAGCAGTCCGCTCCTGCCGAGATGATCCTTTAGTTGGAGGCCAAGCCGTGAGGCTCAAGCAGGCGATTCTCCGGGTTCTTGATCGCGACCGGCTCAGGCTGATTGCCGATGCCCTGGAGATCGAGGTGGCCGATCGGCGGAGCGCGGCGGAGTTGGCCGCAGCTTTGTCCCGCTCCCATCGGGCCACGCCCGAGGTTATGCTGGAATTTCTGGGCGAAAGCGCGGTCAAAGCCGTTTGCAAGCTGTATGGCCTGCCCAGCACGGGTCGGCGGGGGGGAAAGACCCCCCCCCCCCCCCGCGCCGGCCCCCCCCGCGGGGCCCCCACCCCCCCCGGGGGCGCGCCCCCCGGCCCGCGGGGGGGCGCGGCGGGCCGCCGGGCCCGCCCTGGCCGGCGCGCCCCTAGCGCCCGTTCACACCCGGGACGCCGCCCCGCCGCACCTCGTCCAGGAACCGCTCCACCTCGCCTGCCCGGACGTAGCCCAAGCCCGCCGGGTCCCACAGGGCGTAGTTCAGCACGCCGACCGCCGCCGGCTTGCCCTGCGAGTAGACGACCACCGGCGCCCCCGAGCAGCCCGGCATCGGCACCTGGTCCGTCGGAACGTAGACCTCGTTCGGGTCCGGCGCCACGGGCCGCACGGGACTGTCCAGCACCACCGGGTAGGCCGTCCAGTCGAAGCTCGGACCCCGCGCGCAGTCGAACTCGCCGGTGTGGACATCAGCCGGCAGCTCGCCCAGGGCGAGCGGCTGCACCGCGAAGATCAGCTCCGGCGGGAGTTTCACTTTCAGCACGGCCACGTCCGCCTGCCTATCCAGGTAGACGTCGCCCGTCTCCGCGGTCCTCCCGTCCACGCTCGCCGAATCCGGCAGAAGGTTTCTGCCGGATTCGTCTAGAGGCCCAGGACGCCGCCCTCTCACGGCGGTAACGCGGGTTCGAATCCCGCATCCGGTACCATCGTTCTTCGGAAGCCTTGCGCCGCAAGGCTTCCGTGTTTTGAGGGGGCCGCTTTGGGGACGGATTTGGGGACGACCGGCATGTCGGTCCCGCCGGGGGAGGTCCTCGGTGGTACCGAACTCCCGGCTACTCCCTCCCCGAGCGGCGGCCCGGCGAAGGGTTGGAGCGCGCCCCGGCCAGCAGCCGGTCGGCCACCTCGGCGGCGCTCTCCTGCTGGACCGGCAGCACGTGGGCGTAGATCCGGAGCGTCGTCGTCACGTCCGAGTGCCCCAGCATCTGCGAGATCACGTGGATGGGCGTGCCTGCCGCCGCCTGGAGCGTCGTGAAGGTGTACCGCAGGTCGTGGAAGCGGGGGAGCGGGGGACGCAGCCCCGCCCTCCTCGCGGCCCGGCGGAACATGGAGCTCAGCCAGTTGGGGCTCCGCGGCTGCCCGTCCTCGCGGGGGAACACCAGGTCCCACGCCTCGGCCCTCCAGGCCGGGCCCCACGCCAGGCGCCGCTCCTGGCACCAGAGCCGCTGCCGGCGGAGCGCGGCCAGGGCCTCGGGCCCGATCCGGACCCTGCGGACGGAGCCGCGGGTCTTCGGCGGGACGGCCACGAGCCGGCCGCCGACGCGCTGGACCGCCTGGGCGACCGTGACCGCGCCCCGCTGGAGGTCCACGCCGCGCCAGCGCAGGCCCAGGATCTCGCCCCGCCGCATGCCCGTGGCGAGGGCCAGGACCACCAGCGGCTCAATGGTCGTGCCCCGAACCGCCTCCAAGAGAGCGGCAACCTCGGCCTTGTCGAGCGCCCGCATCTCCGGCGCCTCCCAGCGCGGCGGCTTGGCCTTCGCGGCCGGGTTGCCGGGCAGGAGCCCCCAGGCCACCGCGTCCTCCAGCGCCCGGCGCAGCACGCGGTGGTGCTGCGTCACCGTCCGCGGCGAGAGCCCGCGCCCGAGCCAGGCGGAGCAGGCCCGCTGCAGGTCGAGCGCGGTCAGCCGCTGAAGCTCGACCTGCCCGGCCAGGGGGATCACGTGCCGCTCCACGATGTCGCGGTAGCGTTCCGCCGTGCGCGGCCGCCGCGCGGCGGCCGCCGCGTTACGGAGTGCAGGAGGCGCGAGGAAGAGGAGCGGTTGAACCCGGACGCTGCCACTTGGCCGTTCATCAAGAGTGCGTTGGAACGCGCTGCCGAATCAAACCGCGCCGGAGCGTGGAGTGGGCCGCGGCTAGTCCTGGATGGAGGACGGTGGGTACGACATGTCGCTGGTGGACGACCTTCGTGAGCGTCTTCGCGAAGCCGAAGCGGCCGGGCGGACCAGGGAAGCTCTGCTGGAATTCATCGCGCAGCGCCTGCCGGAAAGCACGGTCCTAGAGTACAAGCGTACTCTCGACCTTACCGACCCGAAGGGTCGCCGGAATCTGACTAGGACCGTGGCCGGGTTCGCCAACGCCGATGGTGGCGTCCTCCTGCTCGGAGTGGGGGAGAAGGACCGTACTGGAGAGCCGGACCCTGAGGCTGAGCTGATGCCTCTCACCGTGCCCGAAGGCGTCGATCCGTGCCAGCAGATCACGAACATCCTGAACGACTTGGTCCGGCCGAGACCCCGCTATGATCTCGTGCCGTTCCCTGCGGGCGAAGGACGGGGCGTCGTGGTGTTCGTGTGGCCTGGGGACGACAGGCCGTACACCGTGCAGGACGGAGCCGATTTCGAGGTCCCGGTCCGGAGGGGCTCCTCGGTGGTGGGGGCGTCTCGGGAGGAGCTAGACCGGATCTACGAGGGTCGAGCATTGACTCGGGCGGCCTTGGAGGTCGAAGCCGAGGCAGAGTGCACGCGATACATGCCAGCCGCCTTCGCGGATGCTCCCTTAGCCTTCGTGTACGTCGTCCCTGATGTCAGGCGTCCGGACCTTCTGAGCCTGGAGAGGCTGAACGCGAGCGGTCGGTTGAGGCGTCTGGGCACGGATAGTTTCCAGAACCTGCCGTCAATCTTCCCTGGAGACTATATGGGTTGGCGCGCGCACGAAGAAGCGGGCATGTGCGATGGAGGGCCCAATCCAGACCTTCCGGAATCGCACTGGTCTCGTGCCGTGGCCTACCGCGACGGCAGGTTGGCGGTCTGGCACCGCCTGTTGTCAGTTGCCAGCGACCAAGTTTCCCCTGCATATCTGATCCACGCGCTTCATGCCAGCCTTGCTCCATACGTGCGGCTGCTTCGAGGGCTGGGGCTTTTGGCTGGCACCAGAGTGCTGCTCTGGCTCCGCAACGTGTCGGGCAGGCGGGTTGCACCGCTCAGTTCAGCCGGTGAAGTGCGAGTCTTTACGAACGATCCCCGGCCCTGGTGGGGCTCCCTCCCTGGCGGATCCGGTCACCAAGATGTCGACCGACTTTGCTTCTGGCTTTGGGAGCAGGCGCTCCGGGCCGCCGGAGATCCCCGGCAATTGCACGATTGGGAGCAGGATCCGCTTGCCAGGGCCGTGTATGGTTATTTCGACCACTGTGAAAAAGAAACCTGATCCACGACCCGATGGACCGCCGAGTTGAGGTTGGTGAACGCTCCTGCAGGCAAGTCCGACGCCGGTTGAGCGGAGGCCACGAACCGCTACGCCCGCGTGCTGGCCGAGGTCAGCTTCAACGACGAGGGAGCGATGGGCCTGCTCGAGGAGCTGCGGAAGAACGCGATGGAGCACGCGGCGAACGCGTCCCTCTCCAGATGCCTGGGGAAGCAGGACGCCGCCGCGGCGTCCGCGGCCCTTCCGCCGAGCGGGCTGGCGGCAGAGGTGGACAAAGGGGCCAACCGGGCCGCCGAGGAGATCGCGGCCGCCCAGAGGCGCGTCGACGGCCCGATCAAGCGCACGGTGGGCTTCCACCGCGTGTACGCCGCGCCGCCGATCGCCCCCCCGGCGCTGTGAGGCCGCCGGTCGGCGCGCGGGGCCCGGGAGGGAGGGGCCTGTCATGGCGCGCGTGGCTGCCGGGGGCCGGGGGAAGGCCGGCGCCACGCGGACGGCTTCTGGAGGACGGGGGCCGCGCGAGGCGTCGTCTTGATCCGAGGGGCGCGGGCCCGGCCGGCCGGCGGGGGCGGTGGCTGGCGCGGCGAATGCCACAACTGGACCCGGCGAACCCTCCGCGACTTGCCCTGGGCCGCGGTGCCCATCGTCCTCCACGTGCACCTGCGCAACTTCCGCTGCGTAGAGCCCGACTGCCCTCAGCGCTTCTTCACCGAGCGCCGGCCGGAGCTCGCGCCCCCCTATGCGCACGCGACGCTTCGGCGAATTCTGGCCGAGACGGCTGTGGGCGTGGGCGCGGGAGGCGAGCCCGGGGCGCGCTTCCTCCGCTCGCTGGGGATCGACGTGAGCGGGGACACGCTGCTCCGCCGGGTACGGAAGGCCCCTGAACCGCCGGCGCCCGAGACGGACGCCGTCGGGATCGACGACTGGGCCTGGCGGAAGGGCCAGCGCTATGGCTCGATCCTCGTCGATCTCCGCAGTCATCGCCTCCTGGATCTTCTGCCGGACCGGGAGGTGGAAACGGTAGCGAAGTGGCTGGAGCGGTACGGCGAGATCCGGGTGCTCAGCCGCGACCGGTACGCGCCCTTCGCCGAGGCCGGCCGGCGGGCGGCACCCCGCGCCCTTCAGACGGTCGACCGCTTCCACCTGCTGGTCAACCTCTCCCAGGCTCTGGAGCGCTACTTCGCCCGCGTCGAGGGCCGCATCCGGAAGGCGGTGGAGCATGATGCCGAAGCCGTGGAGGAAACCTCACCGGCTCCTGCCCTGCGGAGGCCCACCCGGCGCGAGCGGCTCCGCGAAGCCTCCCGCCAGCGCCGGCAGGCGCGCTACGAAGCCATCCAGGAGCGCGTGGCCCGAGGGTTGTCGCTCCGGGCCATCGCCAACGAGCTGGTCCTTGATCGGAAGACCGTCCGCCGCTACGCCCGCGCCGCCTCCTGCCCCGAACCGGCGTACAGGCCCCGGGCCCATGCGCTGGATCGTTACCGGCCCTATCTGGAGCGGAGGTGGAGGGAGGGCGAGCGCAACGCGCGCAGGCTGACCGAGGAACTCCGGGCGATGGGCTTCCGGGGCTCGGCCTCCGCCGTGAGACAGTATGTGGCCTCCTGGCGCCAACCGGCTTCCGCCGCACCGCGCCGCCCTCGACGCGCGTCGCCGGTCGCGCTCACGCCGCGCCGGTTGGCCCGCCTGCTCGGCCAAGAGCCCGAGCGGCTGGACCCTGAGGACCAGAAGACCCGACTCCGGCTGCTCCAGGCCGATCCCGAGTGCGAGCGCCTCCGAGCGCTGGTCGCGGAATTCCGCCGGGTGATCCATGAGCACGACGAGGCCGGACTGTTGCGGTGGATCCGAGCTGCCGACGCGTCGGGCATCGAAGAGCTTGTGGCCTACGCGCGCCAGCTCAGGCGCGACCTGCCGGAGGTGGCGGCTGCTGTCCGACTTCCATGGAGCAACGGCGCCGTGGAAGGCAAGATCAATCGGCTCAAGACCTTGAAGCGCAGCATGTATGGGAGGGGAAAGATCGACCTGCTGAGAAAGCGTCTGCTTCTCGCGGGCTAGCTGTAACGGTAAGAAGAATTTTTCAGCTCAGGAATACGGCAGAGCAGATCTGTGTCCGCGGCTCCTGCGAAATCTCCGCGCGGAGCTCTTGGACGGCCTGACGCCGATCTCCACCGATCAATAACTCTGCGGAAGATCCCTCTGTCAGCTGGCGACCTATGCCGTCGGGAAGCACTCCCACGTCTGCAGTTGCGAAGCCGTCAGGCCCACTGAGGCGCGTAGGCCGGAAGATATATTTCGAGCAACTGCCGAAGAAGCCGCCGGTCAATGTTGAGCGGTCCGTCAACTTGCTCAGGACGGAGGGTCCCTATGCGGGCCGATTCCTCACGCGTATCGAACCCTAGCCTTGCCAATCGGATCACTTCCGCACGGTCAGTTCCGAATATGTATCGCGCGATAGCCCGCGCTAACGTCTCGAGCTCGGGACGCCACGGGTCGCCCATAACGCGCAGCCCTTCGAGGAAAACCATTTCCCCGCCCGGGTAGCGCCCAGCCGCATCAATCCCCGTGTACCCCACGTGCAACGCGAGATGCCATACGTAGTAGGCCCTGCGTTCTCCCAGGACGTCCTCAAGCCGGAAGAGGCGCCTCACCAAAGCCGGGAGCTCTCCCAGCAGGGTAGGCGGCTCGCGCCGCAGGCCCCCATTGGGGCCGCGCAGCCTCAGCAGTATACCTTCCACATCCGGTTCGGGAAGTACGCCAGCGCCACGACAGACGTCGCAAACTACTTGGGAGTTTCCGAGAACGCCGGCACCCTTGCACAGCTCGCAAGCACGTCGCATAGGCGGGTTATCCCTCCCGTGGCCGGGGGTAGCCTGTGGGAGCCAATGCCAACAGCGCGGCCGCAAATGGGTCAACTGCGGATAGCATCCTGCTACCCCCCGAGACTGGCTTCCCGGTTCCGGCTGCGCCCCACGGTCGGCGCTTTTTGCCGTCACCCCGAGACGCCCCTCCCTCGCGCTGAAGAAGCGCCGCGCGGCGGCCGTGCTGAGTCAGACGCGGCTGAGAGCCTGCCATCTCCGTCGACACTACCGACGGGTGGCAGCCGATAGACGATAGCCCGGTTCGCGCCGAACAGCTGTGCGGTCTCAGTCCCGCCTCTTTCCATCAACGCTCCGCGCCCGGCGGGGCGGCGGCGAAGCGGCGCGCCGGGCGCCCGTTCGCACGGCCCAGAGGTCTGGCGCCCCTTCGAGCGAAGCAGACCCCCAAGTCACTTCGCCGCAAGGGGGGCCACTTCCCCCCGCGGGTTCCCCCCTTCGGCCGGCCGTGCGTCGAGACGAGGGCCTCGGCGGCGCGGGCGCCGGGCCCCGGGGGCGAGGGTGAGAGAGCGAGAGGGTGGAGGGGCCGCCTTCCGGGGCGCAGGCCGCCCCGTGCGTTGGAAGGATCCAAGGGGTTCTTAGGGCTGCGCGGCCCCGCGCGTTGCCGAGGATTAGGAGATCTTTTGGGGCCGGGTTTGGGGCCAGCGGCCCCCGCCGGCGCCGGTCCTCGGCGTCGCTCCCCGCGCCGCCCGGCGCCGCGAGGCCGCGCCGCGCGAGCCTCCGCGCTCCCGGCGGGGCCCGGCGCCACCCGCCGAATCCCGCATCCGGTACCATCGTTCCTGGGAAGCCTTGCGCTGCAAGGCTTCTGGCTTTTTAACCGGGCGCTCTGGAGTTTTCGGTCGTACACCCAGTAGCGCGGTCGGCTCCCGGAATGGTTCTTCCCTTCCCTCTGCTGCTCCGGAATGTCTAGCATTCAGCAGGGTGCGGTACAAAGATGAGCGGGGGGATGAGAATTCCATTTCCGTTCCGTTGCTGCTGCCACTCTATGCCGTTCACGCCGCACGCAGCGCAGGTTGAGGCTGGTTCCGCCATCGTGGATCGCTTTCCTCTCGGCACCAGAACCGGCAAGACCCTCCCCTTCCTCCTTCGCGTCGCCCGCGTTACCACTCCGATCCCGGCGTGAAGGGAACCCGCAGCCTCACGGCCCCCTGAATTCGAAGCCCCTCAGGCAGTGCGCTGCAAGACCAGGATATCCACGGCGCTCCCTCCGTAGAGTCGGGGCGGGTGGCGGAGCCGAGGGCGGCAAGCTCCCGGATCCCTTTCTGGGGGCAGAGAGCCCGTATCTGCGGCAGGCGGGAGGTGGCGGCCTCTCCGGGTATCTCGATCGCGACCTCCGCTTCCCGGTCACGCAACTCTCGGTCTGCGGGGGTGCCTTGTCGAAACGGTGGCGAATGGCCGCAGCAGGCGGCCGCGGCCACGGGCCGCGTGACCTTTTTCGCCACCCCACTTGTTTTCGGGCATTCGCCGGTGCACGGGCCCGCACCCGGCACCCCTTGCTCCTCGCGCGGCACCCGTCGCCGGGTACCCGGCGCCCGGTGCAGCTCCCCCGCGACCGCCTTCGCGTTCTCGCCCGGGTCGTGCTCCGGGAACGATGCGGTCCCGTCTCCTCAGCTCAGCCGGACCGGCTGTGCCTCCGCCGGCTCCGGTGTCACGACCACGGCCGTGCCGTAAGCCAGCACCTCGGTCATGTTGCTGGCCAGCTCGGAGGAGTCGAAGGCGGCGCCCAGGACCGCGTTGGCGCCCAGGCTGGCGGCGTGCTGCTTGAGGCGTTCGACCGCGTGCATGCGTGCGCTGTTCAGCATGTCGGTGTACTCGGGAATCTCCCCGCCGAAGAGCGAGCGGAAGAAGGCCGAGATCTGGTAGCCGACGCCGCGGCTCCGGACCACCAGCCCCCAGGTCAGGCCGAGCGTCTTCTCCACCCGGTAGCCGGGCAGGTAGGGTGTGCTGACGACGATCACATCGTTGCTCTCCAAGGCTGTGTCTCCTCCTCACCGCAGCCCGGCCTCGACCACTTGGGCTCTCGCCCAGACGATCCGTGCCATGGCCTCGTTCCACCAGACCTGAATAGCTTCTCTTCACCAGGAAGCCGCAGGGCGCCTCCTGCAGGCGCCGCGGGGCCGCTGGCCGGTCGGCCGCACGCCGGCTCCGCCTGCTTGGCCGGCAGCCTCGCTTCCTGTGGGCGCGTGGACGGATCCGGAGGATGAGACCGGCTTCAGTCGGGCGGCTCCATCCAGTAGACGGCGCTCCCCTCGGACCAGGCGAGCACGTCGCCGTAGATCCTGGCCCACTGGCCGGGCACCGTGTACTCCTGCCCCGAGCGCACGTCCCGGATCACGGACGCCCGCCCGGCGGAGACAGGCTCGGCCCGAGCCGGCGGGCATGTGAAGGGAGCCACGCCGCACAGGGACACCCCGGTCCACTGCCGGGGGACCGTTATGGATTGGGTCTCGGGAGGCGGAACGACGCGGTAGCCGGAGGGCCGGAAGTCGAGGATCGATGCGACTCGCAGCGCAGAGCGCCGATCCGGTGAAATGCCGGGGGAACTGCTCGGCGAAGCGCCCGGTCAAGTGCCGGATGAAGTGCTTCCTGCGGATGAAGCGCCTGGTGATTGGGTGGGAGCGGTAGGCGCGACCTCCTTGGCGGCCTGGTGAGCGCCGGGACGGGACAGGAAGCTGCAGCCGGTGGCCAGCATCAGTCCCACGAGGAGAAGTGCCGCGTGTGGTCGCATGCCGGGACGGGCCTCCTTGGTGGTGCGAAATTCAATTCACAGGTGCGCCGGCGCGGGCGCCCTTTCTACCAGACGTAGGATGGGTTGTCGAGCAGAAGAAGTCGATATCGAAGCGCTGGTCAGGCCGCGTCCATGCGAACTGCCGAATAGGGGCAGAAGGTGCGGAGGTCGCAGCCGCGGCAGGTGGCGGGAGCCGGATTGGGCTCGAAGCGCGCCGAGCGGATGCCCTCGACCAGCCCCTCCACGTGGCGGGCGAAGCTCTCCCGGCTGGCATCGTCCTCGGGGACCTCGATCCGGCCGCCATCGTCGGCGTCGAGGTCGTGGATGTAAAGCGCAGCCGGCTTGTAGCCCAGCCGGCGGCAGGCCAGCGCGTAAAGCCGCAGCTGGTTCTGGTGGGCCTCGAGGGGCGGCCGGTTCTCCGACGTCTTGAAGTCCACGAGCACCACTTCCTCCCCGGGGACTTCCCGGCGGCCTGCGGGATCGGGATCGGGATCGGCGTCGGCGGCGCCGGGCTCGGCCCGGAGGAGGAGGTCGACGCGGCCGCGGATGCGGGCGCCGGCCACGGGGACCTCGAACCGCATTTCCGGTTGGACCACGCGCGCGAGCTCGCCACCGAACTTCCTTACGTAGCGGGTGAGGCGCCGGGCCGCGGAGTGGAGGAGCTTCTCGCGGCTGACGGAGCCCGCGAAGGGCAGGTAGAACGATTTCGCGAGAATCGCCTCGACATCGGCGGGCTCCGGTATTCGGCCCGCCATGGCCCGGCGGCTCAGTTCGGCGACCACGTGATGGAGCAGGCGGCCGAAGCCCAGCTCGCGCGCCAGGAGCGGCTGGAAGCCGCAGAGCCGGCTGAGCCAGTAACGGTAGCCGCAGCTTTCGTAGAGCAGCAGGCTCGTGAAGTCCACCACGAGGAGCTTCTTCTCCTGCTTGAGGAGGAGCACCGGCGGGTGGAGGCTCCGGCTGGGCCGCGCCAGCTCGTCAAGGCGGCGGGCGAAGCCGCCGGCGAGGAAGCGCGACAGCCCGGCGCGGCCGCCCTTCTCGTGGTTCTCGAAGGCGCTGAGCACGAGCAGTTCCCGCGCGCGCGAAAGCGCCACGTAGAAGAGGCGAGCCTCGTCTTCCTCGCGCCCTTCGTAGCGCGGGCGGTCGAAGAGCGTCTCCGGGACGTACCAGAGCTGCCGCCGGCCCGTCATCGACGAGGGGAAACGGCCCTCCACCAGGGAGGGCACGAAGACCACCGGGAACTCCAGCCCCTTGGCCTGGTGGACGGTGAGGATCTGAACGGCGTCGCTCTCGACGACTACCGCGTCGCTCGGCTCCTCGACCGCGCGGCCGGCGAAGGCCTCGAGGAACGCTTTCAGCCGCGTGAGGAAGATCTCGCCCGGAGTCGCAGCGGCGGTGAAGGTCGCACCGGCAGGGGAGGGAAGCGAAGCCGAGGTGGCCGCTCCCGCGGAGGAAGCAAGCGCCGAAGCGGGGGGTGCTTCCGGGAAGAGGCGGTCTTCCTCCTCGGACTCCTCCCGGGCTGCGGGGAAGGCCGCCTCCTGGTAGAGCCAGGCCGGCGCCGCCCGGCGCAGGGAGCGCTCGAACGAGGTAAGGAGGGAGGACATCTGCCCCAGGCCCATCTCCTCGTGGGCGCGACCTGCGCGGGGAAGGCCCAGCGCGGAGAGGAGCCGGTCGTAGAGCGCGACCACGTCGTCCACGCCCCTGCTGCGAAGCTGCTCCCCGAGGCGGAGGATTCGCTCGACCAGGCGGGTGGCCTCGTCCTTGCCCGCGCCCGTCACGTCCACGATGTCGCGGGTAAGGCTCTCGACCGTCACCGTCTCGCGGTCGCCGTAGGGGTCGGGCCACCAGGAGGCCGGCTCGCTGCCGGCCGTGCTCCAGAAGATGAAGATCCGGGCGATCAGCGCCATCTCCGGCCGGGCCATGAGCGAAGTGCGGCCGACCACGGAGACGCGGACGCCGTGGCGCCGCAGCGCGGCGACGATGGGCTGGGCTGCCGTGCGGACGGACCGGAGGAGGATGGCCACCTCGCCGGGGGACTGGCCTTCGGCGAGGAGCAGGTCGACCCGGCGGGCGATCTCCTCGGCTTCGGAGGAAGGCGTCGCCGCGACGAAGAACTCGACGGCGCCCGGCGGCGACGGCGGACGGTCCGCCCGCAGCTCCTTGGGGAGGCGGCTCGGAAGCCCCTCGACGACCGCGGAGGCCAGGCGAATGATCTCGGGCCGCGAGCGGTAGTTGGTGGTCAGGTGCACCCGCTCGGCTTCCTGGAAGCCCGTGAAGATCTCCACGTCGCCCCCGCGCCACTGGTAGATTGCCTGGTCGTCGTCTCCCACCAGGGTGACGGCGGCGCCCAGCTCCATCAGGCGCCGCAGGATCTCTTCCTGCGCCCGGTTGAAGTCCTGCGCTTCGTCGACCAGCACGTGGCGGAGGCGGCCCCGTAGCCGCGACCAGAGAGGCCCGCCCGGGGCCAGGGCGTCGGCGGCGCGGTCCAGCAACATGCGGAAGGGCAGGAGCCGCATGTCGAGGAGCAGGCGGTCGTAGCGCTCCAGGACCGCGGCGAAGCGCGGAGCGGCGGCGGCGAGGCGATCGCGGGCGATCCGCTCGTTGTAGACGACTTCCGCGCTGCGCAGGAAGCGCTCCACGGCGGGCGCGAGCGCCACCCTGGCCGTCTCGCGGCCCTCTGCCTCGGCGTAGAGCTCGACGAGGCCGATCCGGCGCGCCACGCGCTGGAGCAGGCTCCACTCGGACGCCTCGTCGAGCACGTCGACCGTCTCGTAGATACCGCCCAATTCCCTCAGGGCCTCCAGAGCCCAGCTGTGGGTGGTGCCGATGAACATGCCCCGGGAGACGGGAGGAAGGGCGGCAAAGGCGGGATCCGCTTCGGCGGCGCGCTCTTCGATGCGCTCCCTCAGCTCGGCGGCCGCCTTCTCGGTGAAGGTGAAGGCGAGGATGGAGTCAGGCGGCAGATGCTTCCCGGTCAGAAGCCAGACCGCGCGGCGGGCGAGAACCTCGGTCTTGCCGGCGCCGGCCGAGGCCACCACCTGCAGGCGGGTCGCCGGGTGGCGGATCGCCTCCTCCTGGGCGGGGCTGATCTCGCGCCGCGGCTCGTTCGGGGATGATCCGGGCTCCGCTGTCGGCGCCGGCATGGGGATCCTCCTCATCTCACAGGCCGAGGG
Organism: Chloroflexota bacterium; assembly: GCA_023512725.1. GTDB lineage: Bacteria > Chloroflexota > Dehalococcoidia > SpSt-223 > SpSt-223 > JANWZD01. The sequence goes on along the minus strand of JAILZB010000042.1, from coordinate 9,611 downwards.
CCTCGGGGGCGAGCCGGAAGCGGGCCAGCAGCTCGTCGAGCTCCGCGGGGGCTTCCTCGCGGTCGGCCCCGGCGACCGCGCGCGCCTGCACGATTTCCCGCGCGCGCTCGACCCACTGGGCGACCACCCGAGCCGGCATGCGCCGCGCGTCGGCGACCCGGTCGGGGTCGATCCCGGCCAGATCGTTCACGTCCCTGACGCCGCGACTGTAAAGCAACCGGGCCCGCGCCCGGCCCAGCTGCGGAAAGCGCAGCGCCATCAGCGGCACAAGCTCCGGATGAACGCCGTACTCGAGGGCTCCCGCGGCTTCTCGAGCCGCCTCGGCCAGGTCGTCCTTGCCCAGGGCTTCCGCGGCCTTCTCGTAGAGCCGGGCCACGCGCGCAAGATCGCCGAGGCGCTGCTCGAAGTCGCCGCGGTACCGCTCGGGGAGCCGGAATTTCGAGTCGTCCACCTCGTCCAGCCACGGATCGAGCGCCTCCAGCCAGCGCGCCTCTTCCTCGTCGTCGCTGAAGAAGTCGATGACCGCCCAGCGGGCGACGTCGCGGTAGGAAGCCTTCTCGACACCGCGGATGCGCCCCACCACTTCGTGTACCAGGAGGAGGTCGAAACCGGAGGTGGAGGCCACCTCCCCCACAGGCGTCGCCCGCCAGCCGCCGGGAGCCCGCTCGAGCAAGGACCACGCCGTCAGGAGGTCGAGTGCCACGTTGAGCCGCGTACCCAAGTCCAGCGTCCGGCCGAAGAGGTGGCCGCAGGTGTAGAGAGCGCGGGAGCGGACTTCCTCGTCCACACCGGGAGCGAAGAGCAGGCTCGCGATCGCGCAAGCCTGATGCTTGCAGACGTTGCCGCGGTAATACCGGCTGGCGGCCGGGCAGTCGCATTCGAGACCGCCGACCGACAGCTGCACGTGGTACTCCCTGTCGCCCGAGCCGACCCGGGCCCTGACGCCGGACGAAACGGCTTCCGCCCCGAGCAGCCGGATCGAGCCGCGGGACTCCAGCACCCTCTGGTAAGAAGGAATGTCTTCCATCAGGTCGGCATCGAGCGAGCGGTCGAAACGAATCGGCTGGCGATCCTGGAAGTGCGCCAGAGTGTAGCGAAAGCTCTCCGCCACGTCCTCGCGCGTGGTCTCGCCCCGCTCGACGACCGTCGCCAGCACGAAGCGCATGACCGCCTCGAAGCTCTCCGGTAGTCGACTCCGCACCTCCGCGCCCCGGCCGGCCTCGATCGCCGTGACGAGCGCCCGGACCTCCGGCGCACCACGATGCCTCTCCTCGACGAGCGCCAGACCGAGACCGTGCCCTACCAGGCCCGGCCGGGCGGCGCGGCCCATCATGTTCAGCAGCTCGCCGCTGGACAGGAGCACGTGGCGGAAACGGCCGCGCACCTGTTCGGCGCGGAAGACGTCGCGCACCACGGCGACCTCGGCCGGCAGGTTGACGCCCGCTGCCAGGGTCGGCGTAGCCGTCAGCACCCGGATGAGGCGCTGGCGGAAGGCTTCCTCGACACGCTGGCGCAGGAAGCGCGAGAGGCCCGCGTGATGGAAGGCGACGCCCATGGCCACCAGCTCGGCCAGTTCCCGGGCGACCGCATCGTCGGACTGCGAGAGCTCGCCGGCCAGGGTGTCCAGCTCGGTCTTGCGCCGGTCGTCGAGCCGCTCCGCCACCAGGGGCGCCAGGCTCTCGGCGGTGCCCTCCGCCCCCCGCCGCGAACTGCAGAAGACCAGCGCCTGGGAGCCCTCGGCCAGCGACTCGGCCACGACGGCCTCCAGGGCGCCCTCGAGCCTCTCCACCCAGCGGCCCTGAAGCCTGAGCTCGACGGGCCGGTCGGCCGCAGAGCCCTCGAGGAGGGGTACCCCCAGCCACTCCGCCAGCTCGGGCCCGTTCTCGACCACCGCCGAGAGGGCGATGAGCGAGGAGAGGCGGCGCAGGTGGCGCATGCGGGCGAAGAGTCCTTCGATACCCGGGCCGCGCGTCTCGTCGGCGATCAGGTGGAACTCGTCGGCGACCACCACGCCCGGCCTGAGGAGAGAGCGGCGGAGCAACGCGTCGAAGCTCTCGTACGTGGCCACGAGAACGTCGGCTTCCTCGGGCCTCCGCGCGTCCTGGTGATCGCCGGTCGCGATGCGCACGCGCCAGCTGGTGCTCGCGAGCTCCTCGAGAAAGCTCTCGTAGATCTCGTTGGCGAGCGCCCGGTAGGGCACCAGGTAGACGTGCGTGCCCCCGTCGCCACGCTGGAGGGCGCGGTGGATGGCCGCGCGTCCGATGAACGACTTGCCCGTCGCCGTGGGTGCGACGACGAGCCCGCTTCCCCCGTCGAGGAGACCCATCCGTTCCGCCCGCAGAAAGAGCGGGAAGCGGAAGCCAAGGAAGCCCGTCCGGTCGTGCAACCCCGGCCCGCTGAATCCCTCTTCCTTGAACTCCTCCCGATTCAAATCGCTCCACCTCGAGGACCGGCGGATGCCCGTCGGAGGTCCGAGCAAGGTGAGCCGAGCCGGTGAGAGCGTAGAAGCGGCGAACAGTGGGATACATTCGAAGCAAAGCTGAGATCTTCCTGCGGTCTGCTCTCCGAAACAGGCGACCTGCCGATCACCGGATGAACTTCACAACGTCGTGCCCTCGGCGCCGGCTCATCCAGCTGCCGGCGGGGGAGCGGGTCGACGCCTGCGCGGCGAGCGTGGGGAGGCGGCCAGGGCTGCGTGGCGGCTTGGGATAGTCGCCAAGGGCAGGGACTGGTCCGGACCTCCTCGGGGAGCCGGCCCGCCTTGCCGGCGCTCTCCATATCGCCCCGGCGGCGTCCGGTCATGGCGGACAGCCGGGAAGACGGGTCCGGCGCGTCCGCACGCCCGGGCCGTCCCAGTGCGGGGCTCGCCGGGCGGGCGCACGGGCCGGCGCTACGTTACATTCCGGTTACGGAGTAGGCAAAGGCATTCCACGCTCCATAGAAGCGGCGGTATAGTAGGCTCCGGTGGCAGGGATGCCCAGCAGTGCCGCATGGGCTGCCGGCTTCCCGTCTCTCCGACGAACCTTGACAACCGGCGCTCTGTCAGGCCGCTCCGCGCAGGCGGTTTCCGGTCTGCACGGCGCGGTGGCCGGGTTGGCAAGGCGACTTCCTCGCGAGGGGGTGAGCCGCGGGAAGGGGCTCCGGAACGGGCAGTGCAACGTGAGCAGTTGAGCCGTGTCGACCTCGTTGTTGCTTCCGATTCTGTTCTGTAAGTCTGGCCAGACTGACAGAAGCCCCTCATAGCGAGCAGTGAGGAGGAACCGTATGAAGGCACGAAACAAGCGGTACGCCGCGATCCTGTCGGTCGTGACCGTACTCGCGCTGGCGCTGAGCCTCGTGGCGGTGCCGGTGCCGTCGTTCGCGGCGACGGTCGTCACCTCCCCGTTCAGCGATGTGACGTCGAGCACGTCGTACTCCACAGCGATCGCGTTCCTCGCCTCGCAGGGTGTGGTTTCGGGCTACCCGGACGGGACCTTTAAGCCCGGCAACACCATCACCCGTGCGGAGATGGCCAAGATCCTGGTCGAGCTCGCGGGCAAAGACTCCGTGGCTCAGGCCCTCGCCAACCTGACGCCGACCTTCAAGGACGGGGCGCAGATCCCGTCCTGGGCTTGGGGCTACGTGAACGCCGCTTCGGGCGCAGGTTACATCAAGGGCTATCCTGATGGGACCTTCAAGGCGAACGCTCCGGTCACGGATGCCGAGGCGTTTGCGATGTTTATCCGGCTCCTGGGCGACGACTGGACCGTCAGTGGCCCCTGGCCGACCAACTATCTGATCGCGGCCGCGAGCGTCGGCCTGACGAGCGGCCTCAGCTCCTTCAGCGCGAACGTGCCCGCCACCCGCGGCGAGATCGCGCAGTTGGGCTACAACGCCGCCCTCTCGGCGCAATATACGACAACCAGTAACCAGAACGGGGTAGCCGTCAACCAGCTCAATGCCGGCGGCCTCTACACCAAGAACGGCTCCGCGATCACCAATGCGAAGGTCACCCAGGCTGGTACTGACAGCTTGACACTGAACAATACGCCCCCGCCCTATGGGGTCGAGAGCAAGTTGACGGTCATCGGCGCTTCAAGCGTTCCTGCCCTGCTAAACGATACGGTCACAGCGGTCGTCGACAGCAACGGCCTGATCAACTATGTGGAGGTTGGCGCGGCCGCCGCAACGACGACCAAGACTCTGAATGACGGCACGCAGACTGCGGCACCTGCAGGCTTCACCGCCGCCTACACTACATCTGATAACGTAATCACGGCTGTCTATGACGCGAACAACAACACCTACCTGCTGTTCAGTGACGGGAGCACGGTCCAGTTCACCGACTCGTCGACCAATGTGACCGTCAACAGCGACGTTCACCAAGACAAGCTGACCTGGAGCAATTTCACCGCGTGGCTGCAGCCCGGTGACACGGTGGACTACACTGTATCTGGCGGCGTTGCGGATCAGGTTAACGTCACGCACTATGACGTGACGGACGGCGTGGTGACCGCTACCGCTCCCGCCGCATCGACTCCGACGATTACTGTGGGCCTCACGGTGGGTCAAGATACGTATAAGGTGACCAGCTCGACCTCGATCACCCTGAACGGCCAGGCGGCCAGCTTGAGCCAGCTGCAGAAGTACGACGTTGTGAGCATCGCCGCGGATGCGAACAAGAACGCGATTTCTATCGTCGCTACGCGAAACACGGTCACCGGTACAGTGCTCAGTCAGTTCGGCAGCACCGTCGTGATCCAGCCGTCGGGCGGTAGTCCTCAAACGTTGCCGATGATCTCTACGTTCTACGGAACGGTCACCGTCGGTCAGAGCGCGACTATTGCCCTGGATGGTCAGCAGAATGCTGTGGCTGTGGTCTCCGCGCAGCCGACCAACCAAGTGGTCCGGTACCTCGGAGCGGGCAAAGCGTATTCCTCCGCGGCGAGCAGTAGCGTCGACGCTCTCTTCGCGGATAACCAGGGGACGACTACTACTTACACCTACAGCGCTTCCGCAAACACGACCGTAAGCACGTACGGTGCCGGCAACTTCTTCGTATTCGCAACGCAGGGCACGTCGCAAGGCTTTACGTACGTGGCAAGCGCGACGTACTTGGCTCCGGTTCAGCCGAGCAGCGATAACATCGTCGTAGCTTCGGCGAGCTCGAGCAGTGTGACGCTGGAAGCCGTCGACAAGGATACGGGCGCAGTTGATACGAGCTATAGCGACAACGCATTTCTGAACGGGTACCTGACCATTTCGGCGGCTGCGGTCTACAACAAGAACGGCAAGTACGTGGGCTTCGCTGGACTGCAGGCGGGAGATACGGTGAGCGTGTATGCTGCGAAAGTGAGCGGCACTTGGTACTTCGCGATCCAGGACCAGAGCCGATAGTCCGGTAGGAGCCGAAGGACCAGCCCTGAGGGAGGGCCACATGGCCCTCCCTCCCTTTTTCTTGCTTGCCCGTGGATAGTTAGCTCACGAGCGATCCAGATCGCTCATGGTGGGGATGCTGGTGAGACGCTGCACAGGAGGAGGGTCCTCTTCTGGCGCGGAATGCGGACGTCCGGCGAGGACGCGGTGGGCGCTCCAGGCAGGCACCTTGGGGGCGAAAACGTCGGGGTCCGTCGTGAACATCAACTGGATTGCCCCCGGGGAGCTCCGTAGCGGAGTCAGCTGATCATGGAGGAACCAGCCTATGAGGCCAGCGCGCGACGGGCGCAGCCCGCTTCCTCTTCCATGCGAGGTTCTCGCGATCCTGGCGTGGCCTTTGGTCGTCGGCGCCCGCGCCTTTCTCACCAGCCGCAACCTGGCCGTAGGCGACGGCCAGGGGTACATGCTGGGCATGCGGGCCTTCTCCGCCGCCGTATGGCGGAGCGGGCACGTGCCGCTCTGGAATCCCTTCGTCTACGCGGGCTTCCCGCAGCTGGGGGCGCTGCAGGCGGGGGAGCTGTACGCGCCGGGCATCCTGCCCTACTTCGTGCTGCCGCCGGGGGCGGCGTACGACGTCGTGCTCTACGTCCACCTGGCGGGGACGGGGCTCCTCGCCTACCTGCTGGCTCGCGAGCTGGGCGCGGGGCGAGGCGGGGCGCTGGCGGCCGGCCTGCTCTGGTCGGGCTCGGGCTGGCTGTGGGGCCAGATCGGCCACCTGAACGTCCTCACGGTGGCGGCCTGGCTGCCCGGTATCCTCTGGGCGGCCGAGCGCCTGATGCGGCGACCGACGGCCGCCCGCTCGGTCCTGCTCGCGGCCTTCGTCGCGCTGGCCTGGCTCGCCGGCCATCCGCAGACGTTCGTCTACGAGCTGCTCGCCCTGCTGCTCTACGTGGTCGCCCGCGGCGGCCAGGAAGGCTGGCTGGCGAGCCCCCGCCGCTGGGCCCTGCTGCTCCTCGCCGCGGCCCTTGCGGTCGCCTGGGGCGCGCCGCTCCTCGTCGCGGCGGAGGAAGCGCGGAGGCAGTCGGTCCGCGCCGCGGTCGGGTACGACTTCCTCGTCTATGGCAGCTTTCCCCCGTACATGCTCGTGCGCGCGCTCTTTCCGGGCCTCTTCGGCGGCTGGCAGGCGCAGTGGCCGGCCTTCGCCACGAGCTACTGGGGCAGCTTCGACCCGAACGAGCTCGCCTTCGGCACGGGCATTGTCGGCGCCTGCCTGGCCGCCGTCGGCCTGCTCCTGCCGCGCGAGCCGCGCCGCGGCGGGGCCGGTCAGCCCGCGCGCCTTCCGTGGGTGCTCCTCGGGGCCGTGGCGGTCTTCCTGGCCCTGGGCGAGTTCAACCCCCTCTACCGCTGGGTGCTGCGGCTGCCGGGGCTCGGCCTCTTCCGCGTCCCCGCGCGCTACATGATGATCGCCGACCTGTCGCTGGCCATGCTGGGCGGCCTCGGCGTCGACCGGCTGGCCCGGGCCTCCGCGTCGGGCCTGCGAGCAGGCCGGGCGACTTTGCGCCGGGCCGCGGCGGTCTCGCTGGGGGTGCTGGCGCTCGGCTGGCTGGCGGTCTTCGCCGAACGCGCCTGGATCGCCGCCGGTCGCTCGCTGCCCGGCATGAACGGGCTCCTCCTCTCCGGCCAGCGCCTCCAGCGCGCCCTGGCGACGCTTCAGCCCGGGAACTTTACGCTGCTCCTGCCCACGCTGCTGGTCGCCGTCGCCGTGGCGGGCCTGCTCGGCTGGGCGCGGCGGCCGGGGCGCGGGGCGGAGGCCGCGGCCCTCGCCGTCCTCCTCCTGGCCGCGCTGAGCGGCGAGTACCTCCTCGACCGCTGGATGTGGCCGACCATCTACCCCGAGCCGCGCGAGCCGGCCTTCATCCAGGAAGTGCGCGCCAGGCTGGGCGCCGGCCCCGCCGCGCCTCCCGGCAGCGCCGCGCCTCCCGGGCGCGCCGCCTGGTACCGCTGGTGGCTCGGCGGGCAGTCTCTCGCCTGGGGCCCCGCGCGCAACATGCTCTGGGCGCTGCCGGCGCCCAACGGCAACGACCCGCTCGCGCCGGCCGCCTTCACGCAGGCGCTCGGCCTGACCCCCTGGCGGAGCGACGGCAGCACGCGCCTCCCCGCGCTCCTGCGCGCCGACGACGCGCTCGCGCTCCTGGGCGTGCGGGTCATCCTCCTGCCCCGGGAGGAGGCGCCGCTCCTCGCCCGCGACCCCCGCTACCGCCTGCTCCTCGCCCGCGACGGCTTCGTCGCCTACGAGAACCTCCTGGCCCGCGGCCGCGCCTGGGCGGCGTCGCCGGGGGGCACGGTCGCCGTGCGCGAGGACCGCCCGGGCTACGCGCGCCTCGCTGTCAGCTGCGCGCCCGCCGCAGGAAGCGCTTCCTGTCCCGTCGTCTTCCCCGAGCGCTGGGACCCCGGGTGGTCGGCGACGGTCGACGGCGAGCCGGCCGCCCTCCACCCGTACAGGGGCCTGGTGATGGCCGTGCAGGTGCCGGCCGGCTCGCACCAGGTCGTCCTCCGCTTCGCGCCGCCGGGCTGGGCCCTCGCCCTCGCCCTGGCCGCGGCGGCGACGCTGGCGGCGGGCGTCGTCCTGGGGGCCGGGCGCAGGCGCTCGCCCGCGCGATAGCGGTATGATCGCTCCCGGGTCCTGCCGCCCCGGGACGACCCGGCCGGCGCGGGCCGGCCTCCGCTTAGCCCGGGGCGGACGGGGGCCGAAAGATCCTGCCAATCCCGCCAGGAAAGGAGCTCTGCAGCATGGCCTTTCAGCCGCTCTCGCTTTCCAGCCGTCTCTTCGAGCACCGTTCTTCCGTGGTCACCTGGTTCCGGGGCCGGCCCGTCCTCGTGGCGCGCGTGGACGGCCAGCTGTACGGGCTCGACGCCGTCTGCGCGCACATGGGCTGCGCCCTTCTGACCGACGTCGAGGGGAAGGAAGCGGTCTGCCCGGCCCACGGCGCGCGCTACGACCTGGCCACCGGCCGGCTGACCCAGCCGGCTCGCGTCCGCCCGGAGACGCCCTGCGCCCAGGAGGCCGTGCGCGTGCCGCTGCGCACCTACCGGGTGCGGGAGAACGACCAGGGCATGCTGGAGATCGACGCGGAGTGAGAGGAGAAGCCTGAGCGCGGACCTCGCGGCGGGCAGGCGGCGGAGGGGGGCGCGCTTCCTCCGGGCCTGCGCCGTCGCGGGCGCCGGCGGCGGTCAGCCGGGCTTCACGCCGGAGACGCCCAGGAGCGGCGGAAGCTCGTAATGCGAGAGCTGGTCGGGTTCCAGGGCGACCTCCCGCTCCACCACGGGCTCCTCCATCCGGACGAGGCGGAAGCCGGCCCGCAGGAAGGCGTTGACGTAGACCGACAACGGGCGGTGCCAGGCGCCCAGGGCCGCACGCAGCGTGTTCGGGCGGCGGGACTGCCACCACTGGGGCGCGTAGCGCGACACTCGCCGGTGCGAGAGCCTTCCTTGGCCGTCATCGAGGGGTTCGCTGTAGGGCGATTCGAAGCAGGGGTGGGTGACCGTCCAGGCCATCAGCCCGCCGGGAGCGAGGATGGCGTACGCCGTCCGGAAGACTGCCTCGAACTCGTCCGTGTCCATCAGCATGAGGTTGGCGACGACGGCGTCGAAGGCACCTGGCGGCAGAAGGGACGGCTTCCGGGCGTCGTCGCGGAGGTAGCGGAGGTGCGGCGGGGAAGGGTAGCTGCGGGCGAGATCCAGCATCCGCTCGCTCGTGTCGACCGCCGTCACCCGCGCCCCCAGCCGGGCCATGCGCCGCGCCAGCTCGCCCTGCCCGCACCCCAGGTCGCAGACGCTCTTCCCGGCGAGGTCGCCCAGCAGGCTGAGCGACAGCTCGAAGGAGAGTTCGATGACGGGAATCCTCCTGCGGATCAGCCCGTCGTAGAACGCTGACCACTCGTCGTAGGCGGCCACGTTGGCACTTCCTCCCGAGGGCGTGCGGTGGAGCGGTCTCCGGCCGCACTGGCTTTACACTGCCACGCCCGGCGCTGCACTGCCAAGCCCTGAGAAGCCTGCGCAGAGAACCAGGGCGGGCACGCCCAGCTGCGGGGCGACGGCGAGCCGGCTCCCTGGCCCCCTCGACCCGCTCAGACCGTCCGCTGCGCCTCGGGCCGGTCGCCGCGCAGGAGGCGCCAGCTCAGCCAGGCCACCGCCCAGCTGAGCGCCAGGAGCGCCGCCAGCGCGTAGCCCAGGCCGTCGAAGCCGAGCCCGGCCAC
>JAILZB010000414.1 GCA_023512725.1 Chloroflexota bacterium | reverse complement strand
GGTCTACCCGGCAGGCACCCAGCTTCCGCCCATAGAAGCTCTTGCCAAGGAGCTAAGCGTTAGCAGGGGCGCTCTGCGGGACGCGCTCAAGCTGCTGGAGGCTGAGGGCGTCCTGTATTCGATGAGGGGGCTCGGGACGTTCGTTTCCAACTCGATGGGCGCGATACAGAGCTCGCTCAACCAACTGCAGAGCACGACCGAAATGGCCCGCAATTTCAACCTGGAGCTGCGGGCGAAGGTTCTGGGCGTGCAGGAGATCGAGGCGAGCCCAGAGGTCGCAGTCAAGCTGGGGCTTGACCCGCTCAAGGATCGTGTGGTGAGGATAGAACGGCTCCGCTTCGCGAGCAACGAGCCCGTGATCCACTCCACGGACTATGTGGTGGCATCCCTTCTGCCTTCTCCCGTGAGGCCGGAGATGTTCGAGGGGTCGCTGTTCGAGCTGCTGGAAACGACCTCGCAGGTCAAAGTGGTCGAGGCCACCAGCACGGTGTCCGCCGTAGCGAGCAGCGTGCGCGAGGGTAGACTCCTCGGCATCAGCGAGCACATTCCGCTCATCCTGCTGGAGCAGGTGCACTTCGACTCGAGGATGCGGCGCTGCATCTACTCTCGGGACTTCTACAGAGCCGACCGGTTCAAGTTCGTGGTTCGCAGGAGGCAAGGAGCGGCGGTGTAAGGGTGGGGCGTGTGAACCCGGCGGGCGCGGCGCGGCGGACACCAAAGGCATTATCGCCGCCATGATTCTGGCGGCGCGCGGCTTGTTGCGCGAGGGCTTGCGCGGCCTCGACGGTGGCCTTTATGCTCGACGACGATGGGGCGGGATATCTCCTCAGGCCGGCGGGGTCTGTGGGCGCGTGCGCGCGAGCGGGTGCGCGCGATCGAGGGTGAGCTCGTGGAGGAATTCCCGGAATGGCCGCAGTGGAAGCAGCGCGCGCGACGGTGGGGGATGATCGCTGTGGCGCTCAGCCTGGGGGGGATCGCGCTCATCGAGGTCCTGGAGTGGTGGGCGCGGCACGAAGAGCTTCAACGTCAGCGGGAACGCGCGCGCGTCATTCAGCTCATCAGTCCGATGGACGAGGTGCGCGAGGAGGTCATCGAGTTCGTCTGGCGGCCGTCGCCGATCGCTGATCGGTATGTCGTTGAAGTGAGCGACGTGGGTTATCAGTTGATTTGGCGGAGTCCGCCTGTGAAGACCGTCGAGCTGCGGCTGCCCGATGCCCGCGTCGCTTCCCATCACGCCTATTTCCAACTGATCGGCGGCCGGCTGGCGGCCTTCGATCTCGGCAGCCGGTCGGGCCTGCGCTGGGAGGACGGCCGCCCGCTTCGCTCCGGATGGCGCGACCCCGGACGGGTCGGCCAGGTCGGACCGTTCCTGGTCCGGCGGCTGCTCGACCCCGGCGAGGTCCCGGCCCCGGCCGACGCCGACATCCCCCCCCACAACCTCCGCTGGACCGGAGGCGGACCCAACGTCGTCCTGATCTTCCCCGACCAGCTTCCCGGCCCGATCCGGTGGAAGATGACCCGCGTCGTGACTCTCGTCGGCCGCGCGCCCGGCTGCCGTGTTCGCCTGCCCGACGAAAGCGTCGCCTGGTATCACGCCGCCCTAGTGCGGACGCCCGCCGGCGTCTGGCTCGTCGACCTGCTCGGCCACGACCGCCCGGCCGCTCCCGCAGCCACCCCACGCCATACCCTGCTGCCCGACCACGCCCAAGTCACCGTCGGCCGATTTCGCATCATCGTTCGCTACGAACACGCCGCCTCCCCGGCCACCCCGGCCGCCGCGCTCTCGACCGTGGCCGACCACTCCGCCGAGGTGCCGGCAACGCCGTTGCCCCCCCGCCCACCTGAACCGCCCGTCGAACTCCCCCTCGAACCCGAGCTCATCAGCGCCCTGGAGGCCGTCCGCAACGACGCGGCCGCCACACCGGCCCTGATGCGGCTCGTCGAGCAGTTCGGCCAGATGCAACACCAAATGCTCGAGCAGTTTTACCAGTCAACCTTGGCCCTGGTCAGCCACCTCGACGAACACTACCGCGACCAGTTGCGCCAGCTCCACGCGGAACTGGACGGCCTGCGGTCCCTGTCGCGCGAGCTGGCCGAGCTGGGCAGCCAGCTCGGACCACCCACCGCCCCGCCTCCTTCCCCTTCGGGGCCGAGCCTCCCACCCCCCCAGCCCAGTCCGCCCCCCGCTGCCATCAACGGCCGTCCCCCCTGGCCCCCTCCCAC
>JAILZB010000413.1 GCA_023512725.1 Chloroflexota bacterium | reverse complement strand
GTTCAGCCTGTCAATAACAATCCCCAGTAATGACGCTACAGACTCGTTTTATCCGCCGTTATCCCCATTGCGGTGGGATAGCTCGGAGTGCCCGAGCTTAGGCGGCAGGAGGAACATGATGAAACTGGTACCCATCGGCGACAAGGTAGTAGTCAAACCGCTGGATTCGGAAACCGTCACCGCCGGCGGTATCGTTCTGCCGGACGTTGCCCAGGATAGACCCCAACAGGGCCGGGTGCTCTCGGTGGGCGACGGCCGGCTACTGGCCGACGGGACGCGGGCAGCTCACCAGGTCAGCGAAGGCGACAAGGTGCTGTATGGCCGCTGGGCCGGAACCGAGGTCGTCGTGGATGGCCAGAAACTGCTGATCCTCGACGAGAGCGAAATCATGGCCGTCATCCAGTAGCGGCCCGCCACGCAGCAAGTCAGCCACGTGTTTGTCGCCGCCGAGGTTTTCCAATCGGCCCGGGCTGCCCGCAGTGATCTTACTGGCCAGCGGCGATCTGGCTAACCAGCGGTGATCCGACCAACCAGCAGCAGAGGCGAGGCTATGGAACTGTTCGAGGCAATCGAGAAACGGCACAGCTACCGAGAAGGGTTTACGGATGCCCCGGTAAGCAGAGAAGACATGCGAAGGATTGTCGAGGCGGGCATTCGGGCGCCGTCGGCCAAGAACGAGCAGGTGGTCTCCTTCGTTATCGTGGACGATCCGCAGGTGCTCGAGCAGATCAAGCAGATCGTCGAGATCCAGCTCCGCGGGCTGCGTCAACGGCTGGCCGAGCGCAAGATCACGCTCGAACTCTCGCCGCGGGCGAAAGAGTACCTGGCAAGCGAAGGGTTCGACCCAGTCTACGGCGCCCGGCCGCTCAAGCGGGTGATCCAGAAGGCGCTCGTCCAACCCCTTGCCATGCAGCTGTTGCAGGGTCGCTTCAGCGAGGGCGATACCATCTTCGTCGATGTGGAGAACGGGCAGCTGGTCTTCACCCGCGCAGCCCCGCTGGCCGCCACCGAAGCCCGCTAAAGGCGGCCCACCCTAGCGGAGGGTGCTCGGATCGGGGAGGGAGAGCATCCCGGCGCCGGCGGCGTAGTAGCCAAAGGTGCCGTTCCCGCCGAGCGGCCGCGCATGCTCAAGCAAAAAGCGTTGGACCTGCTCGGCGGTAAAGGTCGGGTAGCGCGATTTGACCAGGGCGGCCGCTCCCGCCACATGCGGGGCGGCCGCGCTGGTGCCGGTGAAGCCATATTCCTGGTCCTGGTAGACGAAGACCGACACATGGCTGGGAGCGGTCAGCTCCGGCTTCCAGCGGCCATCAAGGGTGGGCCCCCAGGAGCTGTAGACGGCGAGCTGCCCCGTCTTCCAGTCGGCTGCCCCCACCGCAAGGGCACCACGCGCGGCCGCAATATCGGCGAGCGACATCGCTGCCGACCGGTAGTAGGGAGAGATTTCCCCGTTCGTGACCTGGAGCCGGAAGAGAGTCGGCGGACCGCTCTTCTGCTCGACGCCCACGTAGAACCGCTCTGCGCCCGCCTGGCGGTCGGCCACCCCCACCATCGTCGGCTGGCCGCTCCCACTCCGACGCTCGAACGAGGCAACGACCTTGCCCTTCTCATCGGCAAAGTGGAGCACTAGCTCCGCTTCCGGCGTTCCCCAGGCCAAGCGGACCTGTGGGATGGCATCCGGCCGCGGCCAGTAGCTGACGGGGATGAACTGCGGCCCCTCGGGCGCCACGGCCACCAACCCAGGCGTCCCACTCGTCCGCCCGAGGATCGACTTATTCCCTTCGTTGCCGGCCGAGACCACCACCAGCACGCCCCGCTGGCGCGCCTCATCGACCTTGCGGGCTGCTGGCGAGGTGCCATCGAACAGAAAGCCCGGAAACCCGATCGAGAGCGAGATGATGTCGACCCGCTGGCTGAGCAGCCAGTCCATCGCCTGCAGGAACTGGACCAGGTCGTCGGTATTGGCGAGGTAGAGGGTGGCCCCCGGCGCCATCTCATAGATCACCTGGGCAACGGCGGTCCCGTGGAGATCCCTCTCGCGCTCAAACCCTTTGCCCGTAAAGTCGCGCGCCACGATCTGGGAAGCCGGCGGGAGGTAGCGCCCCTGGAGTTCACGGTAGCGGGCGAAGGAGTCCACGATCCCGATCCGGACGTTCTGCCCGCGCGCGACTTTACGGGCAAAGGGTTTGAGCGCGAGAGGGATCTCCACGGGACCGCCGTTGCCCAGGTG
>JAILZB010000412.1 GCA_023512725.1 Chloroflexota bacterium | reverse complement strand
GGATCGTGGTGCCCACGCAGTTGATGCCGGTGCGGCTGATGAGCCGTTCCCCGTTCACCGCCACAGCCTCCGCGCCCGCCGCCCACAGGTCATTGATCACCGCGTGGATGTCCGTGTAGTGCAGGATGGTCTTGTTGGGGTCGTCGCCCGGCTGGATGGACCGCGGGCTGTCCCGCATCTCCACTACGACCCCGGGACCCTCCAGGGTGGTCAGGCCGGCCAGCGCCCGCAACTCACTCACCCGCCGGTTCATCCGGGCGGCGGCTATCTGCCTCTCGGCCGCCTCCCGCTCCAGCGCGGCCACCTGGCGGCGCAGCTCCTCCACCGCCGCCTCCAGCGCGGCGCGGCGTACCTCCTGCTTGCGTAACTGGATGGCCACCTCGTGCAACCGGGTGGAGGGAATCTTGAGCTGCTGACGGATCTCCAACTCGCTGCGGATCTGGGTGCCGGCGAAGAACCCCCCCGCCACCAGGGCCGTGGTCAGGCCGGCCTGCCACCAGGAGAGGCGGGGGTGCACCAGGGGCCGCATCCCCACGGCTGTTACGGGCAGCCTGCGAGCGCGGGGGCGACTGGCGGCGCGCCCTGGCGCTCCCTGGCCTCCAGCTTCTTCTTGATCCGCTTCAGCCGGAAGACGTCCTCGCGGGCGCGCTGCTCCAGCACCGCGGCGATGTAGCGGATCTCGCCGCGGATGCGCGGGATGACCACCTGCTCCAGGGCGTTGACGCGGCGGGTGGTCTTCTTGATCTCCTCGCCCAGCTTCCTCAGCTTGATCTCCGTGGCGGCTACCTGCAGGATGGCCGCCACCAGCTCCTCGAACTGAGCGGCACTCTCGATGGTGCGGGCGCTGGTTGCGGTGGGGTTGACCCCGCGCGCCAGCAGCGGCCGGCGCACGTCACGCACGCTGACCTCCGGAATCTTGGTCCCCCAGACGTTACGCACCTCGATGTCCACCAGCACTTCCTGCCGGTCGGTCATCGCCGCCGCCTCCAGGGCCTCCCGTCCTTCTACGGCCTTGGCCAGGGCCAGCATCACGTACGCCTCCCGTGCCGCCGCCGTGAGCCGATCGCGGGCGCCCAGGGCCTCCCGCACGATCTTGAAGAAGTCGGCCACCAGTGCGTCCCGTTTGCGCTTGAGCAGATCGACGCCTTGCTGCGCCACGCGCAGCTGGTTGCGTCGCTGCAGCAGATTCATGCGGGTGGGGCTGATGACCTCGGCCATCGCAGAGCTCCCGAACCCTCCCTGCCCTCCGGCGCGCCTCGCCTACCTGCGGACCGAGCTACGCATGACCGTGCGGGCCATCCGCAGCTATCTCAAGACCGTGCACGCTCTGGTACTCAGCATTGGCGAGATCGTAGAGGTGCTGCATCGGGTGCGTGAGCAAGGGCGGGTCGCCCTTCGAGGGCTCCGCGAACAACTGCGCAGCAGTCCGGTGGTGCATGGCGATGAGACGGGCTGGCGGGAGGATGGGCAGGCTGGGTACGTATGGGCGTTTAGCACGCCCGACGGCTCCGAGGCGGTACGCTACTTCGAGCGGCACAAGAGCCGGTCGGGGCGGGTAGCCAAGCGCATATTGGGCCTGAGCTTCAGGGGCACATTGGTCAGCGACTTCTATGGTGGCTACAACCGCTACGAGGGGCCGCACCAGCGGTGTTGGGCGCATCTCTTGCGCGACCTGCACGAACTCAAGGAGGAACACGGCGTGGACGAACCTGTCGTGCAGTGGGCGAGGGAGGTGCGGGCGCTCTACGACGAAGCGCAAGGGGCTCTCGCGAAGATGAGGGAGCCGGCTAACCAAGAGCGGGAGGCGCTGTACGCCAGCCTGGTGCAGCGGGCACGCGACCTGGCTCTGCCGCATGCCCGGGACAAGCAGCATCCGTGCTGGGCGCTATCGAAACGCCTGCTGCGTCACGAAGACGAACTGTTCCAGTTCGTGCGTGTGCAGGGCCTGCCGGCCGACAACAACCAAGCGGAGCGCAGCCTGCGTCCCGTCGTCGTGATGCGCAAGATCAGCGGAGGTACGCGCAGTTCCGCGGGGAGCCAGACGCGAATGGCCCTGGCCAGCCTCTTCGCTACCTGGCGGGCACGCGGCCTGAACCCGTTCCAGGCCTGCTTCGGCATGCTGACAGCAACTGCCTGAACGCGAGTCTGAACAGTTACAGCAAGTGGCTGGCTTGACGAGGGCGTCCCGATCTGCTATTCTAGTCTCTAGCTAGCGCACGGCAGACGGGGCGGA
>JAILZB010000411.1 GCA_023512725.1 Chloroflexota bacterium | reverse complement strand
CACGCGCGCCGAGCTGGCCGCCGTGGCCGCGCTGGACGCGAGGGATAAGGTGGAGTCCGCCGACGACCTCACGCCGTGTCCACTCTGCCTGATTCCGCGCGGGCGCTGCCACCACAGCGGGCGACGCAACCCCGCCGCCGACATCAGCTTTTTGCAGGCCCAGCTGACGGGCCAATAGGGAGGAACAACAAGCATGGAAGCTACGCCTTGGGGGGCGTCCCCCAGCACGAGGAAGTTACCGACGGTTGAGGCGGCGCGATCGCGCGCGGCGGACGATCCCCGCACGCCGTACCACTCCAACGTCGAGCATGTCCGAAACGCGAACTTCACGGGAACCATCTGGCGGGAGGAGCGGCACGAGGCGACGATCATTAACCTCGACACCGGCGAGAGCAAGACGCTCACGGCACCGTCCGGCCCCGCGCTCGGTGCGCAGATCGCGTGGGAGCAGCAAGGCCTCCTGGCGGCGCGGCACCAGGCGGAGGTCACGGCTCACGCGCCGCGAACGGTGTGGGTCGCCGAGATTCGCTACCTCGACGGCAGCACAGAGCGCGCCGAGGCCGACACGCACGACGAGCTCCTGCTGACACTGCTCTCGTGGAAGGCCCGGACCACCGCGACCGAGCACGCGATGGCCGCGCAGCCCCCAGCGCCGGAGCTCCTAGACGACGAGACCCGCGAGGCGTGGATATTTAAGGACGCGCTGCGTGGGCAGTATCACGCGACGCCGGGGAACTACCGCAAGCTGGCGGCGTGGCTGCGCGAGCGAAAGCTGCTGCTCACCGCCCAAAATCTTCTCAAGGCGTTCCACGAGCTCAACGACGCGCACGAGTTGGAGGAAGCATGAACGTTCAGAACTGGAAGAGCGACATCGCGTGGGAGTCCGCGACGCACCGGGGCACGATTCAGCAGGTGACGCTGGGCGGGCTGGGCCTGTTCGGGTTCGCCACGTTCGGGACGAATAAGAGGGACGGCACAAGAACCAAGCTGCTCACCGCGCCGACGCTGGCCGAGCTGCGGCGAAAGTTGGCAGGCGCGTTCCCGCAAAATTACCGCGAGGTACCCACCGGCGAGTGCGAGGCGGACGCCGCCGAGCGGGAGCAGCTGCAGGCCATGCTCGACAGTGACACCCTACCCACCGGCCTTCGCGGACGGGCCGCGGCCCTCGGCATCAAGAAGGCCACCGAGGCCACGACCGCGTCGCGCGCGCCGCAATTTACCGCGACAGACGACGCCGTGCTCATCCAGTGGATGCTGCGTGAGCCGCAGCGCGAATACTTCTCCGGCGCGCACCCGCGCCGCAGGCAGCACAACATGGAGCAGGTGGTGCGCTACGTGGCGGCCCACGGCGACGCGCCGCTCACCCTACCTAAGCTCGACCGCGCGTTTGCCGCGCTCGACGCGATGCAGTGCATCCAGCGCGAGGCCGTCATCCATCGCGCGACGGGACCCAACATCGGCGGGCGCGCCCGGACCTATGACCCCGCGCGTGACCCCTCACTGGTCGAGCGCCGCTTCACCGAGGCCGCGCTGCTCGCGGCCAGCAAACAATTTCCGGTGGGCATGACGATCACGCTGCCCCGTGCCGTCGAGGTGCTGGGCGACGAGGCGCTGGCACGCGCCGTTTGCGACTACTGGTCAAGCCGAAAGGCGTAAAGGAGAAAGCACATGAAGAAGGGCAACCCGTACGAGTACAGGAACGAGACCGCCGAGCGGCAGGGCGGCGGGAACACGCCGGTGAGCGGTGAGAAGCACGCACAGAAAAAGGGCGAGCGCATTCGCGGTGAGCAGCGCTACGACGGCGCGGGCGACGCGGACCTGCAGAACTCGCCCGGACGTGCGTCGGTGGACATCAGCAGGGGAGGCCGGTGAGATGCCCGCTTCAATCTCTGACTTCATGAGCCAGGTGAACAGCCACGTTGGGCCGACCGGCGCGAGGTTCGCGGCGGTGCTCAACCCGGACGGCACCGTCCAGATCTCGCGCGTGGCGTCGGGCGTGTCTGCGGTTATCTGCCCGCGCGTGATCTACAACAGTCCCGCCGACACTGCGATCATCGGTGACGGCTCTGGCCAGTCGGTATCGTTGGCCCCGGCTTTCATCGCGGGGCTGAACTAGCCCGTGAGCACCACGCCGGGGTGGTCCTCCGAGGTGCCAGCGCCCGAGCCGAGGCCGCGCCCGAAGGCGCTCCTATCGGCACGCGTCAAGACGAGCATCTCCAACTTCGACGTGATC
>JAILZB010000410.1 GCA_023512725.1 Chloroflexota bacterium | reverse complement strand
GGCTGCGGCTATGCATGCCGCAGCCCACATCCACACCCCTGGGACCAGTCTCAAAGCGTCGCTCCGTTACTCCCGACCGGCGTACCTCCGATCGACATTGCTACTGCCCCATGCTACTTCCGGTCGAAGTAAATGCTCTTGCCAGTCGCCGAAATCGGGATTCCAACGACGACATCCGCGTCCATCATCCCGATGCGCCGGGCGGCGACCCCCGCCCGGTACATGATCCTGTTGTCAGCATTGAAGATGCTTGCCGTCTTGGCGGCCGAGCCGAGCGCGATCCCGAGGTCCATGATCCTCCAGGCGCAGATCCCGCACCCAGTGCAGGCGTGCGGCTCTCACGAAGCCACCCCCAATGCTGCGTCCCCGCCACTGGCCACGGCGCCCGCTCCTCGTTAGAATTCACCAAGAGAGGCCGGATTCCTGGAGCCTGGACGCAACGGGAGACGCCTCCCGATCGATGCTTTGCAGTTGATGCTCCCCAAAGCCTATGGAGGAACCGGATGACCAAGGTATGGCGCGCCCACTGGGCGCTGATCCTGGCTCTCGTGCTCGTGGGTGGCTGCGGACGGACGAGCCCAACGGAGCAGACCGCCGCCCCCGTCGAAGGTTCCACGGCCCCCAACGCGCCCGGCGTCGAAGCGACGACGACCAGCAACGCGCTGCCCGGCGAGGCGGTGGATAGGACCGCGGTCCGGAAGCTGCCCTCGGGGCTAGAGTACGTCGAAATCCGCGAGGGTGTCGGCTCGCCGCCCGACCCCGGGCAGAAGGTCGTCGTCCACTACACCGGCTGGCTGAAGGACGGCACGAAGTTTGATAGCTCCGTCGATCGCGGCGAGCCGTTCGAGTTCACGCTCGGTGCGAGTCAGGTGATCAAGGGCTGGGAGGAAGGCGACACCACGATGAAGGTCGGCGGCAAACGGAAGCTGATCATTCCGCCGGACCTCGGCTACGGCGAGCGCGGTGTCCCCAGCGCCATCCCACCCAACGCCACCCTCATCTTCGACGTCGAGCTGCTCGACGTGAAGCAGGGAGGGTAGCCGGGCTCGCCACGGCAGGCGTTGGGCAAATTGGTAAATCAACGAGCGGGCGTTGACGCCGGGCGCGGGATCGGGGTACCATGCAGATGCTATGACACGCGAACCCCTTTTCGGCGGTAGCCTCTCTGCCGCTCTGCATAGACCCTGTGAACTTCGTCGCCGCGTGGCGCTGTCTGCCGTCGCCGGGGGGCTGGTTCTGGCCGTCGCGGCGGTTGTCGTTGATCCTCTCCTGCGCCCGGGTCCGTCCGGCGACGCGGTCCATCCTCTGATTCCCGGCTCCGCGCCGGAGGCGGCGGCCTCTGCCGGTTCCTCGGCGGACGCGGAGGCCGCGCCGGGCATCGTCCGCGCGAACGTGCCGAACTTCCGCCTAATCGTCAGCTCGATTGACGGCATCGACGAGATCCGCGGCCTGGACGGTCGCGCCGAGGCGCCACCGGGAAGTTACACGCTCATGCGATGGAGCGCCGAGGTGCGCGACGCGAAGGGCCGGAGGTGGCAGGCAAAAGGCGGGATGCAGCCAGAGCTCCTGGAGGTGCGCTCGGGGCAGGAGACGCGCGTCCGCCTCGCGGACCCGATCCGGGTCGTGATGCGCGGCTTCTATCAGCAGAACCCCGTCTCCTTCCGCCTGGAGTTCTCCGGCTCAGAAGGGGAGATGTTCGAGGGCGTCACGGTGGACGGAGAGCCCGCCCCGCTGCCTCGCCTGCAGATCCGGGACGCGAAGGGGAAGTTGGTGTTCAATCAGCGGTTCAAGCCCGGCTGTAAGGGCACCTGCCTCCTCTCCTGGAAGGTACCACCCGGTACGAAGGGCCGCTTCATCGCCACGGCCATCCCCGACTTCGGCCCGTTCCGCGCTGAAGTCGCCTCGCCGCTCGACTTCACGATCGACGGCGCACGCGCCGCGGCGAACCCACCGCGCGTCGGGAGCGTCGCGCCCAACTTCCGCCTTCTAACCACGGACACGGGCCAGGTGCAGCTTGCGCTGCTCCGCGGGGAGCCGGTCGTGCTAGCATTCTTCTGCCGCTGCGGCCTCTGCCACGCGGTGGCCAAAGAGATGGCTTCGAAGCCAGAGCTGTCCCGAAAGGCGAAGGTCTTCGCCGTCTTCGGGGATCAGACGATCGGTAAGCCGGCAGAGGAGAAAGCGTTCCGTGAGGCAACCGGCTTCAGAGCGCCGTTTTTGCTCGACTTCTCCTACGAAGCC
>JAILZB010000409.1 GCA_023512725.1 Chloroflexota bacterium | reverse complement strand
CCGGTCCGCCGGCGGGCGCTGGCCGGCGCCGGGCGGCGTATGTCCATCGATGCCGGAATGGAAGCCGCCACGGGCCACCGGGGCTTCTTCCTGCACGACGTCTTCGCGCGGATCATCATCCCTGAGGCTCATCTCGTCCGCCCCAATCTGCGGTGGGAGCTGCGCTTCCGGCTGCTGCACGAGGAGGACCTCATGCGCTTCTTCCGGATCCTCTCCCGGCACGGCTCGGGCGTCTTCACCATAGACGAGTGCCGGCTGCGCCGGCTGGAGACGCGCGGGGTGATCCGCTTCCAGCCGAACGTGCTCGCCGAATGCGAGCTCTCGTGGATCACCGCGAAGGTTCCCCGTCCGGGAGAGCCGAAGTGAGGCGCCGGCTCGCGCTCGCGCTCCTCGGTGCGCTCGCTGCGGCGTCCGCGCCGGCGGCCGAGCCGCTCGGGCGCTTCTTCTTCACGCCCGCGCAGCGGGAATCGCTCGATGCCGCGCGCGCCCAGAACATCCGCGCCGCGGTCGCGACCCAAAAGAGCGAGGAGGAGCCGGCCCCTGCCCCCGAGGTCGTCACCTACGGCGGGGTCGTGCGCCGCAGCGACGGCCGCACCGTCGTATGGATCAACGACCAGGCGCTGCCCGAAGAGGCGGCGCGTGCAGGCACCACGGTGGTGCGCCGCGTGCGCCCGGACGGGAGCGTCACGCTCGAAGTGCCCCAGTCCGGACAGCGCGTCGAGCTGAAGGTCGGGCAGAGCGTCGAGCTCCTCTCGGGCACGATCGCGGAGCGCTACGCCCGCCGCGCCTTCCCGCCGCCCGAGCTCAAGCCGAAGCCGGCCCCGGGCGAGGGCTCCCGGAGCGCTCCGGAGCCGCAGACGCCCGAGCCGCCGGCCGCTTCCGGGGGGGAGCCACGATCGCAATGAGCGCGAGCGGAGCCGTGCGGCGGCGCGCCCGCGAGCGCGGCCAGGCGCTGCTCCTCACCGTGCTGCTGGTTGCGGTCGGCGTCGGGCTCTTCGCCTACCGCGGCGCGGTGTCCGTCTCGTTCACGGCGCAGCAGGACGAACGGACGATGCGCGCGCTGCTCGAGGCGCGCGAGGGGCTGCTCGGGCGCGCCGCGGCGGATCAGAATCGCCCCGGTAGCCTGCCGTGTCCCGATGTCGACGACGACGGCAAGCTCACGCTGAACGTGGACTTCTTCTCCGGGGGGGTGTGCGCGAGCCTGATCGGGCGGCTTCCTTGGCGCACGTTGGGCCTGCCGGATCTCCGCGACGGCGCCGGAGAGCGCCTGTGGTACGCGCTGTCCGAACGGTTCAGCGACAACACGACGGTCGGCCCCATCAACAACGACACCAAGGGCAACCGCACCGTGTACCTCGGCAGCACCTGGACTACGCTCACCGCCGAGGCCGTCTCCGTGATCTTCGCCCCCGGGGCCCGGCTCGAGGGGCAGGTGCGCGACACGACGGTCGCGCCCTGCCCGACCACCGGAACGAACATCCCGCGAAACCTCTGCCCCGCGAACTATCTGGAAGCGACCGGCGGCGCGGACAACGCGACGCCTGCGGGACCCTACATCGCCGCGCAGCCCACCGCTACGTTCAACGACCGGCTGCTCGCGATCACGACGGCCGAGCTGATGCCGCTCGTCGAGCGCAGGGTCGCGGCCGAGATGCTCGCCCTGCTCTGGCATCCGACGGCGCCGAGCTACCGCACGGCGAGCGCCTGCGGCTGCTACCCCTGGGCCGCGAACGATTTCGACGACAACAGCGCCTCGGGCAGGACGCGCGGCATGGTCCCGATGCGGAC
>JAILZB010000408.1 GCA_023512725.1 Chloroflexota bacterium | reverse complement strand
CCCCAACGAGTACCCGTTCCCGATCCGTCTTGTGGACCTCCACCAGGAGACCCGCTGGCAGACGGCCACCATCCGCCTGGCGGACGGGACGCCCTACGTCGCCCACATCCCGCGCACTGTGCTCGAGGTCGGCTGCGCCCTCTCGCTGGCGGTCGCCAAGACGCACGACGTCTGCATCACGACGCTTGCCTACAAGAACATGGTGATGGGGACGCTGCGCCGCCACGACCGTGTGAAGATGCACGGCTTCCCCACCCACGCGACCGCCGCCTGCCGCGCGAGGCGCAGTGCCTCAACGCCAACCTCATCCGTGTGGCCCGCTACCTCACGCCCCACATCGGCGTCATCGACGGCACCGTGGGGCTTCAGGGGAACGGTCCCGGCGGCACAGACGCCGTCCCGCTCGGGATCGCCGTGGCGAGCGCCGACGTCTTCGCCGCCGACGCTGTGATGACCCGCGCGATGGGCTTCGACCCGCGTGACCTGGGCCTGCTCTACTACGTCCGGGCGCTCGGCCTCGGTGTCGTGGACCTGGAGGCGATCGAGGTCGTCGGCCCGCCACTGGAGCGCGTCGCGCAGACGTTCAAGCCGCACGAGAAGGTAGAGCTTCAGCGCCAGTGGCGCGACGACGTGCGCCCGGAGGAGCTGCTGGCGGCGTAAAGCCGCCGGCGCCGCGCTCACCAATCTCCCACCGAGCCGTCCTCGTGGTAGACGTGCGGGTTCTTCCAGTCGTGGCCGATCTTGTCTGCCATCGCCTCCTCGTCCAGCTCAATGCCCAACCCCGCCCCCTGCGGCAGATCGATGTAGCCATCCTTGAGAAGGAACGGCTGCTTGAGATACCCCTCACCGAGCGACACCTGCTCCTGTACCAGAAAGTTCGGGATGCAAGCGTCAAGTTGAAGGCAGGCGGCAAGCGAGATCGGCCCCAGTGGGTTGTGCGGGGCGACGGCGGCGTAGTACGTCTCCGCCATGCCGGCGATCAGGCGCGTCTCCAGGATGCCGCCTGCATGGCAGAGGTCCGGCTGCAAGATCGCCGCCGCCTGTTTTTCCAGCACCTGCCGAAAGCCCCACTTGGTGAAAAGGCGCTCGCCGGTGGCAATCGGGATCGAGGTCGAGCGGGCGATGGTGACCATCGTATCGACGTTCTCGGGCAAGCACGGCTCCTCAACGAAGAAGGGTCGATACGGCTCGTAGGCGCGGCAGAGCTGAACCGCCATCGCCGGGCTGATCTGACCGTGGAAATCGATGGCGATATCGACCTGGTTCCCCACCGCTTCCCGCATCGCCGCGAACCGCGCCACCGCGTCTTCCACCAAGGCGGGGCTGTCGACGATCCGCACAGGCACCCTGCCGACGCCGGTCTTGAGCGCCGTGTAGCCCTGCTCGACCTTCGCCCTGGCGTTTTTCGCCGCCTCCTCCGCAGTACCGACGCCGCAGTGGGCGTAGACCCGGATGCGGTTGCGGCAGGCGCCGCCAAGGAGCTGGTGGACCGGCACGCCGAGCGACTTGCCCAGAATGTCCCACATCGCCTGCTCCACGCCGGAGAGGGCGCTGGTGAGGATCGGGCCGCCGCGGTAGAACGCGTGGCGATAGATCGCCTGCCAGTGGTGCGTCACCCGGCGCGGGTCCTGGCCAATCAGATACTCCTCCAGTTCCGCCACTGCCATCTGCACCGTCCGCGCCCGCCCTTCGACGATCGGCTCGCCGTAGCCGACCAGACCGGCGTCGGTGTGCATTTTGAGAAACAGCCAGCGCGGCTTCACCAGAAACGTCTCCAGCCGCGTGATCTTCATAGCGGGCGCCACCGCCGTCGCCTCGTGTACTGCCTCCTGCCCAAGCAGCGTGACCGGTCGCTTCATCTCTATCCCTTCTCGTATCCGCACGCCAGGTCCTGGAAAGCCCGTCGACCCTCACATCGAGCCAGTGTAGCTCATTCGGCGACGGGGACAAACTTCACGCAGACCGGGCGCGGCGCGGCAAGCGGCTTCCCGACCGGCTCCAGGCGGCCCGTCATCGTGTCGATCCGAAAAACGACGAGCGTATCGGTGTCCTGATTGGCTGCGATGAGGTAGGTTCCCGTTGGGTCAATCCCGAAGTTGCGGGGAGTCTTCCCCAGCGTGGACTGATGGCCGATCGCGGTCAGCCGACCGCTCTCCGGGTCGATGGTGAAGATCGCGATGCTGTCGTGGCCGCGGTTGGAGCCGTAGAGGAACTTCCCTGAGGGATGCACCTGCAGTTCCGCCG
>JAILZB010000407.1 GCA_023512725.1 Chloroflexota bacterium | reverse complement strand
GTTCCACAACGTCGCCGCGGCCATGGGTCGGCAGTTCGCCGATATCGCCAACGGGGCGGTGGCGCGCCTCCAAGCGCTCGGGCCGAACCCGATCGGCCTGCCGGGTCGCGCGCAAGGCGAGGCGTTGATGCCCGCAGACGAGGCCAAGTTGGTCGGCTAGGCGAAGGCACGCCCGGCGGGCGAGCTACCGGCGTTCATCATGATGGGCGCCTGGCCGCCGTAGGGGCGCGGCGAGCACTCCACGCCGCGAAGCTGGTAGTGCTTGCCGAGGAAGTCGAACGGCCCCTCGCCGGCACAGATCCTCGTGATGATCGTCCACCACTCGGCGCCCTGCTCGTAGCGGTCGTCATGCTCCTTCTTGGTCACGCCGAACATCTGAAACTCGTCGTCGTTCCAGCCGCAGACGACGTTGAGGCCGAGGCGGCCGCGGCCGATGTGGTCGGCGGTGACGAGCTGCTTGGCCGCGACTACGGGATGGATGAGGGGCACGTGCACCGTGGCGAAGACGTT
The DNA here is from genome assembly GCA_023512725.1 of Chloroflexota bacterium. Taxonomy (GTDB): domain Bacteria; phylum Chloroflexota; class Dehalococcoidia; order SpSt-223; family SpSt-223; genus JANWZD01. The sequence continues at coordinate 1,734 of JAILZB010000407.1, read as the reverse complement.
GATGCGCGTGGTCGCCGCCAGCAGGCCGCAGGCCCAGGTGATCGACTCCCAGCTTGTGCCGTTCGGGTTGCTCGCGCCGCCGTAGCCCTTCCAGCGGGCGATCGGCACCAGACACTCCAGCCCGGCGGCGTCGGCCATCTGCGCCAGTCGGACGTTGTGCTCCCAGCTCGCGTCCCAGCGCTCCGGGGCGGTGATGTAGGACCGGCCGCTGGAGCAATTGGCGCCGAACAGCCCGAGCTTCAGCCGATTGCCGCCGACCAGGAGCGCGTTCCGCTGCGCCATCGAGAGCCCTCCAAGCCAGATGCTGAGCGCCATGAAGCGATCGACGCTGTCGATCCTGAGTCGTGGTGCACTCACGACGTGGCAATGTCAGCCAGAACGATTACCGTGATCTCGGACACCCGCCTGGTCTGGTCGTCATTCGTAACGAAGTAGCCCGCTCGGGCGAAGAGCGCAGCCGCAACCTGAAGGGCATCGGGGAGTCGAAGACTGTACCGGGCGCGCAACTCGGCTCCGCGCTCCGCGATCACCGGGTTGAGGTCAAGGAGTTCCAGATTGGCGCTCCGCTGGAGCAGGTCTCGATACTCAGCAGCAAGGTCATCACGGCCAACCTGGAAAGCACCAACCAGCACTTCGGCAAGCGTGATCACCGTGGTAACCGCGGGGTTGCGCGCTGTCGCGATGCAGTGTTCGAACAGCTCGACGGCTACCGCGTCGAACGCTGATCCGCCTTCGATGGAGTAGATGAACGGGGAAGTGTCAATGGCGATCACCGCCCCAGGAGGGAGGACCTCTCGCAGCGTGGTCACCGATCCCACTCGTCGCGGATCCCGTTCACGTAGGTTTGTGCATCAATGCGTTGCCAAATCTCTCGACCGAGTCCGCGCAGTTCGCGGACGTCCCGCCGCGCCCCACGCGCGTTCGCATCGATCGCGAGGACGATTTCCACGGGACCTGGCGGTAGGTCCGTCGGGACATCGAGGCGAAGGTGGCCATCATCATTAATGGTGGCTGTGATGGTAAGCGTGCGCATCGGATCACCATTATTGCCGGCCGCTCCTCAACCACGGTACAGCAGCCGTGAGCGTCGTGACAGGCGGCGGGCGTTGCCCCTGTTGAAGACTGTCAAATCACCTCGTCGCGGCGCAACGCCTCCATCTCCTCCCAGGTGTAGCCCAGCTCCAGCAGCACCGTCTCTGTATCCTGGCCCAGCTCGGGCGCGGGGCGCACCGGACCGGCCGGCGTACCGGACATGCGGATCGGGATGCCGGTGGTGCGGAACAGGCCGAGGTTGGGGTGGTCCACCGTCGTCAGGTACTCGTTCGCGATCACCTGCGGGTCTTCGACCAGCGCGCGGTAGTCATTCACGGGGCCGCAGGCCACGTCCTCCGCGATCAGGCGGTCCAGCCACTCCGCGACGCTGCGCTCGGCGAAGATCGCCTCCAGCGTCTCTTCCAAAGCTTCGGCGTTGTGGTGGCGGTCCCACGGGCCGGCGAAGCGCGGGTCGTGCTCCAGGTCAGGCCGCCCCAGCGCGCGGCAGAAGCGCGGCCATACCTTCGGGTCCATGGCGGCGATCGCCACCCAGCCGTCGGTGGCGCGGTAGTGGCTGTACACCGGGCTGCGCCGCCCCCGCGGGCGGCCCGGGGTTGCCGGCGTGAGGGAGCGCCGGGTATGGCGGCCCTGCCGCGCGCTCATTTAGCCCCGCCGCGCCCCCAGGGCGTGGTGGCCCACGCC
>JAILZB010000406.1 GCA_023512725.1 Chloroflexota bacterium | reverse complement strand
CCTCCTGGTTGCGCCCACCCAGCCCCGGGCCACGGACGGTTACCGTGGTCTCGCCACCCGCGACCAGGCAGCAGGGCCGCCGCAGGGGAAGGCCGCTCGCATCGACCTCGCGGAGCACGCCCGCCAGCACCCGGCCGACTTCGCGGGCCTCGCCCTCGACGAAGGTCGTCAAGACGAGGGAGGCGAGACCGGCTTCTTCCGCCGCGCGCGCGGCGGCGCGCGCGGCCAACCGGTTGTCGGCCACGATGACAGTTTTGGCCCGCGTGAAGACCGGCTCGTCGGGCCCAAGCGGCGGGTCAAGCTGGCCCGCGCAGCCCGCTTCCAGCCAGGCCCGCACCCGCGGCGGCAAGCGCTCGGTCAGCTGATAGCGCGCGATGACGGCCGCGGCTTCCTCCCAGGACGAGCGGTCGGGGACGGTCGGCCCGGACGCGATCACATCGAGGGGGCTGCCAACGACATCCGAGATGACCAACCCGAGCGTCATGGCGGGAAAGGCCACCCGTACCAGCCTCCCCCCCTTGATGCGGTCCAGGCGCTTGCGAACCGCATTCACTTCCGCGATCGTCGCTCCACTGCGCAGCAGCAGCTCGGTGGTCACGACCACGTCCTCGAGGGTCAGGTCGCCAGCGGGTGCCACCAGCAAGGCCGAGGCCCCGCCGGAGAGGGTGGCGATCACCAGGTCATCTTCGTTCGCGCCAGCGAGCAGCTCGATCAGCTCAGCGGTCGCCCGGAGCCCCGCTTCATCGGGGAGGGGGTGGCCTGCCTCACGGAGCGCGACCGGTCCGGTGGGCGCCCGGTAGCCGTGGGGAACAATGACCAGCCCTTCCACGGGCCGCTCCGCTACCAGGTCGGCCAAGGCAGCGGCCATGGGGGCCGCTGCCTTGCCCGCCCCCACAATCAGCACGCGCCGGAAGGCGCGCAGGGGCAGCAGCAAGCCACCAACCGTCAGCGCCCCACGGCGCACTGCGAGCGCCCGCCGGATGGCCGCCCCTGGCTCGACGGCCGCCAGGGCAGCCTGCACCACCGATCGGAGCAGGGCAGGAGGTTCCATCACTAGGAGGATAGCGCCTTCCTGCCGTTCGCCTCCGTTACTCGCCGGGCGTCCCCGGCACCTCCTCCGGCGGTGAAAGGGGTAGCCCCTCTCCGATGACAGGTGGCCCTGGGCTCGGCTCCGTCGGGAGGACGACCACAGTACCCCGCTGGGAGAGATGGAGCGTGCAGGCAAAGTTGAACGTGCCGGCGAAGGGGAACCGGACCTCGGCACTAGCACCCGGCGCAAGGGTATCAAGCCGGAAAATGCCGCTCTCGGCGACCACATTGTGGCCGATAACGCCGTGGTTGACGAACCGGACGACTTCCCCGGCCCGGACGGTTACCATTGCGGGGCGCGTGACGGCATCGTCAACAATCTCCACCGTGGCTGTCAGGTCCTGCCTCGGAGGGGCCGCCCGAGCGACTGGCAGCCATCCGGAGAGCAGCAGAGCGAGCACCAGGCCGCTGTGGCCCAGTCGGTGCCACCTAGCCAAAGAGCCCTCGGAAGCGCTCGAAGATCAGGCGGAAGGGGTCGGGCGTTGGCCCCTCCTCGACGATGATCACCCCGGTGTGCAGCTGTTCGTGGACCAGACAGATATAGGGGTACGTCCCTGGTTGGGTGAACGTCAGCGAGAACTGTTGGCCGGAAAGGAGCAGCCCTGAATTCACCCGCCCGCTGCCGGCGTAGCTCGGACCGCCGCTTGGCGCCGCTGCCTCCGGGTTGAGGAGCCCACTAGGCAGGACCAGGGGCGGCAGGTTCGTGCCGTAGCCGAACGAGACGGTATGGAACTCGTACGACGAAGTGTTGACCCAGGTCACCGTTTCGCCCGGACGGAGGCGCAGGGTGGCCGGAAAGTAGGCCGCTACCGAGCCCGTCCGCGATGGGACATCCATCGCTACCGTGACCCCGGCCCCGCGGCGCAGCGGATAGGCCGCCGCCTGCTGCCGAGAGAGCGTCGCGAGCTCAGCCGCATCAGCACGAATCTGCTGCTGCGCCAGCGCATCAACGGCTGCCTGGTCGGCCAGCGGAAGCCGCGCTCCGGCCTCCACCACGACGATCTGCCCGACCTGGTAGGGGTGAAGCAGGCATTGATAGGTGAACTCTCCCGGGGTCTCAAAGGTCAGCGTGAAGACGTCTGGAATCGGGAGGAGCCCCATCGCCCCGGAGTTCACCACTCCCCGGCCCCGGTACACCCGGTCGCCGGAAGGAGCC
>JAILZB010000041.1 GCA_023512725.1 Chloroflexota bacterium | reverse complement strand
GGCAGTTGGCTGAATATGGCCGAGATTGAATTGAGCGCCTTGGTGAGAAGCTGCCTGAATCGCCGGATTCCAGACCAGGCCACCCTGCATCGGGAGGTCCAGGCATGGGTGGAGGAGCGGAACCAAAAAGCCGTCCGAGTAGACTGGCGTTTCACCACCGCCAATGCCCGCATGAAACTGAAACATTTGTATCCAAAGATTCATGCTTGACAGAGTACTACCGCCAGGTGGCAGCGTTCACCACGCCGCAGGCGGAGAACGCGCTTGCCGCTCGCTTCTCGCTTCCCACCTTGCTCGCCCTCGTCCTGCTCGGCCAAGAGGATTTTCGTCAGCTCCCGCCCGACCTGCTGGCGCGCCCGGAGGTCCGTACCCTGGCGAGCCGAGTGCGGCTGGTGGTCGACCCCGCCTACGACCAGCAGTACCCCGCTACCCGCTCGACGCGGCTGACCCTCTGGCTCCGCGATGGCCGGCGCCTAGAAGCGGAAGCGCACGCGGCCCTAGGCGACCCAGAATGCCCCCTGGACGATGCAGCCATCGATGCCAAGTTCCTCGCCTTGACCACCAGGACGCTCGGAGAGGAGCGAGCCCGCCGGGCCCTAGCGGCGCTGCGAACGAGCGAAGAGGAGGACCTCCGGGCAGTGGTGGCCCTCCTGACCCCAGCGTCGCGGCGTCAGTAGCACCACTCAGCGTGCGCGCGCATAGACCATGCCCCCCAGGTGGCGCACCATGCCCTTGAGTTCCATCACCACCAGGGTGGCGCTCACGGTTGCTGCTGGAAGGTCGGCCAGCCGGCAGAGGTCATCGATGTGGAGCGGCTCGCCCGCGAGCTGGGCCAGCAGGGTCGCTTCAACGGGGTCCTCGGGCAGCGCTTCGCCAAAGTCAAACTGGCCCTGGGTCGCCTGCACCTCTTCCACCAGGTCCTCGACGGCGGTCACCAGCTTCGCCATGCCCCGCTTGATGAACTGGTGAGGACCGTCGGAGAGGGGAGAGAAGATGCTGCCTGGCACGGCGAACGCCTCGCGGTTCTGATTCAGGGCGTAGGCAAGCGTCAAGAGTGCCCCACTCCGCCGGTCCCCTTCCACCACCACCACCCCGCGGCTGAGCCCGCTGATAATCCGATTGCGCTGGGGGAAGTTCATCGCCACCGGCTTCGTCCCCGGTGGATACTCGCTCACCAAGGCTCCGCGCTCCGTGATCTGGCGTGCCAGGCGAGCATTCTCTGCCGGGTAGATGATGTCGATGCCCGAACCAAGGACGGCAATCGTCCGCCCTCCCGCCTCCAGAGCGCCCAGATGCGCCACGGTATCGATACCGCGGGCAAGGCCGCTCACGATGGTGTACCCCCGTTCCGCCAGCTCCCGCGCAAAGCGGGTGGCGGCCTGGCGACCATAGGGGCTAGCCCGCCGCGTTCCGACGACGGCGAGCGCCCGCTCGTCCTCCGGTCGCAGCTCCCCCTGGACAAAGAGCAGCGGTGGCGCGGCATCGATCTCACGCAGCAGGCGGGGGTAGGCCGGGGCGTGCCAGCTGAGGACAGACGCGCCCAGCTGGGCGACCCTCGCCAGCTCACCCTCGGGGTCGAGCGTGGCGCGGGCGCTCAGGACGGCCTGACGCGTCCGCGCATCGAGACCGGCAGCAGCAAGCTCGCTGCTGCTCGCGCGCCAGGCCCGGTCCAGGGTGCCGAACGCACTCTCGAGCCGGCGGAATTTGGCCGGCCCGATGCCGGCGATGCGGAGGAAGGCGATCCGGTACCCAAGGTCGTCCATCCGCTCGCGGATCCCGCTGCGCTCAGTGGTGGGTGGGGGGGTGGACCCGCAGCTCGTCGACCACCGAAGCGACTCCGGGCTGCTGCCGCACGATGGCAACGGCGGCCTCTCGCACCTCCAGGCTCGGCACCGTCCCCTGTAGGCGAACCCGGTCTTCGACCGCAGTGATTTCGATCCGGTAGCCAGCTGTGCGCGGGTCCCGGGCGAGGGCCTGATTCAGACGCCAGATCAGCCCCACATCCTGGCTGGTGTTGTGGTGGCTGGGCAAGCGGTAGCGGTGTGGTTCGAGTGGCATCGTGGCAGGCTCCTGGCAAGGGTACTGGCGGTAGGCTGCGAGCAGATTGTAGCGGGAGGAACTCAGCGGCGCAGCCAACCAGCGAGCAGCCGGGTGAGTGCTGGTGTGACGACGTAGACCATCAGCGGCACCACGAGAGCGGTCACCACCAGCAGGCGCAGAGCGAGCGGCCAGCTCTCGGTCAGGCTGCTCAGGAGCAGGCTGACCAGCAACACCGTTGGGTAGAGGCCGAGCCAGGTGACGAGTGCCACCTTCCAGCGCGCTGGACCCCGATGGGAGGGCGGGCGCTGGAAGTTCACCATCGAGACCAGCGTCCGCGTGCCAGGTGGTCGTCGCGCTGGGTCCGTCACGGCTCGGGCTGCATGGGAGGGTGTTCCTGCGCGCGGAGGGCGCGCCAGCGTTCGAGTGCCCGCCGGTGGGTAGCAAAGGCGAGGGGGGGCAGCGCGTTCGGGGGGAAGACAGCCACTTCGGTCGCGTCGTCGCCAGCGCGCAGCGTCCCCCCGATTGGGGTGGCGCGGTAGAAGATGACCAGTCCGTGCTTGTTCGGCTCGAAGAACGATTGGGCGTCCAGCACGCTCTCCAGGCGGACTTCCAGGCCCGTCTCTTCGCGGGTCTCGCGGCGGGCTGCCTCTTCCACGTCCTCGTCCCAGTCGACGAAGCCACCGGGGAGCGCCCACTGTCCGAGGCCGGGGTCGTTAGCGCGACGCACCAGCACGATCCCCCCCTCGTACTCGACGAGGCAGACCGCCACCGGGGCCTGGTTTCGGTAGTGGACCCGGCCGCAGCGCGGGCAGACGGGGCGGGGCTTCCCCTCGACGACTCGCTCTTCCAAGGCGCTCCCACACTCGGAACAGAAGTTCACCGGCCGAACCGTCCGAGGGGCGCGCCGCCCAGCACGTGGTAGTGGAGGTGGAAGACCGTCTGGCCAGCGTCTGGCCCGCTGTTCACTACGAGCCGGTAGCCGCGCTCGGCGATCCCTTCCTGGACGGCGACCCGGTGAGCAGCCCGGTGGAGGGCCAGGAGCAACGCCGCGTGGCCATCGTTCAGCGCGGGCAACCCCGGGAGGTGTTCGCGCGGCACCACCAGCACGTGGACCGGTGCCTGGGGATTGATGTCGCGAAAGGCGTAGACCTGTTCGTCGGCGTACACCTGTTGGGACGGGATGGCGCCTTGGATGATCTGGCAGAACACGCAGTCCACCCTAACCTCCGCCGATCATGCGGACGACTTCGATAATCGCGCCGTCGGGGATGATGGTAGCGCCAAACTGCTCCCGGTCAATGATCTCACCGCCCAGCTCGACCGCCACAATCCGGTGGTCGACCCCCAGGGAATCCAGCAGCTGGGCAACGGTCATCCCCGCAGGGATCGTGCGTCGTTTCCCGTTCAGTTGCACTTCAATCATGGTGGTTTCTCCCAGCGCGCGCTGGAGCCGCGCCGCTGCTGCCCGCCGGTCAGCCTGCCCCAGCACCGCGGAAATGACGGCAACCCCATCGGCGCCCGCCGCGCGCACTTCGCTCACCCGCTCGGCGGTGATACCCCCGATGGCGATGATGGGCTGGTTGGTCAGGGCGCGGATGGCGCGCACCAGCTCCGGGCCGCCAACCGGGCCTCCCGGATGCGAGCGGCTGGGGTAGATCGTCCCGACCAGAAGATAATCGGCATCCCGGTCGACCTCATCCGGGAGATGGACGGAGCGGCCGACGATCAGCCCCGGCGCCAGGCGGCGGACCACAGCCGTCGGGAGGCCAGTCGTGGGCAGGTGCACACCATCGGCGCCCACGGCCAGCGCGAGATCCAGCCGATCGTTGAGGAAAAGCTGCACCCCGCTCGGTAACGCAGTGCGCAACTCCCGGCCCAGTTCGTACTGCCGGCGCGCTGGCAAGTCCGGCTCGCGCAGGTGGACGGCGCACGCGCCACCGGCCGCCGCCTCGACAAGAGCGGACACCAAGCCTGCCTCGCCCGTGAGCCGCCGGTCAGAGATGACGTGCAGGCCGCGCACCATCAGCGGACGACGCCCTCCAGGGGGCTGCTCGCCGAGGCGTAGGGCCGCTTCGGGATGCGGCCGGCGCGGTAGGCAAGCCGCCCCGCCTCGACCCCAAGCTTGAACGCTGCGGCCATCCGAGCCGGATCGCCGGCCTGGGCGATGGCGGTGTTCACCAGGACGGCATCCGAGCCGATCTCCATCGCCAGGGCAGCATCGGAAGGAGCACCCAACCCGGCATCCACCACCACCGGTACGGTGGCCTGCTCGATGATGATCTTGATCTGCTCGAAGTTCACCATCCCCTGGCCCGAGCCGATCGGCGAGGCGAGGGGCATCACCGTTGCGCAGCCGATCTCCTGGAGGCGACGCGCCAGCACCGGGTCGTCGTTGATGTAAGGCAGGACGGCAAACCCTTCCGCAATCAGCTGCCGGGCGGCCTCAAGCGTGCCGATCGGGTCGGGCAGGAGGTACTTCGGGTCCGGGATCACTTCCAGCTTGATCCACTCGGGCAAGCCGAGGGCACGCGCCAGCCGTGCGATTCGCAGCGCTTCCTCGGGGGTCGCGCAGCCCGCGGTGTTCGGGAGGATGACATAGCGCGAGAGGTCGATCTCATCGAGCAGCGTCTTCCCGCCCGGCTGGTCGAGCGGCAAGCGCCGAATGGCAACGGTCACGATCTCCGTACCCGAAGCCTCCAGCGCTGCTTTCATCTCTTCGGCCGAGCGGTACTTCCCGGTTCCCAGCATCAGCCGCGAGCGGAAAGTCCGTCCTGCGATCTGCAAGGGGTCGTTCATCGTGCTCCTTTCGCCGCGCGCGCCTGACACCAGAACGCCGCGCCTGGCCGGCGCGGCGTCGGCTGCACTTTCACGCATTCCCTCCGCCGGCACGACCCGGATCAGGTGTCTTGGGGTCATCGGCGGAACTGGCCGATCTCTCAGCCCGGCTCTCCCAGGCTCCCCCAGCGCGAACGCTTGTGAGATAGGTTCTCTTCAATCGTACCACAGGATGAGGGCCGTCCTGGTTGGATCATCCGCTCCGCTTTGCCATAATCCGCGCGGCTCCTGCCTGGGGCCAAGGGGTCTTGTGGTCGATACTGAAGCCAAGCTTCCCGTCGCGCAGCTGGAGCCCGCGCCACGCTCTCCCCGGAGCCCGCGCATCCCCGCGCTCGACTGGGGCATTCTGCTGGTCGCCTTGCTCTCGCTGGTGGCGCTCGCCCCCCTCTTCTACCCCGGCTTCTTCTATAGCCACCGCGGGCTCTTTGCGGCCTACGAAGTGGTCGGGTTGGCGAGTGCACCTTCCCTCACCTGGCTGCCGACTCTCGCCGCCGACCCCACGCTCGCTCAGGGCCCTCTCCCCTACTGGCTGGCGCGCCTGCTACTGCTGGGTGGCATCGCCCCGACGGGGACCATCAAGATAGTCTTTGGCGCGAGCATCCTCGCCGCCACGCTCGGCACCTATGTCCTCGCCCGGCGCCTGACCGCTCAGGCGACTGTCCCTCCGGGGCCGGTCAGCTGGCCTGGGCTGGTAGCAGCGACGACTCTCGCCGGGATGCCCTTCCTGGCGGGGATGGTCTACGCGCGCGGGAACTTAGCCGAGGCCTGCGCGCTGGGCCTCGTATCCTGGGCGCTCTGGGCGAGCCTCGCAGCGACGGGCGGGCGTGCCGAAGAGCCGGAACCGGCCCTGCTCCCGGTGCTGGCCAGCGCCGCCCTCTGGACGGCGATCGGGCTAGCCCATCTCGGCCTGCAGCTCGCTAGTCTGGTGCTCCTGCTTGCCCTGCGGCCGCGCCGCGAAGGCTGGGCCGGGCCACTTGGGGGGCTGGTGCTCGCAGGCGCAGCCTGGGCGGCCATCGCAGCGCGCCAGCCGCTGCTCCTCAGCCGCTCCTCCTCTGCGGCGCTTGATCTCCAGCAGGTCTTCTCACCCGTCGTCTCGGACGCCCTCCTTCCCCAGGAGGGGCTCACCCTCTCGCTCGGGCCACTCGCTGCCCTGGCTGCCCTCCTCACCCTAGCGCCGCTGGGCGTGCGACGGCCGCTCGGGCTGGTGGGAGCAGCCGCTCTGCTGATCGGGCTGGCGCTGGCTGTCGCTCTGCCGCTGTGGGAACGACTGCCGGCGGTCTTCAGCCAGCCCTATCAGCTTCTGGGCGTGGCTGGGCTCGCGCTTGCCCTTGCCCTCGCCCGCCTGGTCCAGGAAGCCGATCTCGCCCGACCGGCAGCTGCAACGGCCATTGCTGCCCTGGCGCTGATCGCGGGCTATCCTGCCTTCACCTTCCAGCCCGTCCAGGTGCGCGAGCCAACGCGGTTTGCCCCCGCCTTCGTCGACCAGGAGATCGTGCTGTTGGAGACGGAACTCCGGGTCGCGGCAGCCCGCCCCGGCGGGATCATCACGATCGTGCTGGTCTGGCAGGGGCGGGCGCCGATCGGGCGTGACCTGACCGTCTTCACCCACCTGCAGGACCGTGCCCACCGGGTGGTTGCCCAGCACGATGGCCCACCCGTCGATGGCCGCCGACCGACGAGCGGGTGGCGGCCAGGCGAAGTCCTGGTGGACTTCCGCCAGATCCGCATTCCCGACGATGCTCGCCCTGGCCTCTACCAAGTGGTGGCCGGGATGTACCTGCCCGCGACGGGCGACCGAGTGGGGATTCGGACTGGCGCGCGTACCTCCGATGCGTTGCTGCTGGGGGAGTTCGAGGTCCGATGAGGCGGCTCGTCCTGCTGCTCTCCTTCTTCGCGGTCGCGCCGCTCCTCCACCCCCTCTACTTCTGGGGCGCCCATGATGGCCGGCACTCGGTCTACTTCCTGGTGGAGTTCGACCGCGCGATCCAGGATGGCATCCTCTGGCCGCGCTGGGCCCCCGATTTCACCTACGGCTATGGCTACCCCATCTTCAACATCTACGCCCCGCTCGCGTACTTCCTGGCCGAAGCCTTCCATCTGCTCGGGGCCGACTTCGTCACTGCCGTGAAGCTCGTCTTTGGGCTGAGCGTGGTCCTGAGCGGTCTAGCGATGTACTGGTTCGCGCGGGAGGCGCTCGGCGCGCGGGGAGCGTTGCTGGCGGCGGTGGTCTATGTCTACGTCCCCTACCGGTTCGTCGATCTCTACGTCCGGGGGGCGCTGGCAGAGAGCGTCGCCTTCGTCTTCCTCCCGCTGGTCCTAGGAGCCTTCCGTCGCCTGCTGACCGCCGTGGAGGTCCGGACGGTCTACGGCCTGGCTGGGCCAGCGCCCGCTCCCCAGGCGGTCCTAGCCGCCTTCGCCCTCGCCGGGCTCATCCTGACCCATACCCTTGCCCTGACGATGGTGCCGATCCTGGTGGCCTACCTCGCCTGGCACCTGCTCCGCATTGGGCGGGCGATGCTGCCTCCCGGTGGGCCCGGGAGCGGGTGGCTGCTGAGCGCCGGCCGGGTGGTGGTGCCGGCTGCGGCCTGGAGCGCCTTTGCCGGGGCGGCGGCCCTTGGCCTTTCGGCCGTCTTCTGGCTGCCGCTGGCGTTGGAATACGCAGCGGTCCGTGTCGACCAGTGGACGACGATGGACTACGACTTTCGCGACCATTTCGTTTATCCCCACCAGCTCGTCTCGCCCTTCTGGGGGTATGGGCTCTCCCGGCCCGGTCCAGACGACGACATGCCCTTCCAGCTCGGGATCGCTCCCCTGGCGCTCGCACTGACCGGGTTGATTGCCAGCCGTCGCCCTGGGGTGACCGCCGACCGCTCCTTCTTCGCGCTCCTCGCGGGGGGCAGCATCCTGCTGATGCTCCCAGTTGCAGCGCCCCTCTGGCAGCTGCTTGGTCTGGCGGCGCTCCTGCAGTTCCCCTGGCGTTTTCTGGGCTTCACGGCACTGGCGCTTGCCTTTCTCGCCGGCCTGGTGGTGGCTGATCCCCCCGAGCGGGGCGATCACACCGCCGACACCCGCGACCGGATCGGGCTCGGCGCGCTGCTCGTGGTGACAGTGCTGGCGAGCTACCCGTATCTCAACCCGCCGATGATCGAGCCACCCGAGGGCCCCGTTTCGCTTGGCGCCCTGATGCGCTTCCAGCAGAGTAGTGGCGAACTCGTCGGGCTGACCCGCTGGAACCAGCTGAAGCCAACGACCTCGCCGCTCAAGCCGCTCTACGAAGCCGGGGTGCCGATTACCTCCAAGGTCGATGAGAGCACCCTACCACCAGGGGCTACCGCCGACACGCTCCGCCACACCACGGTGCTCGACGAAGTGCGAGTCGTCTCCCCGGAGCCGTTCCAGCTCGGCTTCCTGACCCAACACTACCCCGGCTGGACCGCGACCGTGAACGGGCAGCCCGTGGCGATCACGCCCCAGGGGAGCTACGGCCTGATCACGGTGCCGGTGCCGGCGGGAGAGTCGCTGGTGGTGCTGCGCTTCGTCGACACGCCACCCCGCACGCTCGGCCAGTTGAGCAGTCTGCTGACCCTGGGAGGGCTGCTGCTCATCGTGGTCTGGTCGCGCTGGCGGACCGGGCATCGACGCGCTCACGAGAAGGGAGCGGCGAGGCAGGCATGAGGAGGTTGGTGGCGCGAGTGGACCGGGGCCTGGTAGGAGCGGTGCTGCTTTCCCTCCTTGCCGCTGTACCGCTGCTCGATGGCCGCTTCTTCTTCAAGGCCCACGATGCCCCGCACAGCGTGTTCTACCTGGTCGCGTTCGACCAAGCCTTCCGGGACGGTGCGCTCTGGCCGCGCTGGAGCACCGACTTTGTCTTTGGCTACGGGTACCCGGTGTTCAACGTCTACGCGCCGCTGGCCTACCTGGTGGCCGAAGGGTTTGTGCTGCTGGGCCTGGGCTACGTCGGCGCTGTCAAGGCGACCTTTCTCGTCGCCACCGTGGCAGCGGCAGCTGCGATGTACCTGCTCGGCCGTCGCCTGGCGGGGCCCGCAGCGGGAGTGGTGGCGAGTGTGGTCTACACCTACCTTCCCTACCACCTGCTCGACCTTTACGTACGCGCCGCGTTGGCGGAGTACTTCGCCTTCGTCTGGATGCCGCTGGTGCTCTGGGCGCTGCTGGGTCTGGAGGAGCACGGCGCGGAGCCGGTCGTGAGCTGGCTCCACCGCTGGGGGAGGCCGCTCGCGCTCGCTGGCGTCGCTCTGGGCGGCTTGCTCCTTACCCACAATGCCACCACCCTGGTCTTCGTGCCGCTGCTGCTGCTCTTCTGCGGCTGGCGGCTCGTCGAGCAGGTAGGACGGAGCCGCCAGGCGCTGGGAGGCCGCCTCGGGCGCCTGGCGGGGCGCTGGGCCGGTGCGGGAGTGCTCGGGCTGGGGCTGGCAGCCATCTTCTGGCTCCCCTTCGCCTTCGAAGTGCGGTACCTCAAGACCGAGCAGCTCACGCGCGATCAGTTCGCCTACAGCCGGCATTTTGTCGAGCCGGTTCAGCTGTTCTCGCCGTTCTGGGGTTTCGGGTATAGCGATGTTGGCTTGAACGATACGATGAGCTTTCAGCTGGGCCTCGTCGCACTCGCCCTTGGGGGCTTTGCGCTGGCAGGAAGCCCGCTGGCGATCCCGGCATCGGCCCGGCGGGCAGCGGCGTTCTTCGCCCTCGCGAGTGGTCTCCTCGTTGCGTTGATGCTTCCCGTTGCTGCTCCCCTCTGGGCGGTGACCCCCGGGGCGAGCCTGCTCCAGTTCCCCTGGCGGCTGCTTTCAGCTGTGGCAGTCACGCTGGCAGTGCTCGCTGGCCTGGCGGTGGCCGGGCTCGAGGCGCGCTTCCAGTTCCAGCCGCTGGTCGCCGTGCGGGCGGTGCTCCCGCTGGCGCTGGTGGCGGTCGTCGGGAGCTGGCCCTACCTCCGGGTCGAGCCGACTCCGATCCGGGCAGCAGACGTTTCGTCCCTGGCGATTGTCGAGTTTGAGCTGAAGAGCTATACCGCCACCACCATCTGGGCGGAAGAGCTCCCGACCAGCTCACCGATGGTGGCCCAGTACCGCCGGGGCGAGCCCCCCCAGAAGTGGCGCCTCGCCGACCCCCAGGCAGGCTCGGTAGAGCAGGTGCACCACGCGGGCAACACCGAGGAGGCGCGCGTGCGGGTGCCGAACGGCGGTCGGTTGATCCTCCAAACGTTCGATTACCCCGGTTGGCGGGTGCGGGTCGATGGACGGCTGGTCGAGCATGGGCGCGAGCCCCCCCTCGGGCTGATCGCCATCGACCTGCCACCGGGTGACCACGTCGTGACTGCGCGCTTCGAGACCACACCGCCCCGCCTGATCGGTGGCGTGCTCAGCCTGCTCACCGCCGCGCTCATCGTCTTGCTGCTGGCTGGGGGGCTGCCCAGGAGGCCGCGTGCCCACTAAGGAGATGGTGCTTGAACTCGCTGGCGCGACAGTGATCAAAAGCCCGCGCCGGAAGCGCACTTCGAGTTGGTGCTGGGCCGATGGGCACCTGGTGCTGCGGGTGCCAGCGCGGACTTCTCACCGGGAGATCCTGCGGCTGATCGAGCTGGCGCGGCAGCGGGCCACGGCACCACCGCGCCGGCTTGCCAGCGACGCTACGCTCGAGCACGAGGCCGCCGAGCTGAATGCCCGCTACTTCGGCGGCGTGCTCCCACTCCGGAGTATCCGCTACGTGACCATGACCACGCGCCGTGGGAGCTGCACCCCTGCCAGCGGGGAAGTGCGGATCAGTCGTCAGCTGGCAAGCGTTCCCCCATGGGTACGCCAGGCGGTCATCCATCACGAGTTGTGCCATCTGCTGGAGCCAGGGCATGGCCCGGCCTTTCAGGCTCTGCTCGCCCGCTATCCGCTCTACCAGCACGCTGAGGACTACCTTCGACTGCTCGAGCGAGGCACCCCGGTGGGGGCTTTCCCGCTCAGTGAGGAAGAGCGCCAGGCCCTGCTCGCCCTGCTGGACCAGACGGGGGCGCTTCCAGAACTCCGGGCCCGCCTCGCCAACGATACAGCTACAAGCTGCTAAGCAGGTCAGGAGCCTCCCACAGTTCGAGCAGAGTGCCTTCGGGGCTGAGGACGGGCAGGACCGCTCGCCCCGCGTAGACGGGGTTGTCGAGCTGAAAGGGTTCTCCCAGCAGCTGACCGTGGGTGGCAGCCACCGCTCGCGCGGCGGCCAGGTCCCGCACAGCTACGACCCAAGCCCCTTGGCCCACGCTACGGCCTGGGCGCTGGAGAGGCCGGCGGTCGAGGGCGCGCCAGCCGGTGGCAGGGAGGCGCGTCGGCCGCCCGACAAGCTCCAGGCGAGCCGTGGTGGAACCGGCCAGGAAGGCCATCCGCGCGGCAAAGCTATCGGGCCGGCCGACCATCCGGGCGAGCTCCGGCTGGGCGAACTCGGCATCGTACTGCTCGACGAGGCCAAGGCCCCCCTCCCCCCAGAATGCCTTGGCAGTGTCAACATCGGGGACGCAGGCTACCACCGAGGTCAGCTCGGTGGTAAGCGCTGAGGGGTTCTTTTGCCAGGCTATGGTAGGGCGTGGATGACCGGGCATCACTGCCGTCACATTGACATCATCGGCGAGGTGGAACAAGCCCTGGCGCACCGTCACGGTGTGCGGGGGCTCCCCCAGCTGCCAGCTCGCTGGCCCACCGGCCCAGCGGGCACCAGCCGCTTCGGCCCGGGCGCGCAGCTCTTCCAGGTCACGCGTGTACAGGTCGAGGGCGAAGAGGCCAATGGCATCGAGCGGTGGATGGCCAAGGGCTGGGGGGGCTTCCCCCTGAAAGCGGACCAGGTGCACCCGGCCGGTCACAGCCGACGGGGGCGCAAGGACGAGGACGTCGGCAGCAGCGGCGGCACCCCAGAGAAGGGCGGTCTCCGTTGCGCTCAGGGTGGCCTGCGCGCAGACTTCCCAGCCGAGGGCTTCGCCGAAGAGACGTAGGTGGGGGGAAAAGTCGCGGACGGTAATGACGGCCGCGGCAATCCCTTCGGTAAGTGGGGGCATACGGTCTTCCTCCGCTGGCATGGTAGCTGATTACGGCTGATTACGGATGCTGGCCAGTGCGCTAGGATCGCTCCCGAGCGGGCAGCCCAGAGCTCGGTGCGCTGGCGTGACTGGTCTCGCGCGACGAGGGGGGGAAGTGGTCCCGGGGGCAGAACCTGTCGGGTGCTATCGGTGGGAGCGGTAGGGTGACAGGCTGGTTGCGGCTAGCGCTGCTTGGGGCGCTGCTGGCTGCCTTCGCCTTGCGGGTGGTCGCCTTTGGTGAGTTGCCTCCCGGCCTGCATGCCGATGAAGCGGTCGATGGCTTGGATGCGGCAAGCGGGATCCTTGCCCCCTTCTCTCCCGCGACCCATGGCCGGGAGGAGATGGTTGTGCTCTTCCTTGGTCCTGCTCTCGACGTGCTGGGAAGGGAACCCTCTGCTCTCCGGCTGCCTATGGCCTTCGTCGGCGTGCTGACGGTGGTCGCGACCTTCGCGTTGGGGACGGCTGCTCTTCCGGCAGCAACGCGGGGGCGATTGGATTGCAGCCGCCGGAGCCGGGCTGGTGGCGGTCTCGCTCTTTCCGGCAGTGCTGAACCGTTTTGGAATACAGGTCAGCCTGTTGCCGCTGGCCCTGGCGCTGGGAGCGTTGCTGTTCTAGCGGGCCTGGCAGGGAGACGGGCTGCTGGCGTGGGCAATAGCCGGGGCAGCCCTGGGTGCCAGGCCAGTACACCTACACCGGTGTGCGGCTGGCGCCGCTCGTGCTGGTGGGCTACGCCGCGCTCGCAGGCGGGAGCAGGCTGCTCCGGGGTCAGTGGCCAACTGCTGGCTGGTGGCATGGCTGGGGAGTGTTCTTCCTGGCAGCCTTGGTTATCGTGTTTCCGCTTGTGCTCTACGCCCTGCGCGAGCCGGCTAGCTTTTTCCAGCGGCCGGCTCAGCTCCTAGGAGGGCGAGGGGCCTCCTAGCTCGAGCGGCTGCTCGCAACCCTGCCGATGTTTGTCCTCACCGGCGAACTGGAACCGGTGCACAACCTCCCGGGCGAGCCCATCTGCGGGATGGCGGTGGTGCCATTTGCTGCCCTCGGGCTCCTCCTGGCCGTGCGGCAGCTCACCCAGCCCCCCTTTGGCTTTCTGCCTGGGGGCTCCGCCTTCGGGGCCGCTCACGGTGGTTGCGGTGCTCTACGAGCGCGCGACTGTGCAGCCACTCGGCGAGCCGGCGGTGCTCGGGCGGCTTCTCGAGCGAGGGGCTGGGCTACAATAGGTCGGCGGGAGGGACAACGGACCGCTCACTACCGCTGCCAGTCCGACGACTGCTCGTGGTTCACCCCGCCTGGTGGGTGGCCGGTGCGGCGGCCACCGTCTATTTCGTGCAGGGTGGACTGGGGAGCTACGCGCTGGGCGTGCTGCTCCCTGCCTGGGTGAATGAGGAGGGGTGGTCGCGGACGGCGATCTCGGTGGCCTATGCCCTGAGCACGTTGGTGCCAGGCCTAGCCGGGGTGATAGTTGGCCGCTGGACCGACCGTCACGGCTCGCGCAGGGTCATCTGCCTCGGAGCATTGCTGACCGGCCTGAGCTATCTCCTGCTGGCCGGGGTCAATTCGTTCTGGCTCTTCTTCCTCGCCTTCAGTCTTGGGGCGCTCGGCCGGGCAGGCATGAGCCAGGTACCGGTCTCGGCGGCAGTCGCACGCTGGTTCGTCGAGCGGCGGGGCCTGGCGATGGGGCTCGCCGTGAGCGGCATCAGTCTGGCCGGAGTGGTGCTCGTTCCGCTGGTGAGCTGGCTGGTGATGACTTACGGCTGGCGGTTGAGCGTGGTCGTGCTCGGCGTGGGGATCTGGCTCGTGGTGATCCCTCCCGTCTGGCTGGCGATGAGTGGCACCCCCGAGCAACGCGGGCTACGGCCCTACGGTGCCGACGGGCCCACCACGGGAAGTGGGCGGAACGCTCCCCGTGCCCTGGTCGCGACGCCCTCGCTGGCGAGTGCCATGGCCGGACCGGGGTTCTGGGTGATCGCGGTGGCCCTGACTTTGGGCCATGCTGGCTCCAACTCGATCGGCCTTCACGCCCTGCCCGCGTTGCTGGATAAGGGGGTGTCGAGTCCGGAAGCCGCTTCAGCGATTAGCCTGATGGCCGCCTGCTCGATTGCCGGGAAAGTGCTCTACGGTTGGCTGAGCGACCGCTTCGGCTCGGCGCCGCTGCTCGCCCTGGCCTATCTCTCCCAGGTGGGCGGCTTTCTCCTGCTGGCCCTGGCTGGTCCTGGGGTGGGGGTCTGGCTCTTTGCGCTGCTCTACGGGCTCTCGCTCGGCGGCACGGTCACGCTCCAGCCGACGGTCGTGGCGGACCGCTTCGGGGTGGTGGCCTACGGTGCGATCTACGGGGCAATCGCATTGCCCCAAGCGCTCGTCTCCTCCGCCAGCCCGATTGTAGCCGGCGCCGTCCGGGAGCTCGCGGGCAGCTACACGCCAGCGTTTCTCGCCTTTGCCACGAGTTCAGCGCTTGGCATCATAGGGATGCTGCTGGCCTTCCGGCTGGGGCGCCCAGCTATCCCAGGGTCCGCGCCGGAACCACCTGTCTAATGCTCCTGATGCGCTCGTGCCGGGGACGGCACAGCTTCTGGCCGCATCGCAGCCACTACCCGCGGTTCAGATCGCTGGCGCCCATGCCGAGTCAGCTGGGTCCAGTAAAACGAGAGTACGTTTTCTCGTGCTGCTTCAACCTGGCGGAAGTCAGTAAGGTGCCGCATGCGCAAGGCGTAGTAGCGTCGTAGCACTGCTGACGAGATGGGCCGACGTTTCGGTGCAACGTCGCGCGGCCAGTGACGGGCGATATCAGTGAAGACCCGCAGAGTGGACCCGAAGCGGCGCTGTCGGAGCCCCCGTACGCTTGCTACCGCCCCCTGAACGACCAGGAGGGCGAGGAGGTCGGGAAGAGGCAGGAAACGGGCGAGAGCAACGACCATATTACGTAGGATCAGATCGCTGACAGCAGGCGAGCGCATCGCCGGAGAGCGCGTGTGAACGACCCAGAGGCGAGAGTCATAACCAAGGCGTAGCCCCGCGGCGTGGCAACGGAACGCGAGGTCCCACTCTTCGCCACCATACCGGAAGCTTTCGTCCAGCAAACCGACGCGTTCAAACAGGGTGCGCCGGAGGGCTGCAGCACCCATGAAGATGAACCAGTCATAGCAGAAGTGGGCCGGGAGCGGTGCCTGACCGGCCGTGGCCATCGCCTCGAGGGTGGAGAAGGGGACTACCGTTGCCCCGGGCGGGACCTGCTCCGGGCGCCATACCCCATCGATGACCCCGAAGGAGAGGGTAGCGCAATCGGGGTGGACAGCAAAGGAGCAACGCAGCTTCTCGAGAAAGGAGGGGTCGAGGAGGCGGAGGTCGTTGTCCAGGGAGACGATGACCTCCCCTGTCGCCGCCTGGATGCCGAGATTACGGGCGTGGTTGAACCCCTGGTTCTGCTCAAGCGCAATGAGCCGGACCTCGGGAAACCGCTCCCGAACCATCTGGGGCGCGCCATCAGTCGACCCGTCGTCGACGACGATCACCTCTTCGGGCGGCAGGGTCTGCTGCTGCAGGTCAGCGAGAAGGGCAGCCAGCTCTTCGCGACGGTTCCAGTTGGCGATCAGGGCGGTGAGCCGCACAACCGGCAGTCCTTTTCCTGATGATGGGTCGAGCAGGCCGAAGGATACCATGGGAGGAGGGGCGGAACAGCCGAGTAACGTCCTACCCTGAGCGGTGTGGCTCGGCGAGCGCTGAGAAGCGGGCTGGCGAAAAGGGCGCGAGGTCGAGTGGGGGTGGGGTGCCCAGGATGAGGCAGCGCACGCACGCGGCCGTGATCGGTGCCAACAGGATGCCATTCCGGTAGTGGCCAGTGGCGACGATCAGCCCTGGCGCGAGGAAGCCAAGTAGCGGCAGGTGGTCCGGGGTGTCCGGTCGCAGGCCTGCCCAGGCCCGCAGGAAGACCGCCTCGGCGAGCGTGGGCGCAAGCTCCTCGACCCCGCTCAGCACCGTCCGGAGGCCGCGGACGGTTGGCTCTCGGCAGAAGCCAGCACGGTCCTCGGTGGAGCCAGCAGCGATGGTGCCATCGGGCTTGGGCACAAGGTAGGTCGTCGGGCCGAAGACTGGTCGCTGGAGGCGGGCCTGGCCGGGCGCGAGGGCGAGGATCTGGCCGCGCACCGGTGTCACCGGCAGCGGCGCGACGCCAAGCAGGCCGGACCAAGCACCGGCTGCCAGCACCACGACTTCAGCTCGGGTCGTTCCGGCGGCGCTTTCCACCCCGACCACCCGCTCGCCCTCCCAGCGCAGGCTGGTCACCGGTGTTCCTTCGTGGATCACCGCGCCGCGTCGGGTGGCGGCAGCCGCCAGGGCAGCCACTAGGCGTGGACTTGCCAGGTGTCCCTCCTCCCGGAAGAACACCCCGCCCGCTATGCGTTCGGTAAGGAGCGGCTCCTGGGCGCGGACTTCGACGCTGCTCAGCACGGTTGCTCCCAACACGCCCGTTGCCGCCAGCACTTCGAGGCGCTGCACGTGCTCCTCGTCGTACGCGACCCGGAGCACCCCGCTGAGCTGCAACTCCGGGTCGATGCCGGATTCTTCGCGCACGGCAGCAGAGAGCTCGGGGTAGCGGGCCAGGCTGAGGCGGCCAAGTTCAAAAAAGGCCGGGGGCGTCAGCTGCTCGCTCGCGGGCGCCAGTAGCCCCGCCGCCGCGCCCGAGGCTTGACCACCGATTCGATCGCGCTCGAACAGCACAACCCGGAGGCCAACACCTGCCAGCTCCCACGCAGCGGCCAGGCCGATCACCCCGCCCCCGATAATGGCGACCTCGGTATGCTGGCTCATCTCTGAAACTATACCCCTACGTCAGTCTGTGGGGGTCTTGGTTCAGGCGCGGGGAGGGGCTTTCGCCTGGGTTGCCACCGCCGCGACTTTCGCTGCCACCGCTGCCGGGTCGCCTAGGTACCAGTGCTCGCGCGGCCGCAGGTCGTCGTCCAGCTCGTACACCAGAGGAATGCCGGTGGGGATGTTCAGCTCCGGGATCACCTCGTTCGGGATCTGGTCAAGGTGCTTAACGAGCGCGCGCAGGCTGTTGCCGTGGGCGGAGATCAACACGCGTTTGCCAGCGCGGATGGCCGGGGCGATCCGCTCGAACCAATAGGGAAGGAAGCGGGTCTCGGTGTCCTTAAGGCTCTCGGTGAGCGGCTTCTCCTCGGGAGGGAGGTCGTCGTAGCGTCGGTCGTAGGCCGGGTTCGCTGGGTCGCCTGGATCAAAGGGAGGTGGGGGGATATCGTAAGAGCGCCGCCAGAGGTGAACTTGAGCTTCACCGTAGCGGGCGGCCATCTCCGCCTTATTCAGCCCCGTCAGCCGACCATAATGGCGCTCGTTCAGGCGCCAGGAGCGTTCGACGGGGAGCCAGAGGAGGTCGAGGTCGTCCTGGACGATCCAGGCCGTGCGGATCGCGCGTTTGAGAAGCGAGGTGAACACCAGGTCGAAGGTGTAGCCCTCGGCGCGTAAGAGTTCAGCTGCTGCGTGGGCCTCGCGGATGCCTTCCTCCGAGAGGTCAACGTCAACCCACCCGGTGAAGCGGTTCTCCCGGTTCCAGATGCTTTCCCCGTGGCGGAGCAGAACGAGCCGCATCGCGCGTCCTCCCTCCTGCTTAGACACCGGCGGCTTTACGGGCAGCCGCCTGGCAGATCGCGATGAATTCTGCTGGGCGGAGCGAGGCCCCACCGACCAGCGCCCCGTCGATTGCCGGCTGGTCAAGGAACTCGGCGATGTTGGCAGCAGTCACCGAGCCTCCATAGAGGATACGCATCCGCTCGGCCGTCGTGTGACCATACCGCTCGGCCAGATGGTCGCGGATCAGCTGGATGGTCGCGTTCGCCTGGGGACCGTGCGCCGGGCGGCCAGCGCCAATTGCCCAGACGGGCTCGTAGGCGATCACGGTCCCGCGCGGGTCGCTGATCCCGGTGAAGGCAGCATCGAGCTGGCGCGTAATCACGCGCTCGGTCTCGCCTGCCTCGTTCTCCTCCAGGCGTTCCCCAACGCAGACGATCGGCTGGAGGGTGGTACGCAGGGCGGCGTGGAGCTTGAGGTTGACGATGGCATCGGTCTCGCCGTAGTGCTGGCGCCGTTCGCTGTGACCGAGGATGACAAAGGTGCAGATCGGTGCCAGCATCCGGGCTGCGATCTCGCCAGTGAAGGGACCCTCGTCGTGATAGTCCATGTTCTGCGCGCCCAGCTTGAGGGGACCACCGCGCAACTGCTCGTAGATGGGGAAGAGCGAGACGAATGGCGGGCAGAGCGCAATCTCGACACCTCGCACCGCCTCGAGGCCATCCCGCATTGCCGCGACCAGCTGGAGGGCTTCGGCAACGGTGGTGTGCATCTTCCAGTTGCCGGCGATCAATGGAGCCCGCATCAGGTGCGCTCCGGCATCTTCTCGTGGAGGCAGGCAACACCAGGGAGTTCGCGCCCTTCCAGGAACTCAAGCGCGGCCCCACCACCGGTCGAGACGTGGCGAAAGGCGTCCACCAGCCCCAACTGCTCAACGACTGCGACTGTCTCGCCACCGCCAACCACTGTTGTGGCCGGCAAGCGTGCCAGTGCCTGGGCCAGGGCTCGTGTCCCCTCGGCAAAGGCGGGGATCTCGAAGACGCCCAGAGGACCGTTCCAGAAGACGGTCTTGGCATCGGTCAGGGCAGCGGTAAACTGCGCCAGGGTCTCTGGCCCGATGTCAACGATGTGCCAGCCGGCTGGAACCCCCTCCTCCAGGCGGACGACCCGGGTGGTGGCCCCGGGCGCAACGGCATCCGCAATGACCGCATCCGAGGGCAAAAGCAGCATGACCCCCGCTTCCTGCGCCGCTGCCTGGATGGCCCGAGCCTGATCGACGGCTTCGGGCTCGGCCAGCGAGGCACCGATTGCCTTGCCTTCCGCGAGGAAGAAGGTATTTGCCATCCCCCCGCCGATCAGTAGCCGGTCGACCTTGCGGAGCAGGGCCCGGAGCACGCCGATTTTCGTACTGACTTTGGCGCCGCCGATGATGGCCACAAACGGGTGCTGGGGGGAAGTGAGCAAGTTGCCCAAGAAGGTCAGTTCCCGCTCCATGAGCAGCCCGGCGACAGCGGGGAGGTACTCGGCAACTCCGGCGGTCGAGGCGTGGGCGCGATGGGCGGTGGCAAAAGCGTCGTTGACAAAGACTTCGGCCAGGCTGGCGAGGTCGCGGCAGAAGGCGGGGTCGTTCTCCTCCTCTTCCGGATGAAAGCGGACGTTCTCCAGCAGAATGACCTCCCCCGGCTGCATGGTGCGAACGGCGTCTTCGACCTCCGGCCCCACACAATCGTTGAGCTTGCGGACGGGCCGGCCGAGCAACTGCTCCAGGCGGCGGGCAACCGGGTCCAGCCGCAGTGCCTCGACCACCTTGCCTCCCGGGCGTCCCAGGTGCGAGATGAGGATCACCTTGGCGTTCCGCTCGAGGAGGTACTGGATCGTGGGCAGAGTAGCCCGAATGCGGGAATCGTCAAGCACCTCGTGGGTGGTGGGGTCGAGGGGGACGTTATAGTCGACGCGTACCAGGACGCGCTTCCGATCGACCGGATAATCGCGTACGGTCTGTTTCGCCATCAGGGTTCCCTCTTCAAGATGATGGCGCGGTCTGCCCTCCTGCGACCCGCGCCTCCTAGTGGTCCCGCCCGACCAGATAGTGGGCCACGGTAGCAAGGTCGGCCCGTGGCCCGGGGGCGCCGGGCACCTGGGCGAGGGCATGCAGTGCGCGCTCGATCGTGTCATGAGCGAGCTGCTCGGTAAAGGCGCGGGCGCCGAGCCGGTCCAGGACGGCGAGCACCTGCGGGACGAGGCGCGGGTCGGGCGGGCCTGGCTGAAAGGCCGCGCTCAGGATGGTGCGGTCGTCGCCGCGCGCCTGCTCGAAGGCATAGGCGATGGGGAGGGTCTTCTTGTGGTTGGCAATATCCTCTCCCACCGGCTTGCCGGTGCGGATAGGGTCTCCCCAGATCCCGAGCAGGTCGTCCCAGACCTGAAAAGCGCAGCCAAGCTCTTCACCGATCCGGCGATACTGCTCCCAGAGGGCGCGATCGTCGCTCGCGCTGATCACTCCCAGCTCGAGGGCAAGGCCGATCAGGGCGGCCGTTTTCCCCGCGATCATCGTGAGATAGTCGTCCCGGCTGATGGTCGCGCGCTGCTCGTAGGCGAGGTCGAGGTACTGCCCCTGGCAGAGACGAAGCGCCGTCGCGGTGAAGCGGTCGAAAGCAGCAGCCCAGCGCTCGGGGGGCACTGCCAGGCGTGCCAGGGCACGGTAGGCGAGGACATGGAGGGCGTTCCCGGCGTTGATCGCCTGGGCCTCGCCCCAGATCGCCCAGACGGTCGGTCGTCCCCGGCGTTCCTGGCTGCGGTCCTGGATGTCGTCGTGGATCAGCGAGAAGTTGTGGAGCAGTTCGACCGCGACCGCAGCGGGAAGCGCGCCTTCCCCACTCCCCCCCGCCGCCTCGGCGGCGAGCAGGACCAACACCGGGCGGACGCGTTTGCCGCTGCGGGCCCGGCTGGGTTGACCGGTGGCATCGCACCAGCCGAAGTGATAGCGCAGCATCACCGTCAGCTCGCCAGCAGCAGGCAACACTTGATCGATCGCCGCTTCGATGGCCGGAAGGTAGCGGCTCAGCACCGCCGTGGCGGAGTGCGTCACGGTCATCCGCGACCGGTCCGTTGGTTCACGGTGCTATCTTAGGGAGCGCTCCGAAAGGTGGTCAAACCCGTGCCAGCCAGGCGTAGGACTTCTTTCCTAGTGCTGGTTAGCCTGAACAGCCCCCTTGTCTGTGGGGCCCAATCGTGCTAGCGTGCTTGGCGGAGTGGGGGGCACGGCCGGTAGCGTGCCGACAGTCGGGCCCTACCAATGGCGCCAAGTTTCTCTAGCGAAGGAGGTACGGGCACTATGGAACGGCATTGGTTCAGACGCAGCTCGCGCCGGGCAGCAGCGCTCCTGGCGTTAGCCGTTCTCCTCCTTGGGTTCTTGCTTCCGCTGCAACCGGCCGAAGCCCAGGACCTGTTCTGTGAGTATGACCCCTCGATCCTGGTCCAGACCGACCAGGGGCCGGTGCTGGTCCACCTCTTCTTCCGCACCAGCCGCGTGGTCGATAGCAGCGTGATTGAAGCGCTCGCTGATGAGAGCCAGGTGGTGCGGGGCCTCTCGGCGCGCCTGGTTCGCCAGCGCGGAGTGGTGGTGGCGCCGAAAGATGCCATGCTGGAGTACTTGGAAGAGCATACCTACTTCCGGGTGGCGAGCGTGGAGCGTAAGGGCAGCGCGTACACGCTCCGGATCGAATCGTATGTGAGTGGGCCGCTCAAGCTCCGGCTGACTGCCTACGTCGCCTTCGACCGAGACGACCCCACCTCGACGGCTGGCCTGACACCAATCGTGGCCCCCTCGCCGTTCCTGCAGCAGAACCCCTGGATCCAGCCGGCGTCGGGCTTCCGGGCGGATGTCCTCAGCAATTTCGACTCTGCCACGAGCCCGAACCTGATGCGCAACGCGATCACGCTCAGCGCTGCTGACATCCGGCATCAGCTGGGCCGCACCGGGTTGGCCGCGTCATGAAACGGCCAGTTGTCCTCACCACCTGGTGCCTCGGCATCTGCGGCCTAGCCGTTCTCGCGACGCTCTATGTCTTCAGCGTTGCTCCGGGGGTGCCAACTGCCGACGACATGCTCCCCCTCGGGCTGCTGATCGTGCTCACGGCAGGGGGAGTCGCCTTTCCCATCGAGGTTGCCCCCAAAATCAAGATCGGGGTCGGGAGTACCGCGATCTTCGCAGCGCTGCTCCTCTTTGGGGTAGCGGCCGCAGTCGTCGTCACTGTGCTCGGGATGGTGCTGGCCTATACCATCCGCCCCGGGCACAATAGCACCCTGGCCCGCCTGTTCAACATAGCCACGTTGGTCCTCGGGGTTATCGCCGCTGGTGGGGGGATGACACTGATCAGCGGCTCGCCTCTGCTGACCAGCGCCATCGGGGTGCGGGAGATCGTGGCGCTCGTCGTGGGGGCCGGGCTCTTCGTCCTGACCAACTCGCTGCTCGTGGCGGTCGCCGCGGACCTGAAACTCGGCCAACCCCTGCTGCGCCACTACCTGCTCGACCAGCGAGAAAAAGCTCCCCACACGGGGTCCTTGCTCCTGCTTGGTGCCCTGGCCGCTCTGGTCGGCGCCGGTCAGCCGTGGGCGATCCTCCTGGTGGCGATCCCGATGGCGATGGTGGCCCTCAGCCTGCGCCAGACTGCTCAGATCCGCCGCCAGACCTGCCAGGCCCTCGAGCAGTTGGCCGATGTGGTCGACCTGCGCGACCCCTACACGGCCGACCATTCCCGCCGGGTTGCCAAATACACCGAGGCGCTCTGCCACGAACTCGGGCTCAGCCGCGCAGAGACGGACATCATCGTTCGGGCCGCTCGCGTGCACGACATTGGCAAGCTCGGCATGTCGAGCGCGATTGTCTCCGAAGCGCGGCCACTCTTCCTCGCCGAACTCACCGAGATGCGGCGCCATCCCGTTATCGGAGCGAACATCGTCTCGCGCTTCAGCGATTTCCGGGCTGGGGCGGCAATCGTGCTGCATCACCACGAGCGCTGGGATGGCACCGGCTATCCCGATGGGCTGAGCGGCGAGAAGATCCCGCTCGGCGCCCGGGTCATTGCCGTCTGCGACACTTTCGATGCCATGACCAGCGACCGCCCCTACCGCAGTGCGCTGCCAGCGAGCGCAGCGCTCGCGGAAATCGCTTGCTGCGCGGGGAGCCAGTTCGACCCGAGAATTGCTGAGGCGTTTCTGCGGCTCCATGGGTACCCGGTTGCTCCTCTCCCGGTGCGACAGCCCCGTTCGGTTCAGGTGGGCTAGTACTC
>JAILZB010000405.1 GCA_023512725.1 Chloroflexota bacterium | reverse complement strand
TCGCCTTCCTTATCCACGGCACCAGGATGGTGAAACCAAGCCAGCCCAGAACTATGGAGGGTATGCCGGCCAGTATTTCCACGCCGCGGGTGAAGAGAGACCGGGAACGCCGGGGAGCGACCTGGGTGAGGAAAAGGGCCAAGCTCAGGGCTAGGGGGGTGCCCAGGAGAAGCCCCCCGGCGGTGGTAGCAAGCGTCCCGGTCAGGAATACCAGCATCCCGTAGCGGCCGTCCCCGGGACTCCAGGCGGAGCTGAAGAGATTGGCGGGGCCCGCCCGGGTGAAGGCGGGCACGGATTCCCTGGCCACGAAGAAGACGACCAGCGCCAACCCGAGCACCGTCATCAGCGCCATGACCGTCAGTATCCTCTTGATCAGCCATTCCCTACCGATCGAAGACATCGTCGTCTTCCCGAACATGAACGTCACCCTCACCGTCGACGTGGGGGACGAAGAGCGCGTCTTCCTCGTCCCGCGCTGGGACGACGAGTACGCGCGGGTCGGCACCGTCGCGCGCGTGACGGATCGCATCCGGCTGCCGGGCGGCGGCCGCGCCGTCGCGCTCGAAGGTATGCACCGCGGGCCGGAAGCCTTCGAGCGTTAGCCGCAGTGTATGCGGCCCTTTCTCGACGCCGCGGATGATGATCGGCGTCCGCCCGCGAACCCGCCCGTCCAGCTCGACCGTTGCCCCCAGGCGAGGGTTGGAGTAGACCGTCAGCGTATGTCCACGGATCAGCTGGGTTTCGGCATACGCATCGTAGCGTGGCATCGCGGCCGGCCTTTCCCAGTACTGGCTTAGCCGGCGAGCGCGGCGATACTGGCAGCGCGCTGGAGAAGCTGCCGCGCGCGGAGGACGACCGGGGCATCGATCATCTTGCCATCCAGTGCGACCGCGCCAATACCCTGCCGTTCGGCCTCCTCATAGGCGGCCACCACCCGGCGCGCGTACTCGATCTCGGCCTCGGCCGGAGTGAAGACTCGATTGACGATCTCGACCTGGCTGGGGTGGATGCAGAACTTGCCCTGGTAGCCGAGGTTACGGGCCCGCCGCGCATCGACCTCCAGATTTTCCAGGTCTTTGAAGTCGGGTTCGGGCGTATCGATTGCGGCAACCCCGGCTGCGCGCGCGGCCACAGCGATGACCGCACGCGGGTAGCTGATCTCCAGCCCCTCGCGTGTGCGCGCGACCTCCAGATCGGCCGCGAAGTCCTCTGCCCCGAAGGAAACGGCGGCGACCCGCGGGCAGGCCGAGGCAATGCTATAGACGTTGATCACCGCGATAGCCATCTCGATCCAGCACAGCAGCTTGATCTGGCCGGGCGGTAGTCCACGCGCTTGCTCCAGCAGCGCCAGCCGCGCGTCGACCTCGCGCACTTGCTCGGCGCTCTCGACCTTCGGCAGGCTTATCGCCTGCAGCCGCGGATGGACGACGGCCTCCAGGTCCTCATCCAGCAGGCCGGTTGTCAGGGCGTTTACGCGAACGGCCAGCCCGCGCCGCCCCACATCGAGCGTGTCCAGATGGGTGGCGACAATTTGGCGCGCCGTCGCCTTTTCGGCCGGTGGCACCGAATCTTCCAGATCCAGGCAGAACAGGTCGGCCGGGATCCCAGGCGCTTTCGCGATCATATTGGGCCGGATCCCGGGTATGAATAAGATCGACCGCATCAACATCCGGTGGCCTCCCTCCCACGTGCAGCCCGTTCATTATATGGGCAGACCAGCCTTGATGTGGGCCAGACCAGCCTCCCGCTCTGCGCTCCCAGCGGATACCTGCCAGATGCCGTTCTTAACGGATCTCGATAGAGCGGAAGACATTGTTGAAGATCGGCACGGTATCGTCCCAGACGCTTTCGAGCGCCAGGAACTCATAGACGTAGACATTGTTCCCTTTGCTCACGAAGAAGTACTGGGCCTGGAGGTCTGTGCCGCGGCTGGTGGTCCAGGTTGCTATGTAGTTGGCGGCTGGATTGCCCTTGATTGTGCCGGTCTGGACGGCACTGGCCTCGTAGTTGGTACTATCGCGGGGTGCGATCTGCGCATCCTCGCGAGCAATGGCAGCTGGGTCGCCGCCCTGTTTGGAGATCAGCCGCACGCTGAAAGCACTGGCGCGCGAGCTGAATGTGCCGGTGTTGGCGCTCGCCCAGCTCTCGCGAGCCGTGGAAACGCGCCAGTCGAAGGTGCCCCAGCTCTCGGACCTGCGCGAGAGTGGCTGTCTGGCGGGAGAGACCGCGGTCTATCTGGCCGACGAGGGGG
>JAILZB010000404.1 GCA_023512725.1 Chloroflexota bacterium | reverse complement strand
GAATATGATCTGGTCGTAGTAGCGAATGAACGGCAGTATGAAATCGCGAACCTCCGGATTTGGCGTCGACGTGTCGATATGACAGCGCCAAATGACCGGATGGAAATCGTCAAGGAAGAAAGGTGTGGCCAGAGGCTGCGGGTCATGGATGACCCAAACGTCGACCTCGATCTCCTTCATCAAGTTTGCTGTCAGAGCGTTGTGGCGCAGGTATCTGGCGAAATCTGCCGGCGGTAAGGAGCCATTCTTGCCTTGCAGACAGTTGTGAAATTGCTTTGTGACTTTGAAGAACTCTTCGTCTGGTGGCATGACGTACCACGCTGCGTCGAGCCCTAGCCCCTGCTTCAAAGGAATCAGGCTCTTTAGCATCTCGGCCACCCCGCCACCCTCAGGTGTTGCATTGATGTGGCCTACCCGCAGGCCAACAAGATCCTCGGCGAGTTCGATGATCCTGACGTACAACTCATCGCTGATGATACCCCGGTAAGCCTCTAGGCTCATCGGAGCAGTAGCGACTCTCTTGAGCATTTCCCCTCCCCGGTACCGCCAGGCCATAGCTGGCCTGGCGCTCCACCCCACTGTGTAGATGGTTATTGAATGATGATCAACCGTAGCAGGCTTTGAGTCCCAACTGTCCCCAAGGCAGAGGATGTTTGAACCTCCTGCTCTGGCACGGTATTATACCAAAAGTGTCACGTTTCTGCCCATTTGGTAGAAAAGGAGCCAGGGGGGCGCTTTTCCCGTTCTTGCCTGTTCAATGGCCTACTTGGTACTCAGTCGACCAGCGTGCCTGGCTTCACTTTTTGTGGAGCAAATTCCGTGCCCTGTCTTAAGTGGTATGCGGAGAATTACAACGGCTGTTAATGTACCAATGGCGAGTGGTTCGTGATAAAATGGCGGGGTGAAGCTGACAGACTGGTAGCGGCGAGTACTGGCAAATGGACCGCCTGTCTGCCAGTACTAACTTGGGCAAACCGACAGTTAGGCAGGAGGTATCGTCAACAACTATGATGAACGGAGAGCAATATATAGCAAGCCTGCGCGAGATGAGGACTGTGGTCTACTACCGTGGGAAGCGGGTAGAGAGCCTGGTCGATCATCCTGGCATTCGGCCTCACATTAATGCAGCAGCTATGACTTACGAGCTGGCTCACGACCCTGAGTACGAGGATCTTCTTACCGCCACATCTCACCTGACGGGTCAGCGAATCAACCGCTTCACTCACATCCACCAGAGTACTGAAGACCTGGTGAAGAAGGTCAAGATGTTGAGAGCCATCTCGCAAAAGACCGGCACCTGCTATCAGCGCTGCGTGGGCTTTGATGCCATCAACGCACTATATGGCATAACGTATGAAATGGACCAGAAAAAGGGGACAGACTACCATCAACGTCTCTTGGAGTTCCTTAAATACATTCAGGCAACTGATCGCATGTCAGATGGAGCGATGACCGACCCAAAGGGCGATCGAAGCCTTCCCCCCAGCAAGCAGGCCGACCCTGACCAATATCTTCACGTGGTGGAGAAGCGCTCAAATGGGATCATCGTTCGAGGGGCCAAGGTTCACCAGACCGGTGGGGTGAATTCGCATGAGATCATTGCTATGCCGACGGTGGCTCTGGGTCCCGACGACGCGCAGTACGCAGTAGCGTTCGCCATCCCGTCAGATACCAAGGGGCTGACCTACATTTTTGGTCGCCAAACGAATGACACGCGCAAAGAAGAAGGCGAGATAGACCAGGGCAATGCGCAGTTCGGTATAGTTGGCGGCGAAGCGCTGGTGGTCGGCGCGAGCGTCGCTTTCGGCCCGCGCGCCGAAGTGAAGGGCCCCACCTGGCTCGCGGGAAACGACGTCGCGGTCGCCGGCCGGCTCGGCGCCGGGCTGCGCGTCTACGCGCGCAGCGTGTCGATCCTCGCTCGAGTCGCGGGCGACGCGCGGCTCACCGGCGAGACGATCGAGCTCATGCCCGGCGCGCGCATCGAGGGCGACCTCCACTACGTGAGCGTCCGCGAGCTGCGCGTGCATCCGGGTGCGAGCGTCGCCGGGCGCATCGTGCGCGAGCCGGGCGTCTTCTCCTCCTGGACGCCGCGGCTGCGCGCGCCGGGGCTGCCGCCGCTGCGCCCGCTCCTGATGCTCGGGCTGCTCGCCGCCGGTGCGCTGCTGCTCGCCCTCTTCCCGCGCTTCACCGCCGCGGCGGTGGAAGCCGTCGCCCGGATGCCGGTGCGCTGCCTCGGCCTCGGCACCGCGATCCTGTTC
>JAILZB010000403.1 GCA_023512725.1 Chloroflexota bacterium | reverse complement strand
GCCTTGGGCGTTGCCAGGGTCCAGACGAGGCCGGAATGCTCGGCGCGCACCAGGCGGCGCGCCGGGTCAAACCAGAACGCCATCTGGCGCACGCCGTACTCCAGCAGCGCAAAGCCCCACACCTCGGTATCGATGCCCCCCACGTCGGACCACTCCCGCCCCAGAAAGATGAGTTGGCAGCCGTAGGACGGTTCGAACTCGGATTCGTGAAGCCGCACTACATCGTAGGCGCGACCGTTCTCAAACGGGAGCGTGCCGGCCAGGATCGGGATCGCGTGAGAGGGCAGCGCGTTCTCCGGGATCTTGCGCGTCACCGGGCGGCCATCCAGCATGATCAGCCACCGCCCACCGGTAAACGACGCCTCCACGCCGCGCTCACCGCCGCTGTGGAGGCGAATCGCCAGACAGCCGAGCTGCTCGCCGGCGGACAACCGTTGCGCCACCCGCAGCACTTCCTCGCCGCGCTCGTCCTGGAAGGCGACCACGCTCGCCACCTTCAGCTCGTTTTTGACCCAGCGCCACCCGCGCCGCTCCAGGCCGATCGCGCGCCCGTTCTTGGTGATCCGATACCACGCCTCGCCCTCGCCCGCCAGCCCAGAGTAATCCGGCGTAAATGGGGCCGAGAGCTGACGGCGCCAGAACGGGGTTCCCTTTGTCACCGAGACGCCGTCCAGCCCCAGCGGGCCGGGGCCGACGAAGGTCTTCACCACCTTCAGGTCGCGACGCGCCACGATTTCCCGCTGGTGCGTGCCGGGCATCTGGGTTAGCCTGCGGAGATCCTCGAGCGTCTGCACAGGGTGGCCCGCGTACTTGACGAGCAGATCCCCGACCCCCAGCCCCTTCCTGAACGCCTGTCCCTTCGGGTCGAGGTGGGTGAGCATCAGTCCGGTGGCGGGCGGCTTCGCCATCAGAGTCTCCAACCGCGCCGCCTCAGCCGGGATGCCGACGGGGATTGCCGGCAGCGGTTCCTCCACGGCGCCGGCAAGACGCACCGGCCCCGCCACGCGCCACGCGACGAGTGCCAGCCCGACAATCGCCACGCCCAGAATCACGAAAAGGGTGGAACCACCCTGGAGCCCGGCGAGCGGGTGCCGGTCGTGTCCGGCGGGGTCCGCGCCTGTCGGCAGCAAACGCAGATCGCGCAGGGC
Source organism: Chloroflexota bacterium (assembly GCA_023512725.1). Classification (GTDB taxonomy): domain Bacteria; phylum Chloroflexota; class Dehalococcoidia; order SpSt-223; family SpSt-223; genus JANWZD01. The sequence goes on along the minus strand of JAILZB010000403.1, from coordinate 1,122 downwards.
CGTCTGCAGTTGGGGGCCGATCCCGTCCGCTCCGTCGCCGTCGATCGCCTTGCCGGCGGCCTCCATCGCCGCTGCCTGCTGCTCTAGCATCTCGACCAGGTTCGGCGGGTTGATCGTCTTCAGCGCGTCCAGCGCCGTGCGCGCCTCCACGGAGTCGCTGGAGTTGAGCTTCTCTGCCAGCTCGGGTGCCAGAGAGGCGTCCCCCGAGCGTGCGGCGGCGAGCGCCCCCAGGGTCCGCACGGTGCCGTTCGGCGACGCGAGCATCCCCCGTACCGCTCCAGGGTCGGCCGTTCCGGGCTGGGCGTCGATCGAGGCGAGCCGCCGCTCTTCTTTCGAGAGGCCCAGGTGCTGGAAAGCGACCGGCTCGATCTTTTTCAGGAACTCCTGCCGCAGGTCGCTCGCCTTCTCGGCCAGCGCCGCCTGCTTCCCACGGACGGCGGGGTTCGACTCTCGCTTTGCCGCGCCGGGCGGCGGAGGATACGGGCAAGTGGCGGCCAGTGGCTTCAGGCCCTGGTCCACTTCGCGCTGCAGGACTGCGGCGGCCTCGCGCAGATGCTGGGCGGCGGCGCCCTGTCGGTGGTCGTCGGCGGTTTTGAGGAACCTGGCCAGCATCTGGCGGCGTTCCGTCCACGACACCAGCCGCAGCCCTACAACCGCTAGGTTCACGCTCTCCCCTCGCTTCGCCTCCTCGGCGAAGAGGCGATAGCCCTCCAGACCGACGGCGTTCTGCGCCCGCTCGTCGTGGGCGACACAGCCGTCCTCAATCCGGGGCTGCCGGGAGCGGGTAAGGATGCCGGCGATGGCGTCCATCTCCGCTTTCCCACTCGGCAGCTCCGTCGTCCCCAACCGGGCGGCAGCAAACGTCCAGCGACCTCGGCCCCACGCGTCAAACGAGTGGCGTCTCCGACCCTCCCGTCCGGCGACGAGCACGACTCGCCCCTCGTTTCGGAACCCGACCACCAGGTCCAGCTGGTTCGGCCCCGAAAGCTGTTCCGCCAGGACAGGGCGCCCCGCCGACAGTTCCGCGGTCAGTGCCGCCCACCCCTGCTCGGCGGTCGCGTTGGTCCAACCGTGGTGCGTGACGCTCCCCTTCAGCGGTCTGACCAGCCTGCTGAGCTGAGC
>JAILZB010000402.1 GCA_023512725.1 Chloroflexota bacterium | reverse complement strand
CTTGCCCCCGCGGATCAGGTGGGTTTCCTCGCATCTAAGCATTGGGCGGCATCGGATGAAGTGCAAACTTTCGGGGCGGCGTACACCGTGCTGGACGTGCGGCAGATCGCGCCGCGGGAGCGCCATCCGCTGATCTTCGCCACCTTCGACCGCCTGCGGCCCGGCGAGGCGTTCGTGCTGGTGAATGACCACGACCCCAAACCGCTGTACTATCAGTTCAGCTTCGAGCGGAGCGGGCAGTTCACATGGGAATACCTGGAGCAAGGGCCGGAGGTCTGGCGCGTGCGCATCGGGAAGACCGGCTGAGCGGCACCGGCGCACCGGCCCGGCTGCGCCTCGCGTTCCTGGTCCCGGCGTTCCTGGCCCTCCTTGCCGCGCTGTGGGCCGGGCTGCAGCGTCTTGGCTGGGACCTCCCGGCGCTCCGGCCGGGCCTGGCTGCCGCGCACGGCCCGCTGATGATCTCCGGCTTTCTCGGCACGCTCATCGCGCTGGAGCGAGCCGTGGCGCTGGGGAGCCGCTGGGCGTACGGGGCGCCGGCTCTGGCCGGGCTCGGCGGCCTGGCGCTCCTCGCCGGCCTGCCCGATCCGGCCGGCGCGCTGGGCATGACCCTGGGCAGCGCCGGTCTCGCGGCTATCTTCGGGCTGATCCTCTACCGGCATCCTGCGCTCCATACGGCCACGCTCTGGCTCGGCGCGCTGAGCTGGCTGGGCGGAAACACCCTCTGGCTGGCCGGGCAGCCGCTGCTACGGGTGGTGCCGTGGTGGACGGCATTCCTGGTCCTGACCATCGCAGGCGAGCGGCTGGAGCTGGCGCGGCTGCTCCGTCTCTCCAGGGGAGGCTACGCCGCCTACATTGCGGCTGCGGGCGCGCTGCTCGCCGGGCTTGCTGCCACCCTCCAGGACTTCAGTGCGGGCACGCGCATGACCGGTCTGGCGCTCACCGGACTGGCGCTCTGGTTGTGGCGCTACGACATCGCCCGCCGCCGGCTACATCAGGGCGGGCTGACCCGTTTCATTGCGGTGAGCCTGCTCGCCGGCTACGTCTGGCTTGCCGCGGGCGGGTTGCTTGCGCTCGTCTTCGGCGATGTGCCGGCCGGGCCGCGACGCGACGCGATGCTGCATGCCGTGTTCGTCGGGTTCGTGTTCTCGATGATCTTCGGCCACGCGCCGGTGATCTTCCCCGGGGTGCTAGGCCGGCCGGTCGTGTTTCGGCCGCACTTCTACGCGCACCTGGTGTTACTGCACGCCTCACTGCTCCTGCGTGTCACGGCGGGCGTGGCCGGCTGGATGGCTGCACGGCAGTGGGGTGGCCTGCTCAACGCCGCGGCGGTGCTCCTGTTCCTGGCCGTCACTGCCAGCGCAGTGCTGCGGGCGCCCTCTTCCGGCGTGAAAGACAGGATATCCGGGGAGCAATAAGTGACTGGATGTTGCTCACGCCGGCGAGCAATGCCGCCATGCGATCATCGCTCAGGAGACAAGTAGCTCGTTGCTGTCAGGCATGGTCGTCTGTGGAGCCAGGGAGTGCGGCAGCAGGCTCTTCCCAATACCAGCCGCGGCGGCCGCGCGGGCACGCCAGTCGAGCTCTCGCTCGTCAAGGCAAACCTGAACGGAATAGCGCTTTCGCGAAGGCGGTGCTCTCACAGGCTGCCTCTTGAGCCTGTAGTAGTACAGGTGTCCTGCAAGCCCTTCACGCCGGGGCTCCGGCCGGCGCGGCGGGCGCGGGCTCGCGGTAGAGCCGCTTGCGTCGCCAGCGTGTGCCCTGCTTGGTATCTTCGAGCTCGATGCCCTGGGCGGCAAGCTCCTCACGGATGCGGTCGGCAAGGGCCCAGTTGCGCGCGGCCCGCGCAGCCTGGCGTTCGCGCAGCTTCTCTTCGAGATCGGGCGGCAGGTCCAGCTCCTCGCGCGCATGGTCGAAGCGCAGCGCCAGCACCTGGTCCATGTGGAAGAGCGTGGCCTTCTTCACCGGATCTGGCAGCTCGCTCTTGATCAGCTCCCAGACCGCTGCCATAGCGGCCGGCACATTCAGATCGTCGTTGATCGCCTCGTGGAACCGGGCGCGGTACTCCTCGGAGAGCTCACCCGTACCGTCGCCCTCTATCTGCACGATCAGCGAGTGCAGGTGGTCCAGGCCCGCCTGTGCGGCCTTCATGGCATCCCAGGTGAAGTTCAACTTCGAGCGATAGTGCGCCGAGTAGCAGAAGTAGCGGTACCCCAGGGGAGTGAAGCCGCGCGCCTCCAGGTCGCTGCCGCCCGGGATCACCCGCACCGGCGCCGTCA
>JAILZB010000401.1 GCA_023512725.1 Chloroflexota bacterium | reverse complement strand
GCTCGAGCGTGGTTCGAGGAGAGTCTCCGACTCGCTAGGGAGATCGACGACCGAAGGGGCGTCGCCAACGCGCTGCACAGTCTTGGCCAGTTGGCCGGGAATCACGGCGAGACGGCTTTAGCCCGCTCGCTCCTGGAGGAGAGCCTGACGCACTTCCGTGAACTGAACGAGCGGCTGAGTATCGGCATGGCGCTGATCCGGTTAGGCCGGATCGCCGCGCAGGAGGCTTCCTATGGCGAGGCGCGCGCCCTCTTGAGCGAATGGGCGTCGGACGTGCCCCTGCTGCAGGCGCGGAGCCGCGGCTGGCACCGGCTGACCACGACGGAAGCGCTGGAGGCCTTTGCGGATCTCGCCGCGCGTGAAGGGTCAGCAGCGCGGGCCGCGCGCCTGTCTGGAGCAGCAGAAGCAATCCGGGAATCCGTCGGTTCGCCGCTCCCGCCAGGGGAGCGCCCGCTCTACGAAGCACACCTTGATGCCCTCCGCGCCGCGCTGGGCAAGCGGGCCTTCGCGGCGGCGTGGGCGGAAGGCCGCTCGCTGACGCTGGAGCAAGCGATCGAGTACGCGCTCGCGGAGACGGGCGACGGCGAGACGGAACAGATTTCTGAAGCACGTCGCGTTCGGAGGCGGGGAACGGCGGCGAATTGTTCACGATGAACCTCTGCCCGCGGTATCCCAAACACCGCCTGGGAAAGCTGCGCGAGTAGATGAGCGGCGGCGCGCTTCTGGGTAGAGCGCGGCTACGGGGAGGCAATGATCCGCACCGCGGGACCGGAGCGCACGCGCCACCCCGAGCAGGTGCCTCGCAAATGATAGCCACCTGGCGGGCTCTCCCGTTTGCGATCGGTCTGCCGATAATGGTCTCAAGCAGTCACCCTTCCGTGCAGGAAGGGCCGTACCCGCACGCTTTGAGGAGGGCCATGAGCAAGCGATCGTGGTGGAGAGCAGCGACGATAAGCGCACTGATGCTGGCGTTCTCGCTCGACCCCGGGGCCGCGCGCCCCTCGCACAACGGAACCGAGGCTCCCACAGACATCCCAGCCTACCAGCCGGTGGACACTCCCAGAAACGGCACCGTCGAGAGCGCAAGCACCCTGCAGATGCTCGGGATCCCGCTTGGGCCGACGACCCGCTTCCCGCGCGGGGCACGGGCGGCGGTCTTTACGCTGCCGGCCCTCTCCGATCCGCAGTTCGTGCCGCGGCTTCGCCAATACCTGGCTAGCGGCGGACGGGCGCTGATCACCCAGCGATTGGCCGCGCGGCTGGGACAGCTGCCAAGCCTGTATGCCGACCGCGTTTACATCCTTCGACTCCCTGCGCCAGACGGCGCGGTGGACTCCCTGCCCCAGAGCACGGTGGATGAGGCGCGCAATTTCCTCCTGTCGCCCCTGGGCCTGAACATCCAGGCGCCCCCGCGCGTGCGTTTCCGCCTGCTGGGGAACCATCAGATCCAGGTTGAGAATTGCAACCCGTGGGCTGCAGGCGTGAAAATCTCCTTCCGACCCGGCCGCTGGCCGCGCGCCAGGGTGCTGGAGTCCGAGGGGGCGATGGTCCCGCTTCAAGTGAACCTGGCCGCCTTCCAGATCCCGCCCCATACCCGCCGCGTCTTCCGCCTGGTGCGGGGATAGAAGGGGCGCTTGCGGTGGTCGCGGTGCCCGGTCTCGAAACCAAAGAAGACCGCGCGGAGCAGGGCTGACGAGCAGCGCTCCCGCGCCAGGGTCAGGTCGGTCGTGCTGGCAGCGGTGGAAACGCCGCACAGCTCTACGGTCGTCGCAGCGCCGTGAACAGGCTGTTGGGTTACCATGGGGCCGTGACCAGGCCGTAGTCACCGCTGCGGGAGCCGTCGTGCGAGCCACCGGCGGGACAGGGTCCCTGCCGGCCGCTGCCAGCGTAGAAAAGCCCTTGGCACTTCTGGCACCAACGCCAGGAAGGTTGAAGGCCCGGATCGGGCGAGTTCTGCACCAGGGTGTAGCTGCCGCTGCGGGAGCCGTCGTGGGAGCCGCCCGCGGGACAGACGCCCGGCGAGGGGTTCCCGCCGAAGAAGAGTCCTTCACACTTCTGGCACCAGCGCCAGTTCGACTGGCCGGGCGCGGCGGGGGCATTCTGTGTCAGGCTGTAGTTGCCGCTGGTGGCGCCTTCATGGGAGCCGCCTGAGGGACAGCGCCCCGGCGTGGCGTTGCCGGCAAAGAAGAGCCCCGCACACTTCTGGCACCAGCGCCAATTCGGCTGACCGGAACCAAGCTCGCCGCCGCCGGGAGCCCAATCGACCATGATGTCCGAGGC
>JAILZB010000400.1 GCA_023512725.1 Chloroflexota bacterium | reverse complement strand
CCATTGAAGCGATCAGTAGCCCCAGCCACGATGGCTGGACAGGATACGTTTCCGCCGTTGAGATACGGCGGCCCCATTGAAGCGAGATTCCTGGGGTCTTGAGACCCGCCGCACGGTGACGTTTCCGCCGTTGAGAGACGGCGGCCCCATTGAAGCATCAGGCGCGTTTCTCGCCTGGGGCTGCTGGACTCCGTTTCCGCCGTTGAGAGACGGCGGCCCCATTGAAGCCCGGCGATGGAGATCACCGGGATGCCAGCCGCCGTGTTTCCGCCGTTGAGAGACGGCGGCCCCATTGAAGCCCGTACATCGTGGACAGAGGGGTTCGGCACCGTTCGCACCTCATTCCCACCGCCCGTTGACAGGAACCGAGGGCCGGCCTATGGTAAGAACAGACAACTTCATAGGCGATGGGGCTCGTCGAGTCGCCTTGCAAGACAAGGCTGATAGCTCCTACTGGCGTGCGCCGGTGGGAGCTTTCTGCTTCTCGGGAGGGAGAAGACGGTGACGGCGCCCTGGGTCGTTGAGGTCGAGCTCTTGGACGAGGACTGGGCGACAATGCGGCGTGCCATGGGCGACCCCGGACTCGACACCCTGCAGGGGACCGCGTGGCTGATCGAGCGCGGCCTCGAGGCTTTCATCGCCGACGAGGCGGAGTGGAAGACGATCGCCCAGGCGCACGGGGGCGAGGTCGAGGCGAAGAAGCAAGAGCTGAAGCGCCGCGAGGCGCAGGCCCTGCTCGTGTCGATGCGCGCCCGCACCATCTCGGCCGAGAAGCTCATGCTCGCATTGGGCGAGACGGTCCACGAGCTCGCAGGCGAGCTTCACGCCAACCGCCGCGCGATGCGCGCCCTGAGGGAGCATAACGCGGCGCTCGCCGCGAGGCTGGCGACGGCCGCGGCGGCGGGCAGTGGCGGAAGGCCGTCCTCCGGGGACGCCACGGTCCCGAAGGGGATGATCGGGTGGCTGCGACGACTGTTCGGGGCGAGCGAGGGCCCGCTGTGAGCGAGCACGTCTTCCCAGGGCTGACGCGCGTCAAGGTCGTCGTCCCGGAGCACCTGCGCGAGCGGCTTCGGGCGTTCCTCGAGGAGAAAGGGTGGACGGTCGAGGAGGGTGTGAAGATCCTCCTGGCCTACGGTGCCGACCGGGTGACGGCGGGGCCGCCGGACCTCGAGACGGTGCACAACGAGTGGAGCGCTGCGCGCGCCGAGCTGGCCGTACTGCGCCACCGCGCGTATGTGGCGGACGAAGCGGTCCGCTCGCTGCGGCTCAATGTCACCGGACTGGCGGCGGCGAATCGCCAGTTTCCGCGCTCGCTCGCCGACCAGCAGGCCCGTCGCGATCGGCTGCGAGAGGCGCTTCGTCGTGTGGACGGGCGGGGTGACGGCGGGGTCCCGGTACCCGCGGACAGCGGCGACGGGACGGCCGGATAGCGCAGCACCTGGCCGTGCAGCGCGATGCGCTCTTCCACGGTGTCTACCGCGCGCTCCATCCCGACCGCTGCGCGGTCTGCGAGCTGAGTCTCGAGGCGGTCGCCCGATACCTGTGGGGGTTCCTCTACGAGCGTGTCAACGATCCGTGGAGCCGGGCCGACTTCATCGCCGCCCGCGGATTCTGCTCGACCCACGCCTGGCAACTCGCGAGGGGCAGGGACAGCGCCACGGGGCTCTCGATCGTCTACTGGCACCTCCTGGAGGAGTTCGGCGAGGCGCTCTCCGTCATACTCGCCCGTCAGCTCGCCGTCGGGGCCGGCCAGCGATGGCGGGCGCTGTTCGGGCCGCAGCACGGGGAGGCCCTGGCGCGCGAGGTCGGGCAATGGCTCGAACGCCGTCGGCCGTGCCTGGCGTGTCAGCAGCAGTGGGAGGCGGAGGAGCGCTCCGTCGCGGCGACGGCGGCCGCGCTGGCCGACGACGACTTCCGCGCGCGCTACGAGGCCAGCGTCGGCCTGTGCCTGCCGCACCTCGTCGCGGTCACGGCGGCGGCGGAGGATCCCGGCGGTCTGGAATGGCTCGTACCGGTTCCACCATGAGGCGATCACCGATGCCGAAGCCGCGTCCTGGAAGCGCGTGGTCTACAAGTTCGTCGGCGCGCCGGGGATGGTCTGGACGGCATAGCGTCATGGAGAGCCTCGGGTCTCAGTGGGCACGTCGTCCCGTGCGCCCGACCGACAGGAGCAGCGGGACCGCCGCGAGCTGCGCCGCCATCGAGAAGAGCACCAGCCCGGGAATCGAGATGCCGTACAGTCCCCCCATCGCCGCGCTCCCGAGGAACCAGCACACGCCGTAGC
>JAILZB010000399.1 GCA_023512725.1 Chloroflexota bacterium | reverse complement strand
GTGCGAGATTGAGACGTAGACGGCGCCACCGTTGGAGAGCTCTTTCCAGGTGTTGACGGTGCCTTTCCCAAAGGTCGATTCACCAACGATGGTCGCCCGCCGGTGGTCCTGGAAGGCACCAGCCAGCACTTCGGCCGCCGAGGCAGATCCCTTATTGACCAGCACGACCAGCGGCAGGTCGGTGAGCTGGCCGCCTGGCTGAACCTGGTAGGTATGACGGACGCCACTGGCGTTGACGTCCTCCAGGACGATGCCGTCCTTCAGGAATTGGCTGGCGATCTCGATCGTGGCGTTGAGGGAGCCGCCCGGGTTGTAGCGCAGGTCGAGGATGATGCCGCGCGGCCTGGCTTGCAGGATCTCCGGGATGGCGTTGCGGAGCTCTTCGCCGGTGCGCTGGGTGACCTGCGTGATCTGGAGATGGACCACGCCTTCGGGGAGCAGCCGGTAGGAGACGGTGATCTCCGGGATCGGGCCGCGGACGATCTCGACGTCGAACGGCTTTTCCTCTCCGCGCTTGATCGTGAGGCGGACGACGGTACCCCGTGGCCCACGGATCTTCTGGACCGCCTCGGCAACCGTCATCTTGGTCGTGTCCTCACCGTTGGCGGCCATGATCCAGTCGCCCGGTCGGAGGCCGGCTGCCGCGGCGGGTGAGCCGGCGATCGGTGAAACGATCAGCAGGCGGTTGTTCTCATCCATGTTGACGGTCGCGCCGATGCCATCGAAGGCGATGCCCTGGGTGTTGCGCATCGCCTCACGGAACTGCTCGGGGGTGAGATAGCTCTGGTTCGGGTCGCCTGCTGCCTCGACTAGCCCCCGGACGGCACCCTCAACCAGACGGGGGGTGTTGAGGCTCGCGCGGTCGACGTAGTCCTCGCGGAGGATGCGCAGCACCTCGTTCAGCAGCCCGAAGCCATCAGCAGCGGAAGCCGGACCGATGACTACCGCAGGGGGAAGCCCGGCCACCACCGCTGGGGAGTAGCGCCCAACCCCAACCCCCACGCCGAATGAGACGATGACCAGGCTTGCGATGAAGACCGCAACTGCCGAAAGCCGTATCAAGCGCTGCATCAGCCTCTCCCCGCTGGCCGCCCGCCCGAGGCGACGGGTGATTCTACCACCCGCTCTCGCTCCCGCTTCAAAGGGCCAGGGGAGGAGCCGTCGCCTACAATCCCGCCGTGACGCTCTCGGTGCGGCTCAGTCGGCCGCTCGTACTCCTTGCTGGCCTGCTTGCAGTCGTGGGCGGTGCCGCGCTGAGCGTCCGAGTTCATCCGCTGGCAGGCTTTGGGTTGATCGTTGCGCTCGCCGCGGGGATAGCGTTTCTCGTCCGGCCGGTCGTTGGGCTCGTTGCCTTTATCCTGGCCGTCACCCTCCTGCCTTTTGCGGTGGTGCCGGTGCCAATCGGGGGGGTACGCCTGACGTTTGTCGATACTCTCGTCGGCAGCCTGCTCCTGATCTGGCTGGCTCGGCTGTGTTTGCGCCGCCAGGAGACGATCGCGCTCAGTCCGCTTGGAGGGCCGGTGCTGCTCTTCGTTGGCCTGGCGATCGTCTCCTTTCTCTTCGGCATCCAGTCGACGACGGCGGAGCTGGCGCGCTTCTTCTTGAAGACCATCAACGGCATCCTGTTCTTCTTCACGGTCCACAACCTGGTCGAGGACCGGCCAGCGCTCCGGCTGTTGCTCCGCACGCTGGTCGTCGGCGCAGCAGGTGCAGCCACTCTGGGGATTGCGCTCTACGTGATCGACCAGGAGCTCGCGACGCGGCTGCTGCTGAGCTTACGGGTGCTCGGCTACTACCCCTCCGGTTCGGTCGTGACCAGAACGATCGCCGAAACGCAGCAGCTCCGGGCGGTCGGCACCAGTGTGGACCCGAACGTGCTCGCTGGCACCTTGCTGCTGACAGGGCCGTACCTGGCAGCCTCCCTGTTCAGCCCGCGGCCGGTTTGGCCACGGCCGGTGCTCATGGTGGCACTAGGGCTAGTCCTGGCGGGGCTCATCCTGACCTTTAGCCGGAGTTCCTGGGCAGGGGCACTCGCCGCCGCGTTGGTGCTGGCTACCTTGCGCTACCGGCGGCTCTGGTTGCTGGGGCTGCTGCTTGCCGCCTTGATTGCCGTGACGCCCTGGGGTGAGCTGGTGATCGAACGGTTTGAATCGGGGGTCCTGTTTGAGGACCGGGCAGCGCAGATGCGGCTGGGGGAGTATAAGGACGCGATCCGGTTGATCCAGGCGTATCCTTGGTTCGGTGTGGGCTTTGGTCAAGCGCCAGACATTGAACTGTACGTCGC
>JAILZB010000398.1 GCA_023512725.1 Chloroflexota bacterium | reverse complement strand
CATCGTCTCGGCCAGCCCGACGATCAGGGTCCCCAGCAGCGCCCCCGCGACGCTGCCCATCCCGCCGAAGATGACGATGGCGAACGACTTGAGGATGGCCAGCGCGCCGATGTGCGGGTCGAAGGCGCGCAGCGGCGAGACCAGCGCGCCGGCCATGCCGGCCAGCGCGCCGGCCAAGGCAAAGGTGATCAGGGCGATGCGGTCCGGGTTGATCCCGACCAGCCGGGCGGCGTCGCGATTCTGGGACATGGCCCGCAAGGCCTTGCCAGGTTGGGTGCGCTGCAGAAAGAGCCACACCGCCGCGATCAGCGCGCCGGTGACGAGAATAATGAAGAGTTGCTGATAGGTCATGACCACCCCCAGCACGGCGACCCGGGCGTCGCCGAAGGGCGAGCGGATCGGCCGGATGTTCGGGTTCACCTTCGGCAGATCGGTCTCGAAGTAGCTCCGGATCGGGAAGAAGGGGAGATTGGCCGCGCCGGCGGTGTAACGGGCGACCATGCCGAAGTGGCTGTACTCCTCGAGTTCCAGGCTCGGCGCCTCGCCCTCGGTTCGACGCCGGATGGCGTGGAGGCTCCCGACGCCGGGGTTGCCGAGCCAGGAGAAGATGAGCTTGCGGGCCACCCCGGCCGCGACCATCTGGTCGTAGACGAGGTCGGGGGTGAGGCGGGCGAGGACGAGATCGCGCTTCCGCTGGCGGATGATCTCGTGGCCGGCGGCGAAGCAGATGAGGTGGGTGAAGCCCTCGATGGCGACGGTGTCGCCGTCTCGGACGAGCTCGGCGATGGCGTCGCGCATCGAGGCGACCTTGCCCGGCATCGGGCGCCCTCAGCGTCGGCTGCCGGCCGCCTCGACGGCGCCCCGCTCGGCAACCGCGGCGACGGCCGCCCGGAAGAGCTCGAGGGCGGTCGCCATCTCGCCTTCGGTGACGGTCAGCGGCGGCGAGAGCCGAACGGCCGAGTCGCCGGCCTCGAGGACGAGGAGGCCCCGCTCGAAGCAGGCCCATTGGACCGCCTCGGCGGCGTCGGCGGTGGTGAACTCGATCCCGATCATGAGCCCTCGGCCTCGAACCTCCGCCACGAGGCCAGGATACCGCTCCGGCAAGTCGGCGAGGCCGGCGAGGGCCTGGCCGCCCCGGACCCGGGCGTTGGCGATCAGGCCCCCGTCGAGGAGGCGGATGGTCGCCAGGGCGGCGGCACAGGCGAGCGGATTGCCGCCGTACGTGGAGCCGTGGGCGCCCTTCCCCCAGCGCTCCATGAGGTCCCGCCGGGCGACCATCGCCCCGAGGGGCAGCCCCGAGGCGATCCCCTTGGCGGTCAGCAGGATGTCGGGTCGAACACCCCACTGCTCGATGGCCCAGAAGGTGCCGGTCCGACCGGCGCCGGACTGGATCTCGTCGGCGACGAGGAGGATCCCGTAGCGGTCGCAGAGCGCCCGGAGGCCCTCGAGGAAGCCGTCCTCGGGGACGACGTAGCCGCCCTCTATCGGGACCCGCGGATGATCGGAGCGGTGGAGGAGTCGGCCCATTTCTACGAGGCCTTCCCGCCCCCGGACTCGCAGATCCAGGCCGAGCGGGCCGAGTCCGGCCATCGTTACTGCACCGAGAACACCCTCTACATCGCTTTGCTGGTCACCCGCACCTGGTGGGAGCGCCCCGAGCGCTTCGAAGAGCTTCTGGCGATCCAGAGCCAAACGAGTCGGGAACGCGAATGGGGACATCGCTTCCCGTCCGACGAACACCGGGCCCGGGCCCTCGAGGCCGTGCAAAAGCATTTTGAGTCCCTCGGAGCCATCGCCAAACGGGAGACGAATCGGGGCCTTGATCTGGAAGCCACCATGATGCGCCGAGGGCTGCCCTTCGAGGTGGACCAAACCACCCGGCTGGCCGATGACTGGCTGCGGGAGCTTCCCGAGGGGGCCTGCCCCACCCTTCTGTGGATGTTCATCGGCGCCGCCGGGACGGGCTCAAAGCTGCACCTGGACGTGGGCTACAGCAGCGCCTGGAATGCCCAGATCCTGGGGCGCAAGCGCTGGTGGCTCTTCCCTCCGGAGCAGGGGCACCTCCTGGAGGAGGTCGAGGAGGAGGGGGACGCCTTCCCTCTGGACCCGGAGCGCTTCTCCGGTCTGGCTCAGGCGCGCCCTCTGGAGGCGGTGGTCGAGCCGGGGGAGATCCTTTTTACCCCCAGTATGTGGTAGCACCAGACCCTCAACCTCGAGCCCACCGTCTCCCTGACGGGCAATTTTGTCAACGCCAGTAACTACCAGCATTTTCTGCGCTGGCTCACGGAGAACACCGAGT
>JAILZB010000397.1 GCA_023512725.1 Chloroflexota bacterium | reverse complement strand
CCTGGGCATCATCAAGACGAACACCGACTCCGGCCAGTTCACGGCGATCCAGTACGCCGGCATCGCCGCCCTGCTGGAGACGCCCGAGTCCTTCCTACGCCAGATGAACGCCCTCTACGCCCGGCGCCGCGACCTGGTCTGCGACGCGCTGGCGCGGATCGGCATCGACGTGCGGCCCCTGCTTCCAGTTGACCGTGTAGACCCGCCGGCAGCCGCTGTAGCGCCTCTCCAGCTGCTCTGGCGTCTCTTCGTCATCGACCCGGAGAAAGGCCGCGGGCGCGGGCGCAGTGTAGAGAAACTGGACCGAGCGGTGCTGATACTGGCGACCGGGTGGCCAGGCATTGCTGATCGGCAGCAGGAAGCACGCCCCCGGCTCCCACCCGAGGGCGTTCATCGCCTGGGCGGCGTCGAAGGCTTCGCCACTGCGCGCGGCAAATGCCTCCGGCCGAGTTGCCCACCCGGCGAAGGTCACCGCCGTTCCCCCAGCCACGGCGAAGACGAGCGCCCCCGCCAGCACCCCACCCAGCAGCCAGGCCCGTGGCTGCCAGCGCTCAAGCCAGATAACCAGCAGGGTGAATCCGACGGCGGGGAAGAAGAACGCTACGGGGATGAGCCCGGCGAGGCGCATCGTATTGGGATTATTGTCGTCCGAGAGGACCCCAGGCAGCACCATCACCCCCGCCCAAACGAGGAGCAGGAGCACCGCGGGCTGCCGGGCGCGAGCAAGGAGCACGATCACCCCGAGCACGGCCAGGGCCGCCACCAGCGGGTCGAAGATCGGCCGGCCCGGGAGGTTGTGGTACCAGTTCGGGTCGCCCTGCCAGAGAAAGGCGCCAAGCGCCTGGCGGGCCGAGCGGAGCACCGCCAGGGCTGCGTTCCCCTCCGGCACCCCTGGCCGAAAGATCGAGACGTGGCTTGCCCGCCCGAGGAACGCTGCGGGATCCTGGAAGTAGACGAAGCCGAGCGGAAGCCAGACCAGGCCGGCCACCGCCCCCATGAACACCACCCCACGCCAGTGCCGCGCCAGCACCGACTGCCGCCGCGCCAGGAGGGCGTTCAGGGCGAGGAAGAGCCCGATCACGAGCGGTAAGAGCCGTGCCGGCAGGTAGCTGTAAAGCGCCAGCCCTCCCGCTATCCCAGCGAGGGCAAAGCGCCCCCAGGCCGGAGGCGGTGCCATCCAGGCGCGCCAGCAGCACCAGAGAGCGAGCAGCGCCACGACCGGGAGAGGAGCGGCAGGAACGGCCGAGCGGCTGAGCACGAGGGGCCAAAAGGTCACCCCCGCCAGCCCGGCCGCGAGCAGACCGGTAAGGAGGGCCGCGCGCTCACCCCAGGACGCCAGGAGGTCCCGCGCGAACCACACCGTCAGCGGCACGAGCACCACCCCGAGCAGCATGCCCGGCAGCCGAAGCGCGAGCGGTTCCCGGCCCACCAGCGCCACCGCCGGCGCGATCAGGTAGACATAGAGCGGTTCGCGATAGGCCTCACGGAAATAGAGCGCGAACTGCCCCGCGAGGAGATTCAACGCATCGACCCCGGCGAGCCCCTCGTCATACTCCAGCCCTGGGGGCCAGCTGGCCGCGTTCCAGAACCGCAGGGCAGCCGCGAGGGCAGTTAGCACGCCGACGGCGAGCCCGAGGAGCACCCGCTTGCTCACGGGCCGACCACCACCTCGTGCCGCCCGGCGGGCAACGCATCGACCCACAGCCAGCGCCTCCCCCCGCTCTCGACGGGACGACCGGCGCGCTCCACGCCGTCTACGAGCAAGCGGCTCCCAGGTGCTACCGGCCCCACCCGCAACGCGAGCGCCACGGGCGTCGCGACCTGATAGCGGAGGGTGTCTCCCACGCGCTCGACCCGCAGGCTCAGGGTACCGCTCGCAAGCGGCCAGCGCTCTACCTCCAGCCAGTGCCAGGTTGCCGGCAGCCGCGGGAGCAGCCGCACCCCGTTCGGTCCACGCTCGACCCCAGCCACCAGGGCGAGCGCTTTCAGCACCTCCCCTTGCTGGACGGCGTTACCGAGGTCACCCGTGCGGTACCAGCGCGAGCCATCCGGTGCGAGCGCAATCCCCTCTGGGATGAGATAGGGGGACCGCCGCTCGTCGTAGGCGAGGGTGGCAAGCCGTTCGAGGAGCGTTGCTGCCGTCTCGAGGTCATCCAGCAGCAAGGCCGCCTGGGCGAGGAACCCCTGACCGTAGCCGACCGCCCGGACACACGCATGCTGAGGACAGCGGCCGAGCTGGCGCAGATAGGTCTGACGGGCGACCGCTCGCTCCTCGGCCGTCAGCGAGGAGAGGTCGTAATC
>JAILZB010000396.1 GCA_023512725.1 Chloroflexota bacterium | reverse complement strand
GGAGGTGACTGGCGGGACGGCGGGCCCGGTCACGCTGCAGGCCAGCACCACGGCACCCGCGCTCACCAGCAACACGCTCAGCTTCACGGTGATCCACGGGGCTGCGGCAGCACTTGTCCTGAGCGGCGCCACGACCGACCTCCCCGGGGGAACGGCGCGTACGCTGACGGCAACCATACAGGACGCGGCGGGGAACACGGTGACCAGCGGGGCGCAGAGCACGCTGGCGGTCACCTTTGCCCAGGTGGGAGGCGCGGGCACGGTGACGGGGCTGGGGTCGGTCAGTGCGGTGGCCGGGGTGGCGACCCTGGCGGTGACCGGCGGGACGGCGGGCCCGGTCACGCTGCAGGCCAGCACCACGGCACCCGCGCTCAGCAGCAACACGCTCAGCTTCACGGTGGTGGCGGGTGCGGTGGCCGAGATCGTGCTGAGTGGCCTGACGACTGATCTGGCGGCGGGGAGCAGCCGCACGCTGACGGCGACGCTGCGCGATGCGGCGGGGAACACGGTGACCAGCGGGCCGCAGAGCACGCTGGCGGTCACCTTTGCGCAGACGGGGGGGACGGGCACGGTGACCGGGCTGGGGACGGTCAGTGCGACCGCTGGGGTGGCGACCCTGGAGGTGACCGGCGGGACGGCGGGCCCGGTGACGCTGCAGGCCAGCACCACCTCACCCGCGCTCACCAGCAACCCGCTCAGCTTCACGGTAGTGCCCAGCGAGACCGCTACTCAGATCGTGCTGAGCGGACTTGCGACCGATCTGACTGTGGGGAGTTCCAGAACACTGACGGCCACGCTTCAGGACGCGGCGGGGAACACCGTGACCAGCGGGCCCCACAGTACTCTCTCGATCACCTTCGCCCAGACTGCGGGCGACGGTGCAGTCACCGGACTCGGGTCTGTGTCGGCCGTGGCCGGCGTGGCCACGCTGGACGTGACCGGGAGTGCGGCAGGCAGCGTAACAGTTCGAGCGACGACCACCTCCCCCGATCTCACGAGCAACACCCTCACGTTCACCGTGGTGGCGGAGGAAGCGCTTCGGCTTGCTTTCCTCCCCCTCACCCCGGTGGGGCCGCCGCAGGTGATGGGTCTGTCTCAGGCCCGCAGCCGATACAGCATGCGCCGATAGCTCTTGTGGCGGCGGAGGTGGGCGCCGTCGCGCTTCCCGCTGAAGTGCTTCTGCTCGTACCGCCGGATCTGGCGGCGGAACTTCCAGGTCAGCAGGCGCATCGTCCACGGATGCCGGGCGTGCAGCCGGGCCAGAATGAGGTCGTAGGCCGGCTGGATTGCCTCGGTGTAGGCCCGCTGAAGAAGATCGAAGTTCGGCGCGATATAGGCCGTGATGTCCGTCTCCTTCACCAGCTCGAACGGCGACGCGTCCATCAGCGCTCGGAATCGCCTGATGTCCTGCCCTCCTCCGATCGGGCTGGGTTCGTCGGCCGGCAGCTTGAAGATGTCGGCGATGAGCAGGTACCCACCTGGCGGGAGAAGCGCCGCTGCACGCTCCAGCGCACGCTCAGCGTTCATGAAGAGGAAGCTTTCGCTGAACAGGATCAGGTCGTACTGCCGGTCTCCCTGGAAGTCCTCGAACTTGCCCAGGAAGATGCGGCCGCGGCCAGCCACGGCGCCGCACCCGTGGCGGCGAGAAAACACCTGCGACCCATCCCGGGCATGCCTTCATCTTAGTCCCTGCCGCGGCACGCCCGAGCGGTCTCTCAGTCGCGCATGGCGCTGAAGACGTAGCTCTTCTCTTTCTGCCCGGCGTGGCAGCCGTAGCAGGCGGTGGCGGCATTGGCGCCGACGACGCGTTCCGTCTTCGAGTCGCCCTTGAAGCCTTCAAAGCCCCAGCCCCCGGTATCCTGGTACCGCTTCGCGTCGCGGTGCATCACCCCGACCACCTTGCGGGGCCCTTCCACAACGGCGTTGCCGTCACGAACCGCCTCGAGCAAATCGAAGACGATGACGGCGCCGTCGGCCCATTTGCCGGTCCGGTAGCCGGCCACCGCCTTGGCGTTGGCGTAGATGTGGTGGATGCCGCCGAAAGGCTCATAAAGCGGGTGGCCCTTTTCGATGACCATGCTCTTGACGTGCCGCCAATTGCGGTATCCCTCCGGATAGGGCACGTCGGCCGCGAGGGCAAGCAGCGGCGGAAGAAGAATCGTCAGTGCAACTCGCATCGTGCAACCTCCGTTCAGCGGGAATTACATTTCGGACTCCTAAACAAATTACAATATAGCCGCCGCCCTCCGCCACGTGTCAAGCCCCCAATCATTCTTTGCGTACCTCCCGCTTTGGCGCGGCCCCGGATCGGGCC
>JAILZB010000040.1 GCA_023512725.1 Chloroflexota bacterium | reverse complement strand
GTCGAGGGTGTAGGCGATCGCCTGGCGGACGCGCTTGTCCTTGATCGGGCCGGGGTTACCGTCCATCCCCCAGGTATCGAACCAGATGCCCATGATCTGGTAGTCGTTGCTGGTGAGGGTGAACCCCTCGCGCCGGGCCTGTTCCGCTTGCTCGAAGGAGATCGCCTGGGCAACGTCGATCTCCCCCAGCCGCAGGCCGGTCAGGCGCTGGGCGCTTTCCGGGATGGGGCGGAACACGATCTGCTGGAGCTTCGGCTTGCGATAGGCGTGCTCGCTGAACGCTTCCAGCACTAGGCGCTGGTCCGGCACATACTCCCGCACCTTGAAGGGACCGGACCCCACTGGCTTCAGGACGAACTCCTTCGCCCCGATGCGCTCGGTGTACGCCTTTGGCACTACGGCGAAGAGGGTCAGCTTCTTGAGGAGCAAGGGGTCAGGCGTGCGGGTGACCACTTCGACCGTTCGCTCGTCCAGCCGCGAGATCCGCTCCACGCCGGACATCCGCCCCGGGATCGGTGATTTCAGTTCCGGGTCGGCCAGACGCTGCCAGGAGAACGCGATATCTTCGGTGGTCAGCGGGGTGCCGTCGTGGAACTTGGCGTCCTGCCGGATCGTCAGCCGCCAGGTAGTAGCATTCTGGGCTTGCCAGTCGGTCGCGAGCAGCGGCTCGACCTTCTGACCGGTATCGTCCAGGATCAGCAACGTCTCGAAGACATCGAGCTTGCGGTAGCCCCCGGAGGTCGACTGATGCGGGTCGTAGTTGGTCACGATGGTCAACACCCCGACCGTCAGGACCTGGCGCGCGGCCGGCTTCTCTCCCGCGGGCGCGGGTGCTGTTGGGGTGGGGGATGCTGCGGGGGTACAGGCGGCCAGGAGACCAGCGACGAGCAAAGCAGCGAGGAACGGCGCACGACGAAGTACCATGGATCCCTCCTCGGCGCGGAGCATCCGGGCCTGGCCCCATTCTAGGCTGAGGCTGCCAGAATTGCAAATCTCCGCTTCTGCAAGCGAGCGGTCCACCGGCGGGCACCGCGCCAGCGCGACAGGATCGCGCGGGAGTAGCCAGCTCGGAGATCCCGCGAGAGTGCGCAGCGCGGCAGCCCAACCGAGTACTCTTCGGGTATGCGGATCGGTGTCTTTGGCGGCACCTTCGACCCCATCCACCTTGGCCATCTGATCGCGGCGGAGCTGGCCGCTGAGCTTGCGGCGCTGGACCAGGTGCTGTTTGTCCCCGCCGGCCAGCCCTGGCACCGCCCGCGCCCACCCGCAGCCAGCGCCCGCGACCGCCTGGCGATGGTGCAGCTTGCCATCGCTGGCAACCCGCGCTTTGGCGTCTCGACGGTGGACGTGGAGCGGGAAGGCCCCACCTACACTGACGAGACGCTGCTGGCGCTGCAGGGCCGTTACCCCACGGCGCGGCTGGTGCTGCTGCTCGGGCAGGACTTGCTCGCGCACCTGGGGAGCTGGCACCGGCCGGAGCGGGTAGGGGAGCTCGCCGAAATCGCTGTGCTCGCCCGGCCTGGCTCTCCGCCCATCGATTTCGCTTCCCTCGAACCGTTTCTCCCCCGGGCGCGAGAGCGGATCCGCTGCCTCGCCACCCCACTCATCGCGATCAGTGCCACCCTCATCCGGGAGCGCGTCCGGGCGGGCCGCTCCATCCGCTACCTGACGCCTGAGGCCGTCATCTCCTATATTGCCGCCCAGGGGTTGTACCGCGCCTGAGGAGGGCGGGGGCAACTCGCGGGAGGGACCATGGATGCAGACACCTTCTGGTCACTGGTTGCACCGCTTGGCCTGGTCCGGCTGATCCTGCGCAATCCGGCCGGGATGGTCGAAGTGGACCGGGTCTTTGCGCAGCCGCAGCTTTCCGAGCGCTTCATCAACTTCCCGGGTCGACCGATCGATGTCCACCTGACGCGCGGCCTGCGCTACCAGCTGGAGTTCCACGACGGGCACCACGAGCACACTGGCCGCACTGAGCATGGCATCATCGCCCGCGATGAGGCGGGAAACGTCCTGTTCATGCTCTTTCTCGTCCGCCCTGAAGGGGGCGAGGAGCACGACCCGCCGCGAGTCGCTGCCTTCCGGGCGCTGAAGGAGCGTGTTCTGGCTGCGGCCTAGGGCTGGGGAGAGGGAGGCTCGGCGAGCCGCTGGGCGAGCTGCCAGTGCTGGGCGCCCGCGCTCCACTCCAGCCGCCAGCGCACCCGCTCCTGGCGTGGTTGCTGGGTGGCAGGGTCGCTGAAGCTCAGCTCGGCGAGGACGCGACCGTCAGGCTCGTTGCGTGCCTGGACCTGCAGGGGTGTCCCGCTCGTCGGCTCGGCCAACCACGGCTCCGGGGGAGGGGACTGCTGGAGAGCGGGCGTCAGGAGGCGGCGCGCCTCGTCCAACCGCCCTTCCCCGAGCAGGCGGTAGTACTGCTCGACGGTCGGGGCGCGCATCTCGTCGCGTGGGAGGAGCTGCGCCGAGACGAGCGCGAGCGCGCCCTGCTCAAGCCGGTAGCGCCGCACGAGGATGCCGCTGGGGCAGCAGGGGGGCTCCCAGCCGGCGTAGGCGGCGGTGACGACGTCGAGCATCCCCGCGTTCGCGGCGAGGTCCAGCACCCGCCCGTCGATCGTACCGGCCAGCACGGGGCCGTGCGGTCCACGGCGGTAGACGAGCAGGCCGGTTGGGCCGGAGCTGCCATCCCGCAGGAGGGGCAGGAGGGCGACCTCGCCCTCCGCCCCTGCGAGGGGAAGGTACTGGACGGCTTGGGTTTGGACAAAGCCCCCGACGGAACCATCCCGCGTTTGGACGAAGGCACCGGAGATCCCGCTCAGGGAGGGCATCAGCGAGTACACCAGGTTTGGGTCGCCCGTGACCACCTTCTGCCAGTCGACCGTGCGCAGGTTCGAACCGTAGAGCCGGATCGGCCCCTCAGCACAGCCGCTCAATCCGAGCGCGCCGGCGAGCACGAGCAGGATGCCCCAGCGCATCAGGGGCTGCTCGGTGGGGGGAGTGAGGGTGGGGAGCCGGCTGTCTCGCGCGGGGGCTCGGTGCTGGCAGCTGTCTGGCGCTCGCTCGGAGCGGAGTCGCCACTGAGCCCGTGCTTGAACTCGCGGATCCCCTTGCCCAGGGCGGTGCCGACCTCGGGCAGCTTCCCGGGGCCAAAGACGATCAAGATGACGATCAGGATGACAATGAGATGAGAGGGTTGAAACAGCCCTTCGAGCACGCGGTACTCCTTTCGGTTGGGAAACGCGCCGCCCCGTCGGCGGGACACCATGAGGTGAGCCGACCATCGGGGCCAAGCGGGTACGCAGTCGCCTGCAGACGAGAGCAGAACGCTAGCGGATCGGGCTGACGGGCGGGCCACGCAAGGCGTGAGCCGGCAAGGGGAGCCTCTCCAGCTTCCGCGGGGGGGGCGCGGTCACGTGCCAGCGGACGACCGTCAGCAGCGGATGGACGAGCGCAAACGGCTGGTCGAGCGGAGGGAGAGGGATGGTGTCGCTCTCAGCGGGGACCGCCCAGTTCAGGGAGGCGGCTGGTACGGGGCGTAGGGCGGCTGGCTGGTCGGTCGGTACAGCAATGGGGTCGGGCAGCACCTGGTTGAGCAGCAGCGCTGCCGCAACCGCTAGAACAAACCAGTGGCTGCTGCTCGCGCGCTGGCGAACCCTCGCTGTGTACGGCATTCCTGCTCGCTCCGACCTCCTGCACGGTTGAGCCCTCAAAGTGTAGGACGTGCTGTCCGCTCCTACCAGGGGGCGCTACTCCTCCCGGGAGTGAGCGGCGCGTGCGCGGGCTGTGGCCTAGTGCGGCCAGAAGGCAGCGGCACCGAGCGCGAGTAGCCAGAAGCGCGCGCTCTTCCCCAGGAACGAAAGCAGCAGGTAGCGCCAGAGCGGACGTCTCTGCGCACCAACCGCGGCCCCTACCAGCTTGGTGAAAGGATTGGGGAGGAACGCTGTGGCCAGGACGAGCCAGTCGCCACCCCGGTCCAGCACGCGCTGGGCGCGCCTCAGGAGCGGGTGGGCGGGGAGCACGGTCCGTGCGGACACCCCGAGCAGGTAGCCCGAGAGCTCACCGAGCGCAGCGGCACCCCCGGCACAGAGGGCGACGAGCGTGGGGTTGAGCTGGGTGGCCGCCAGGACGACAACTGGTAGGTACGGGATAGGAATGGCAACCCCGGCGTTCGCGAGGAAGGTGATGAGAAAGAGTTCGGCGTAGCCCGCGGCACCGAAGGTGCTGGCGAAGGGGTATCGCCCGCTGGCCAGGCCGAGGAAGACCATCCCGATCAGGAGCGCTCCGCTGGCAAGGAGAGCATGGCCCCGGCGCGACGCCGCGCCGGCTGGTCCCCTACGCCCTACCAGCCCCCTCCAGCCACGGGCGAATGCGAAGCCTCCGCGCACGATTACGCTCCTCCCATGAGAACTCTAGCGCTCGGGTGCGCCTGCCGCCAGCTGCCCTGCATGGGTGGTGCGTGCTTAGTCCAGCCCGACGATCCGCCAACGGTAGGGCGTGAAGATCCCCAGGCTGGTCTGGTGCCAGCCGAGGGGGCGGTCGCGTGGGACCGGCTTCCCTTCCGGGCCAAGCCAGCGGGTGACCATCTCCCGCCAGAGGGGGTGCCACTCCGGTTCGTCGTGCATCTCCATGGTGCCCCAGATCATGACGTGGGCGGTCGAGCGGAAGGGGTGGGAGATGGCAACGCACGCGTGCGGGTCGCGCTTGAGGTTCACCTTCTTGCGGTGGCCGGTCAGGCTGAAGTAGCAGAAGCGCTCGTCAAAGCCCATGAACCTCGGGGCCACGTGCGGCTCGCCGTTGCCGATGTGGACGCGTACGAGTATGGTGCCAAACCCACCCTGACGGCGCTCATCCTCTCCTCGACCCTGCAAGGGAGTGGTGCGTTCACCCTGCAGGTGGAAGGGAGCGAGTTCCTGAAGGGACGGCGGCGCTCTGGAACGGGAGCGAACGCCCGACGAACGGTGGTAAGCGCGATGCGGCTGAGCGTGGCGGTGAGCGCAAGGGATGTGGCGGCGGTGGGGGTGGTGACGGTGGCGGCGCTATGGGGTGGCGCCGGACAGCCTGTCGAACAGCCTGCCCTTCACGGTCACCACGCCCACGCCGACGCCCGGAGCAAGGCCCACGCCCGTGCCGAGTGGTGGTGGTGGCGTGCAGCTGCCGCTCACCTTCCTCCGCCAGCCGTCCGGCTGAGCGGCGGCCCGGCTGCCGGGCGAGCACAGTAAGCACGCGGAGTACCTCTCCCAGCCGGCAGGACCCAGCGGAGACCCGTCCCTCGGTAGGAGAGCACCCGGGTGGCCAGGTGCTTCGTACCGAGCGGCCGCAGCACCGCTGCCTCGACCCGCGCGCCGATACCCCACGGGACGCCGGGGGGTGGGGGACGTCCCGCCCCACTGGCGGACCGACGAGGAGTGGCTGGACGAGCGGGGAGCACGTGCCGGCGTGGCGCTGGCCGGTGGAACGCCCGCTGGCCTGGCTGAGCGAGCGGCGCGCGGTCCACGGGCGCGACGACACTCCCGGCATACCCGCTCCTCGCCCGGCGTACCCTCACCTGCGCTCAGCGCTGGTCCCCTGCCACTGCCATCCCAGCGTGGCGAGCGCAGGAGTTAGAACAGGGTGGCGACCCCCGCTTCGACGAGCGGATGGGGACGGTACGGGCCCGGCCGCTCCCCGCAGAGCCGTGGAGTGGGGAACAGCTTATCGGGGTTGCTCTGCCAGGCCGGGTCAAAGGCGCAGCGGACGCGCTGCATCGTCTCGATATCGGTCTCGCTGAACATGGCAGGCAGGTAGCGCTTCTTGTCCAGTCCAACCCCGTGCTCGCCCGTGATGCTCCCCCCCAGTTCGACGCAGGCCAGCAGGATCTGCCCCGCCAGCTCCTCGGCGCGCGCCGTCTCGCCAGGCACGCGCGGGTCATAGAGCACCAGGGGGTGAAGGTTGCCATCGCCAGCGTGCAGCACATTCGCCACCCGCAGGCCGGCTGCCGCTGCCAGGGAGGCGATCCGACGGAGCAGGGCAGGAAGGGCAGTCCGCGGCACCACCCCGTCCTGGAGGTAGTAAGCAGGCGCAAGCCGTCCCATCGCTGGCAACGCCGATTTGCGGCCCTTCCAGAGTAAAGCCCGCTCGGCCGGACTGGTGGCCACCCGGGGCGCTAGCGCACCGTGGCGCTGGCAGACCTCTACCACCGCGCTGGTATCAGCCGCGACCTCTGGGGGAGAGCCATCCAGCTCGATCAAGAGGAGAGCGCCCGCCTCGCGCGGATACCCAGCGTGGACGGCTTCTTCGGTCGCCTGGATGCACAACTGGTCCATCAGCTCAATGGCAGCGGGGATAATGCCGGCCGCGATGATCGCCGAGACCGCCGCACCGGCTTCCTCGACAGTAGGGAACGCCGCCATGACAAGCTGGACCGCCTCCGGCAGGCGCACGAGCCGCAGCGTCGCCTCGACCACCACCCCGAGGGTGCCTTCCGAGCCGATGAAGACCCCGAGCAGGTCGTACCCGGGCGGCTGAAGCGTCCGGCTGCCCAGGCGGACAAGTTCCCCCGTAGGAAGCACGACCTTGACGGCAAGCACATGGTGGGTGGTGAAGCCATATTTGAGGCAGTGCATGCCGCCACTGTTCTCGGCGATGTTCCCCCCGATACTGCAGACCTGCTGGCTGGAAGGGTCCGGCGCATAGAAGAGGCCCGCACTGGCAACCCGGCGCGAGACTTCCAGGTTGAGCACGCCCGGCTCGACCGTGATCTGGGCGTTCTCCAGGTCCACCGCCAGGATCCGGTTCAGCCGGCTGAGGACGAGCAGTACCCCCTGCTCAAGCGGCACCGCCCCGCCGGAGAGCCCAGTCCCGCTGCCACGGGCGACGAACGGTACCCCTTCCCGCGCGCAGAGACGCACCACCGCCTGGACTTCCTCGGCAGCGCCCGGCAGCACCACCACGCCCGGCAGCGCCTGGTAGGCAGTCAGGGCATCACTCCGGTAGGTGACGCGCGCTTCCAGCGACGTGAGCACCCACTCGGGGCCGACGATCGCGCGGAGGTCGCTGATCAGGCGGGGATCCATCGCGATGAGGATAGCGCACGTGGGCCACCGGTGGGAAGCGCAGCTCGCAGCGAGCCAGGACAGGGGCTTGACAAGTGCGCGTAGTTCGTATAGGCTGTATGGTGAAACGAGCCGTTGCTCTCCGGAGCAGCGAGTTCGCGGCGAGAGGAGGCTCAGATGATGACGCCTCGCAAGACGCCACTCTCGGTCTTCGGGAGATTCCAAGTTGACAGATAACGCCCTACGCCGGTCCGGTGTAGGGCAGCCGGCTTCCGCGACGGGGGGCGACACCGCAGTGGACGCTTCCGGCAGTTGAGAAGAATGCCGAGCGAAGACGCCAAGCCGCTTGAAGCGACGCGGTCAACGAGCTCCCGGAACGGAGAATGATGCATGATCGAGGGCAGTGCGAAGGCACTGCCCTCTCTTGTTGCTCGGCGTTGACGACAGGAGCAACCCGCCAGTAGCATGGCCCAGCGAAGGGAGGAGCAACCCAGGATGGCTGTTGGAGAGCGAACGATTGCCGTGCTGGGCGGCACGGGCGAGCAGGGCTACGGGCTGGCCTTGCGCTGGGCCCTGGCCGGCGAGCGGGTCCTGATCGGGTCGCGGGCGCTCGAGCGGGCGCAGGAGGCCGCAGCACGGGTGCGCCAGGCGCTCAATGGTCGGGGGGCAGTCGAGGGGCGGGAGAACCCGGTGGCGGTCGCCGAGGCCGATGTCGTGGTCGTCTCAGTTCCCTTCTCGGCCCAGGCGACCACCCTCAAGACCTGCCGCGATGTCTTCCGGGAAGGGCAGATCCTCTGCGACCTCACCGTGCCGCTCGCCAGCTCAATCGGAGGTCCCGCCACCCGACTGATCATTCCCCCCCAGGGTTCGGCAGCCGAGCAGGCTGCTGAGCTGGTGCCACGCGGGGTGAAGGTCGTTTCCGCCTTCCAGAACGTCAGCGCCGAGGCGCTCGCCGACCTCTCCTCCCCGATCGAGTGCGACGTGATCGTCTGCGGTGCCAACGAGGCGAAGCCGGTGATCCGCGAGCTGATTGCCCACCTACCGGGAGCGCGCTACCTCGATGGCGGCCCCCTCTTCAACTCCCGCATCGTCGAGGCGATTACCGCCCTGCTGATCGGCTTCAACATCCGCTACAAGGTGCCCCACAGCGGTATCCGAATCACGGGCATCCCGTTTGAAGCGCCCGGGAACAGCCCATGAACCAGCTGAGCGAAGCGGTCGCGGCCACGCTCCAGCAATGGGGCTACCCGGTGGAGCGCCGGGCTGAGCCGGGGCTGCTGACATTCCGCTGGGAGCGGTCAGGGGGCCAGTTCCCGGTGGTGGTCACGGTCGCGCCGGTTGGTGAGGCGGGTACCCAGGTCGTGATCGTGCGCGTGGTCTTACCGCTCAGGATCGACCGCGACCATCTCTTTCCCGTGCTCGATGCCGTCAATCGGATCAACGCCGGCTACCCCTTCGCCAACCTGATGGTGGATACGGTGAGCGGGAGCAACGCCTTGCTGACTGAAGCGCACCTGTTCGTGGGCGACCACGGGCTGGAGACAGCGCTCTTGCGCGAAGTGCTTGAGCTCTCCCTCGAGCTGGCGGAGTTTGCCCTCCCCGCCTTTCGCGCGATCGTCGAGGAACACCAGGCACCCGAGGAGGCCTTACGCCGGTTGGTTAGCGCAGCCCCCGCAGCGGGGAGCGAGCCGCCGGCTCCTTAGCGGGCGTGCTGGCGGATAAACTCGACGATCTCGGACGTTGGAGTGCCAGGACCGAAGACGGCGTGGACCCCCAGCTCCTTCAGGAAAGGGATGTCCTCATCGGGAATGATGCCACCCGCAATGACCAGCACGTTGTTCATCCCGTGCTAGCGGAGCAGCTCGAAGATGCGCGGAAAGAGCTCGCGGTGGGCACCGGAGAGGATGCTGAGCGCGATGGCGTTGACGTCTTCCTGGACGGCCGTCTCAACGATCATCTCCGGGGTCTGGCGGATGCCGGTGTAGATCACCTCCATGCCGGCATCGCGGAGCGCCCGCGCCACGACCTTGGCACCCCGGTCGTGCCCATCGAGACCGGGCTTGGCGACGAGAACGCGCAGTCGACCGATCGCGGTTGAACTCACGCGCTCCCTCCCTCCCGCCAGGCAGGCGGCTCGACCAGCTCGACCAGCACCCCGCCGGACGACTTCGGGTGCACAAAGGCAATCAGTCCATCGGCGCCAGGCTTGGGCTCCTCGCTAAGGAGGGTGCAGCCCCGTTCCTTCAGGGTCGCCAGCGCGCTCCGAATATTGGGAGTCTGCAGGCAGATGTGGTGCAGCCCCTCCCCGCGCTTCTCGATGAAGCGGGCGACGGTATGGTCGGGCGAGAGCGGCTCGACCAGTTCGATCAGCGTCTCGCCACAGGGGATGAAGGCGATCCGCACCCCCTCGCTCGGCACCTCTTGAATCTCCCGCACCGTCAGCCCGAGCTGCTCACGGTAGAAACGGGCCTGCTCCTCGAGGTTACGGACGGCGATCGCGATGTGGTGGACTTTCTCGATCATGCTCGTTCTCGCTGGCTTAGATGACGACAGTCTCTTTGTGGACCCCGAAGACGGCGCGCAGGGTATCGGCGATCTCCCCAACGGTGGCACCGTGCTCGACGGCCGCCAAAATGCGTGGCATCAGGTTCTCGC
Organism: Chloroflexota bacterium; assembly: GCA_023512725.1. GTDB lineage: Bacteria > Chloroflexota > Dehalococcoidia > SpSt-223 > SpSt-223 > JANWZD01. Next base: position 13,362 of record JAILZB010000040.1, on the reverse strand, counting down.
TTCCGGCCGCGGCCTGGCGGAGGTCCTCCAGACAGCGCGCCACTGCCCCCTGGTCGCGCCGAGCGCGGAACTGCTGGAGGCGCCGGATCTGCTCCTCCCGAGCACGGGGATCGACCCGCAAGATCGGGATCGGGATCTCCTCTGGAACCTGGAACTTGTTGACCCCCACGATGATCCGCTCGCCACGCTCGATCTCCTGCTGCAGGCAGTAGGCGGCTTCCTGGATTTCGCGCTGCTCGAAGCCCTGCTCGATCGCGCGCACCGCTCCGCCCAGCGCGTCGATCTGCTCGATATACTCCTGCGCCCGCCGCTCGATCGCGTCGGTTAGGGACTCGACATAGTAGGAGCCCGCGAGGGGGTCGACGGTATCTCCCACCCCGGTCTCGTAGGCGATGATCTGCTGGGTGCGGAGGGCGAGCTGAGCCGCCTCGGCGGTCGGCAGGCCGAGCGCCTCGTCCTTTGAGTTCGTGTGCAGCGACTGGGTGCCGCCGAGCACGGCCGACAGCGCTTGCAGTGCCGTCCGCACGACGTTGTTCTCAGGCTGCTGGGCAGTGAGGGAGACGCCGGCCGTCTGGGTGTGGAAGCGGAGCATCCAGGAGCGGGGATCGTTCGCCCGGAAGCGGTCGCGCATGATGCGCGCCCAGAGGCGCCGCGCCGCACGGAATTTGGCGATCTCCTCGAAGAAGTTCGATTGCGCCACAAAGAAGAACGAGAGGCGCGGGGCAAAGCGGTCGACCTCCAGCCCGGCGTCGATCGCCGCTTGGACGTAGGCGATGCCGTGGGCGAGAGTGAAGCCGACCTCCTGGGCAGCGGTGCAGCCTGCCTCGCGCATGTGGTAGCCCGAGATCGAGATCGGGTTCCAGCGCGGCAGCTCCTCGGCACAGTAGCGGAACATGTCCGTGATCAGCCGCATCGAGGGGCCGGGCGGGTAGATATACGTCCCGCGCGCCACGTACTCCTTGAGGATGTCGTTCTGGGTCGTGCCGGCAAGCTGGCGCGGGGCGACCCCCTGGCGCTTGGCGACGGCAATGTAGAGAGCAAGCAAGGTTGCCGCGGTCGCGTTGATTGTCATCGAGGTGGAGACCTGGTCGAGCGGGATGTCGCGGAACAGGACTTCCATATCCTCGAGCGTGCTGATCGCCACTCCGACCTTGCCAACCTCGGGGAGCGCCAGCGGATGGTCCGAGTCGTAGCCGATCTGGGTGGGCAGATCGAAGGCGACCGAGAGCCCCGTCTGGCCGTTGGCGAGCAGGTAACGGAAGCGCCGGTTGCTCTCCTCGGCCGTCCCGAAGCCGGCATACTGACGCATCGTCCAGAAGCGGCTGCGGTACATCGTCGGCTGGACACCCCGGGTAAAGGGGAACTCCCCCGGGTAGCCGACCTCCTGCTCGTAGTCGTGGCCAGCGCGGTGCTCCGGGGTGTACAGCGGTGCGATCGGGATCCCCGACGTAGTCTCAAACTGAGCGCGCCGTTCCGGCGCGCGGGCGCGCGCTGGTTCGTAGACCTCGCGCTGCCAGCGTTCAAAGCCGCTCATCGGTGCTCTCCCTGAACGTACAGTCGCCGTGACCAAGGTAGCCACCGGTCCGGCAGTCCCCACCGCGGTGCAGCCGGCAGGAGGCCCCTCATTGCAGCACCACCAGCGCCTGCCCCTGCTCGACCTTCTCCCCGGCCGCGACCCGTACCTCTTTCACCACCCCATCACCCGGGGCAGTCAGGTCATTTTCCATTTTCATCGCTTCGAGGACGACCAGGCTCGTCCCCCGCTTGACCGTGTCGCCTGGTCGCACGTGGACAGCCTTCACCAGGCCTGGCATGGGCGCCTTGACGGTCCCGCCACCAGGAGCACGGCGGGCGCCGCCGAGCTGGGAAAGCGTCCGCGCGCGCTCGTCAGTCACGCTGACGCGGTACGTCCGGCCGGCGTAGACCACCTCGTAGCCATCCTCGGTCGGGGTGACATACCCCTCGATCAGCCGGTTTCCGAGCCGTACCAGATAGTGCCCGGGCGCCGGGCGCTGGATGCTTCCCTCGCGGCTGCCATCGGGGCCGCTCAGGGTCAGGTGGGTTTCATCGCCGGCAATCTCCCAGTCCAGGCGCCGGCCATCGACCTCGGTGGTATAGCGCATCCTCTCGTTCCTGGCCGTGGTGGGGAGTGGCAGGGCAAGTGTATCCCAGGTGCCGAGCTGCTGTCTCATGCGGGCACTCGACACCATCGCCCGGCTGTGGCAGACTGCCCCCTGATGCTCCCGGCTTCTTCGCCACCCGTCCAGGTCGTGCCGGCCAGCGCCATCCGGCCTACGTCACCCGCCGCGCCCGTGGAGTACCTTCGCCCGCCGTATGCCATCGCAACCGCCCTCGCGGTCGAGAGCGATGTGCCGATCACCACCCCCGACGCAGCCGAGGGGGCGCGTCGCGGCCTCGGCGTCCGGGAGGGGCTCCAGGCGGGCATCGTTGAAGTCGGGCCGGGTGGTGGCGAGGACTGGCACCGCCATCTCTCCTATTACGACATCGTGATCTACGTCGTCATGGGCGAGGGCGTGATCGGCTGGGAGGAGGAGGGGCGGGTGGAAGAGGCAGCGTTCGGTCCCGGCGATGTGATCGTCATTCGGCCGGGAGCGCGGAACTGGTGGCGCAATGCTGGGGCACAGCCGCTACGCCTGTTCTGGGTAGCGCACTACCACAACTCTCCCGCGGTGACCGAGTAGCCGATGCGGATCTGGCACCAGGGCTTGGTCGAACTGGCGGCAACGCCGGGCTATGAGGAGGCGCTTCGTCGCCATGCGGCTGCCGTCTGCCACCCGGAGACGGAAGTGGTGCTCCATGGGATGCCGGCCGGGAGCTTTGCAGAGACATCCCCCGCCGAGGTGGCCCGCCACGCCGCTCTGACGACCCTCCTCACGCCGACCCTGCTCGCGCATGTGCTTCAGGCCGAGCAGGAGGGGTTCGACGCGGTGGCGCTAGCGATCCTCCAGTGGGTCGGATTGCGGGAAGCACGCACCCTGGTCGACATCCCGGTGGTGGGCTATGGCGAGGCGGCGATGCACCTCGCCTGCCAGCTCGGGCATCGCTTCGCCATCATCGCCTTCAACCCCGACCTGCTTGACTTCGTCGAAGAACAGGTGGTGCTCAGCGGGCTGCGCCATCGGATGGCACCGTTCCAGGTGATGGAGCTCGACTACCCAACGGTGGCGCGGGGCTTCCTGGACCCCACGCCGCTCGTCCGCGCATTCGAAGCGGCGGCCCAGCGCGCCCTCGCTGCCGGTGCCGAGGTGCTCATTCCGGGCCAGATGGTCTTCGCCGAGGTGCTCTGGCAGAATGGTCTCCACCGTGTGGGGGAGGCGCCGGTGGTCGATGCCCTCGGGGCCTGCTTGAAGACAGCGGAACTGCTAGCGACGCTCCAGCGTGCCTCGGGGATCCGCCCTGCTCGCCGGGGCTTCTTCGGGGCGCGTCCCCCAGCAGCGGCCCTGGCGCGGCTGCTCCCCCGCGCGGAGCGCTGACCCTCCTCCTGCAGGGAGCGGGGTGACCTTCTGCTGTCCGGGAGCCGCCCTGGCTTCCTACCAGACCCGCAGCGCTTCCCGGCGGGCGAGGAGCTTCCACGGGTTGCCCGTCCCATCTCGGATGGGGGCGGGTTTCGCGGTCTGATGGCCACGGGTATGGGCGACGAGCGCCGCGAGGAGGGCAGCGGTTTCGTGGTCGTCGCTGACTTCAGCGGCCAGGGCGGGCCAGCGCCGGCCAACGAAGCCGGTATCAAACTGGCCGCGGGCGAACTCCTCACTGGCCATCACCGCCTGGTGGAACGGGATGGAGGTGGCCACCCCGACGATCAGGTACTCCCGCAGGGCGCGGCGCATCCGCTGGATCGCCTGTTCGCGGGTAGCGCCCCAGACGATCAGCTTGGAAAGCAGGGGGTCGTAGTTGACGGTCACCTCGAGGCCCGGGTAGAGGCTGCTATCGACGCGCACGCCCGGGCCGAGCGGTTCGCGCAAGGCGCTGATCCGACCGGTGGCAGGCAGGAACTGGTTGAACGGGTCCTCGGCCGAGATGCGGCACTCAAGCGCATGACCACGGGGCTGAAGGTCTTCCTGGCGGAAGGAGAGGGGGAGCCCCGCCGCTACCCGGATCTGCTCGACCACCAGGTCGACCCCCATCACCAGCTCGGTCACCGGATGTTCCACCTGGAGGCGGGTGTTCATCTCCATGAAGTAGAAGTTGCGGTCGGCATCGACTAGGAATTCGATGGTACCCGCGTTGACGTAGCCGACTGCGCGCGCGGCGGCAATTGCAGCTTCGCCCATCCGCTGGCGGAGCGGAGCATCGACGACGACCGAGGGGGATTCCTCGATCAGCTTCTGAAGCCGGCGCTGAATGGAGCACTCGCGTTCCCCAAGCGATACGGTGGTGCCGTGCTGGTCGGCGAGGATCTGGATCTCGATGTGGCGGGCGGGCGCGATGTACTTTTCGAGGTAGATGGAGCCATCGCCGAAGGCCGAAAGCGCCTCCGAGCTGGCGCTACGCAGGGCCGCGGGGAGGTCCTCTGGCCGCTCGACGATGCGCACGCCTTTCCCGCCGCCACCCGCCGCTGCCTTCAGGATCACCGGGTAGCCGATGCGCTCAGCGAGGCCAGGGGCATCCTCGGGACGTACCCCCTCCAGCGTGCCCGGGACGATCGGGACGCCCGCGGCGTGCATGCGCCGGCGCGCGGCCGTCTTCTCGCCCATCGCCGCGATCGCCTCAGCTGAGGGCCCGATGAAGGTAATTCCCGCTTCTGCGCAGGCAGCCGGCAACGCTTCGTTCTCGGCGAGAAAGCCGTAGCCGGGGTGGAGCGCATCGGCACCGGCGCGCTTGGCGACCTCGATCAGCTTCTCGATCCGCAAGTAGCTCTCGCGGGCTGGCGCCGGGCCGATGGGGTAGGCTTCATCGGCCAGGCGAACGTGGAGCGCATCGGCATCGGGCTCGGAATAGACGGCAACTGCCGCGATGCCAAGGTCGTGGCAGGCCCGGATGATGCGGACCGCGATCTCTCCACGGTTGGCAATCAGCACTTTGCGGAACATGACGGTGCTCCTGGTGGATCTCCCTTAGAGCGGGATGTTGCCATGCTTCTTCGGCGGGTTGCTGACGCGCTTGTTTTCGAGCATCTCGAGGGCGGCGATCAGGCGGGGCCGCGTCTGCCGCGGTTCGATGACGTCGTCGAGGAAGCCCCGGCTGGCGGCAACGTAGGGGTTGGCGAACTTCTCGATGTACTCGGCGATCAGGGCCTGGCGCTCGGCCTCCGGGTCTTCGGCACGCTCCAGGTTGGCCCGGAAGATGATGTTCACTGCCCCTTCCGGACCCATCACCGCGATCTCGGCCGTCGGCCAGGCAACGTTGAAATCGGAGCGGACGTGCTTGGAGCCCATCACGTCGTAGGCGCCCCCATAGGCCTTGCGCGTGATCACGGTGAGCTTGGGAACCGTCGCCTCACAGTAGGCGTAGAGCAGCTTCGCCCCATTGCGGATGATGCCACCGTGCTCTTGGGCGATCCCGGGAAGAAAGCCCGGCACATCGACGAAGGTCACGATCGGGATGTTGAAGGCATCGCAGAAGCGGACGAAGCGCGCACCCTTGATCGAAGAGTTGATGTCGAGCACGCCGGCCAGCACGGCGGGCTGCTGGGCCACGATGCCGACCGGCCGCCCCCCCAGGCGGGCAAAGCCGATAATGAGGTTCTGGGCCCAGCCGGCCATCACCTCGAAGAAGTCGCCATGGTCCACCACCCGCCGGATCACCTCGTGCATGTCGTACGACTTGGTCGGCACTTCCGGCACGATGGTGTCGAGCTCGGGGTCCATCCGGTCAGGCGGGTCGTCGCAGGGGCGCCGCGGGGGGTCCTCAGCGTTATTGAGGGGCAGGAACGAAAGGAGCCGGCGTACCTGGTCGAGGCATTCGGCCTCGCTCTCGGCCAGAAAGTGGGCCACCCCCGAGACGGTGTTATGGACCACCGCGCCGCCCAGCTCGTCGAAGGTCACTTCCTCATGGGTGACCGTCTTCACCACGTCCGGGCCGGTGACGAACATATAGGAGGTATCGCGCACCATGAAGATGAAGTCGGTCATCGCGGGCGAGTAGACGGCGCCCCCCGCGCAAGGGCCGAGGATAGCCGAGATCTGGGGCACCACGCCGGAGGCAAGGACATTGCGAGTGAAGATCTCGGCGTAGCCAGCCAGCGAGGCGACCCCTTCCTGGATCCGCGCGCCACCCGAATCGTTCAACCCGATGATCGGCACGCCGTTCTGCATCGCCAAGTCCATGATCTTGCAGATCTTCTCAGCGTACGTCTCCGAAAGCGAGCCACCGAAAACCGTAAAATCCTGCGAGAAGATGAACACCGGGCGACCATCGATCTTTCCCCAGCCGGTGACGACCCCATCGCCCAAGTATTTCTGTTCCGCGAGGCCGAAGTCAGTCGTCCGGTGGGTGACGAACATGTCGAACTCGACGAAGGAGCCTTCATCAAGCAAGAGGTCGAGCCGCTCGCGGGCAGTCAGCTTGCCCCGCGCATGCTGCGCCGCGATCCGCTTGGGGCCACCACCGAGGCGTGCCTGCTCGCGAAGCGCGCGCAGTTGGGCGATCTTGGCATCGATCGACATGGGACTCCCGAGCAGAATAGACCAGAATCTCGTCGCGCAGTATATCACGCGGTCCGGGCTTGGCTGGCAAGCCCGCTGACGGAGGAGCGATGCCCTCGCGCAACGGTCAGAAATTCAACCGCGCGTTTGACCTCCTCGATGCCTTTGACCACGAGCACCCCGAGCTCAGCGGTGCCGAGCTGGCCCGCCGTGCGGGGGTGCCGCGGACGACCGCAGCCCGGCTGCTGACCGACCTGGTCGCACGGGGCTATCTGCGCTACGACCGCCGCCGGCAGCTCTACCGCCCCTGGCTGCGCCTGGCCGAGTTGGGCTATCTCGTCAACCGCCCGGCAGCCATCGTAGAATGCTGCGCCGCCATCGTCGATGAACTGAGCGTGACGACCAAGCTGCTCTGTGGCCTCGGGGTACGCCTGGGCGACCACGTCGTTACCGCCCACGCGGCGCTGATGCCAAGCCTGCTCCAGCTCGGTCTCGCCGCCCAGAGTGGCCGCCTTTCCCCACTCGCCTGGGGCGCTATCGGGCGCGCGATCTTGGCCTTCTGCCCGCCCGAGGAGATCGAACGGTTGACCCAGCCGGAGTACCTCGCCGGTCACCATGGGGCGGGGGCACCGCGCACGCCGGAGGAAGCACAGGCGCTGGTCCGGCGGGCGCGCGAGGAAGGGGTCGCCCGCTCGCAGGGGATCTCGCCGTCGGGGAGGAGCTGCTCCTGCTCGCTAACCACTACTACCGCACCGCCCAGGCCGTGGCGATGGGACCGCTGCGCACCGTCCACGGGGCACGGCTGCTCTTCTTCACCGAAGGTGACCCCTTCGCCTGGCAGCCAGTAGCCGAGCCAGCGCCTGCCCTAACCGAAGGCATCACCCACGTCGACACCAACCAGGTGGCCTGGATCTCGAGCATCTATCCCGGACCACCGGTCCACAACGAGCAATCGCGGCTGTGGACCAAGCTGCTCTACATGGGCGAGGAGCACAAGACCCGCTTGGTCATGGCCGGCAAAGACTGGTACGACCACCGGACCTCCCACCACCCGTGCGTAGAGGAGATGTTCACCCTCCGCGGGCATATGGTCTACAACTTCGGGGTGCTGGAGGTCGATACCTACTTCTACCGCCCGCCGCGGGTGAAGCATGGGTTCTTCCAGGCCTACCCGGATGGGACGACCTGGCTGATCCGTTGTGATGGTGACCTCGAGAACATCTACACCCAGCCGGACGGCACCCCGGTCAACTGGTCCTACGGGACGGAGCGTGAGCCGGTGTGGGTGGACCCGGCCACGTTGGTGCGTTCGCAGCGCGCCGGCCCCTGGAGTGGAGCCGGGCAGCACATTCCCCGGCAGGAGTACGAACAGCGTAGCACCGGATAGGCAGCGTTCAAGGGGCCCGGCCGCACCGGGCAAGGAGGGCTTGATGCCGTGCGTACGCTGGCGCATTCCATCTCTCTCTCGTGCTGACCTTCGCGCTCGCCGCCTGCCAACCCTCGCCAGCTTCGCCGACAGGCGGTGCCGCCCCACCGCCGGCTCCCACTGGCCCGACGGGGACACTCACGGTCGCCGACGTCGCGCCGATTATCACGACCTACGACCCCGGCCTCGCGAACGATAGCGGCACCTTGCGCTTTTTCTTCCCCGCCTTCGATGCCTTGACCTGGCTGGACAAGGATGGCCGCACCCGGCCCGGTCTGGCGCGCGAGTGGAAGACCCTCAACGAGACGACCGGGGAGTTCACCCTCGGGGAGTATCAGTTTCACCACCGGCGAGCGGTAACGGTTGAGGACGTGCTTGGCACCTATACCCGCTACCGCGACCCGGCGAAGGCACTGCGGGCAGCGGCCGCCTTTGCCACCGTCGACCAGGTGCGGGCAGCCGGCCCGAAGACCGTCCAGCTGACTACCAAAGTGCCCGACCCCACGCTGCCAGCCATGCTCTCCACCGCTATGGTCTTGCCGATGGCCGAACTGAACCAGCAGGGGGAGAGCGAATTCTTCAAGCGACCGCTTGGCTCGGGTCCCTTCCGGGTAGAACAGGCCGATTTCCAGTCGGCCCTCCGCTTTGTGGCGATGGGTACGGATTTCCCCGGCTCACGTGGGGTGCCAAACTTCCGGGAGGTCGTCGTCCGCTTTGTGCCCGACGTCGCGACCCGGATCGCCGCCATTCAGACTGGCGAAGTGGACCTTGCGTTGCGCTTGCCCTCGGATTCTCAGCGTCCGCTCGAAAATGCTGGCTTCAAGGTGGTGCGCGACTTGAACGAGCGGGCGGTCAGCTTCTTGCTCGACCCCGTGAACGGCCCGACGCGCGATGTGCGGGTGCGTCAGGCGATCAACTATGCGGTGGACAAAGAGACCATCCTGAAGGGCTACTACGGTGGCTATGGCCGGGTGGACAGCCAGCTCCTTGCCCCGAATGTGCTCGGCTATAACCCCGACCTGAAGCCGTACCCCTACGACGGAGCAAAGGCGAAGCAGCTCTTGGCCGAAGCAGGCTATCCCAACGGCTACGAAACGCGCATCACCTGCATCAACACCCCCTCGGCCCCGCGCGACCTCTGCGTCATCATCGCCGACCAGCTCCGCGAGGTGGGCATCCGCGCTGAGATCGTCGTGCTCGACGTGGCCGCCTGGGCTGCCGACTTCTTCGGCCCGCCCGAGCGCCGCCCCGGCATCTGGGCCCAGGCAGTCAACTGGGACCAAACCTTCGAGGCGAACGCGATCTGGCGCTGGTACAGCAGTGATATCCCCGCCAATGCCGGCCGCCGCTACTTCGATGAGGAGTTCGACCGTCTCTACCAGGAAGCCAAGCGCACCTTCGACCGCGACAAGCGCGCCGAGCGCTACCGCCTGGCCGGCCTCCGCCTCCACGAGACGGCCCCCGTGCTGTTCGGCTGGCAGGATGCCGATATGCACGCTTCCAAGAAGGACATCTCCGTGTTTACCAAGGGCTGGTTTGCCGACTTCTACCTTACGGCCCGGCGAGGCTAGGATGAGCGACGAGACCCTCCAACGCGAGATCGAGGCAGCTATCCAGCGGATCTACCGCTCCTACCTCCAGTTCGACCCCGCAGGCATCGAGCAGGGGGATGCAGAAGACTGTACCCTCTGGGACCTCTGGACCCCCCAGCTGATCCGCGGTGCGGCCGAGCGGGCAGCGTTTCGCGCCGACGACATGGCAGCCTCCCGCCAGCGCGGTCCCCTCACGATCGAGATCGAGCCGCCCCTGGTCACCCGCCACCAGGATGTTGCTGTGGCCCGCTACTACCTGAACTTTGCCTTCCAACCGCCGGACGCCACCAGCGGGCGTGTCCGGGTGACGAGCGTGTTCGAACGCACACCCAGCGGCTGGCGACGGGTCCATCACCACGAAGGCATCGTCCCCACGGGCCGTCCGCCCCTGCGGGAGCCACCGGAGAGGGGGGGTAAGAGGGAGACTGGGCAACTGGGCTGATCCCGCCGCCTTCCCCCAGCAGGCTCAGGGTAACGGGTACTGGACTGTTACCTCGGGCTCATAGCGGCCGGGTGGCGCCAGGAGTTCGACCACGAGCACAACCCGCTCATTGCCCTCCAGCGAGACGTGACGCTCCTCGACCACCCGGCGACCACTTCCCGGGTCGCGCAGGCGGACGGTTACCGCCACCTCACCGTGGCCACGCCAGCGGTTGAGCAGCTCAACTTCCACCCGGTAGGGCGCATCCACGCTGGTCGGCTCGGTGAGGCGCACCGCCGTGACCACCGGCTGCGGCCCGCTGCAATTCATCACCCAGAGCAGGACCATGACGACTGCACTCGCCAGCGCGAGCAGCACTCCCCGTCTCATCCTAGGCCCCTGGTACCCAGGGTGGCACCACGATCAGCAGCACCACGATCGCAAGGATCACCAGCACCACCACTACCGCGCAGCCCATCGTCGCGACCGGGTCCGCCCGCCGCTCGCTCCGCGAGAGGGAGACTAGCCCCAACGGCTCCGGGATGAGGGGGAGCTTGTGCTCGGCGGCATACTCCCAGTGGGGGAGCAGCGCCTCATTCCGGAGCGCTGGTACCACTGCCCGCAGCGCTGCCTGGATCCGCTGTTCCTCTGCTGCCGTCAGCACCACCCGCGGCCAGAGCGGCCCGCCGCCGAGCCGTTCCTCCAGGTTGCGGGCGAAGGTGGTGAAGCTCACTAGGAACGCGACCAGGTCGTCGTCGGTGCTTCCCCAGCCGATAATCTCGACCGGGCGCTCCTCACGCTGGCGGAGACAGCGGTTGATCTGGTGGACGAGAAAGGCCAGGACGCTGTAGGACCCCTCACCCCGCGTGTGCTGGTGGGTCACCGTGGCACCGTCCACCGCGATCACCCCGAGCGAGCCGTATTCATCGGCGAGTTCGAAGCGGAGTGGACCGCCCTCTCCCACCACCATCACGTCGAGCACAACGCTCGGCGGCTGCCCGCGCAAGGGGGCAAGCGCGGCATCCTTGGCCTGCTCCGCGGCTGCCCGGTCGCCGAAGCGCGCCTGCAGGCCGAACCGCGCCAGTCGGAGCGCACCCCACAGCCCGGGCATGCTGATGACCGCAAGGTAGCCAAAGAACACCAGCAAGAAAGCGATGGTGAGTGTCTCGACGTTCGTCCGCTGACTGAGGGTAACGAAGAACTGCCCCTTCCAGACCAACAGCACAATGCCAGCGAGCGAAGCGAGCATCAGCACCGCATAGGCAGCCGCCAGTCGCCAGGGACGACTGGCAAACTGCTGGACCGTTTCGACCGCGGGCTCGCGAACGACGGTATGTTCAAGCCGGACCATGGCAGTCCTCCTCCCGACCCCCGCCTGCCGCCCCCTAGCCTAGCAGATCCCCCTGACCGGGTGGGGTGGTAGCGTGCCCAGTGCGAAACATTGACGGACCGCGGGGCTGGTGGTACCGTCAGCCCCGCGCGACGGACCAACGTGGTCGTGCCGTCGCCAGGAGGGAGCTATGACCGTCCGTCATCTCCTCCAGCGTGGGCTTGTCCTCGCCGGGGTCATGAGCCTGGTCGCCTGCCAGCCAGGCGCCGCCCCGACGCCGCCGGGTGGGGCGGCGGCACCGGGGGGGCCAACATCGGCTCCGAGCGGGCCGAGCGGGAAGCTCACTGTCGCCTTGGCACAGCCCCTGATTACGTCGCTGGATACCGGGACGGGGAATGACCCCCAAACCTTGCAGTTCATGTGGCCGTATGCCGATGGGCTGACGTGGATTAGCGCCGACGGGAAGATCAACCCTGGCCTCGCCCGCCAGTGGCGGACGGTCAACGAGACAACCTGGGAGTTCAGCCTGGGCGACTATCGGTTCCACAATGGCCGCCCCGTGGAGGCGCAAGACGTCGTCGAGACCTATGCCCGCTACCAGGACCCCGACAAGAAGCTGCCCGCCCGCACGATCTTCACCGGCGCACGGGTCACCGAAGTGACGGCGGTCGACCGGAAGACGGTGCGGGTGACCACCGCGAAGCCAGCGCCGACGATCCCCAACCTGCTCCAGTTGGCGATGGTCCTCCCGATGAAGGAAGTCAACGCGGCGGGCGAGGTGGAGTTCTTCCGCAAACCGATCGGGAGTGGGCCGTTCCGGGTTGAGGCGGGCGAGTTCAATGCTCCGCTGCGCTTCGTTGCCATGGGGCCGGACTTCCCGAGCCCGCGCGGCACTCCGAAGATCCGGGAACTGGAGATCAAGATCGTGCCCGAGATCTCCTCCCGGGTGGCTGCCCTGCGGACCGGTGAAGCAGACCTGGCGCTCGCGCTGGTACCCGATAACGTTCCCCAGCTGGAGCAGGCGGGCTTCAAGATCTTCCAGGCCCGCGGCACCTCGACCGCTCACTTCAGCCTCGACCTCTACAACGGGCCGACCACCAACCTGAAAGTGCGCCAGGCGCTCAACTACGCCGTCGATAAGGAGGTGATCGCGCGCGTGTTCTACGGTGGGCGGGCGCGGGTCGACACGGCTCAGCTGATCGGCCCGGATGTTCTCGGCTATAACCCGGCACTCCAGCCCTATCCCTACGACCCGGCGAAAGCGAAGCAGCTCTTGGCCGAGGCCGGCTACCCGAACGGCTTGCGCCTGCCCATGACCATGATCAATCTCGCGACGATCAATAAGGACCTGGCCCAGATCGTGGCCGACCAGCTGAAGCAGGTGGGGGTCGAGATCGATATCCAGATCAAAGAGACTGCCATCTGGCTGCAGGACTACTACGGTCCACCCGAGCGACGGCCTGGCCTCTTCGTCCAGGTGATCAACTGGGACCAGACCTTCGAGCCGGACTCGGTTTACCGCTGGTACAGCTCCGACGTTCCTGTCGAGAACGGGCGCCGCTGGCTCGATGAGGCCTTCGACCGTCAATACCAGGCTGCCCGATCCGAGTTGGACCGTGCCCGGCGTGGGCAGCTCTATCAGGAGGCGGCACGCCTGATCCGCGAAGGGGCAGTGGCCATCTTCGGCTGGCAGGTGTTTGGCGTCTTTGCGGGCAAAAAGAACCTGGAGGTGGGCCAGCCCGGACACGCCGACTTCTACGTGACCGCCACGTTTTCCTCTACGTGACCGCCACGTTTTCCTCTACGTGACCGCCACGTTTTCCTAGGAAACTGGGAGGTAACGAGGAAAATCGCTGAGTAAATGCTTGCATTGGCCAAGCTAACGCTCTACTATAGGTTTACCTTTGCTGAGCAGTCAGCCCGCCAGGCTGCTCCGGCTGGAAGACCGCTATCAAGGGGTGCCTATGCTTTCGCCAGAAGAGTGCTAC
>JAILZB010000004.1 GCA_023512725.1 Chloroflexota bacterium | reverse complement strand
TTTTATCCCTACTGGCCCACCCCACTGGTTTTTTTCCCCCGGTCCACGGGGGGGCGGGGGGGCTGGCTTGGCCGGACGGCCGTGGCCGGGGGCGCCACGCCGGCGCGCGCCTGCCGCCCGCACGCCTCAGGGGGCGCGCCGCGCCTGGAGCGGCGGGGGAAGCAATGCCAAGCCGGCCGTCACCAGCAGGGTTGCCAGCGCAGCGGCCAGCCAGCATCCGAACCGTTGCTTCCTGTTCATCGTGCTCTCCTCCTGAGAGTTCCTGGTGCGGGACGAGCTGTCACGGAGGCCGGCACAATCCTCATCGTTTCGTCATCCTCCAGGGCCGCTATCTCGGCTAGGCTTTTTCGCGGTATTCTTCAGAGAGGGCGGGCATGCCGCTTGCCCGGGTGAGCGGAAGGTGCATCCATGCGCTTGGTGATCGTCTCCAATCGATTGCCATTCAGCGTCCGCCAGGAGAAGGGAGGCTTCACCATCCAGCCGAGCGATGGCGGCCTGGCTTCCGGGATGCGGACCTATCTGGAAGTGCTCGGGTCTTCGTCCAGTGAGTTCTCGGACCATCTCTGGATCGGCTGGCCAGGCGCAGCGATCGACCAGGCGACCGAACGCGAAGCGTTGCGGCGGCAGGCCCGCGATGATTTCAACGCTGTCCCCGTCTTTCTCACGCAGAAGCAGATCGATTCGTTCTACTTCGGCTTCTGCAACTCCACGATCTGGCCACTCTTCCACTACTTCTCTTCCCAGGCGACCTTCGACGACCAGCAGTGGGAGGAGTACCGCGCGATCAACGAGCTGTTCCGGACCGCGGTGTTGGAGGTCGTCCGGCCGGATGATATCGTCTGGGTCCACGACTACCAGCTGCTCCTACTCCCGGCGATGCTCCGCGAGCGCTTTCCGCGCCTGGCGATTGGCTTCTTCCTGCACATTCCCTTCCCCTCGGTGGATGTCTTCCGCCTGCTCCCGAACGAGTGGCGCCGCAGCATCCTCGAAGGCATGCTTGGCGCCGATCTGGTCGGCTTCCACAACCAGAGCTACGCGGAGAACTTCCTGGAAGCGGTGGAACGGATCCTGGGCGTTGGCGAGGATGGTGGCCGCCTGCACATCGAGAACCGGGTGTTGCAGGTCGGCACCTTCCCGATTGGCATCAACTTTCGGAAGTTCGAGGATGCGACCCGCGATGAGGCCGTCGAGCGCGAGCGCCAGGAGCTGCTCGCCTTATTAGGCGACCGCAAGATCATCCTCTCCCTCGACCGGTTAGACTACACCAAGGGCATCCTCAACCGCCTGGCCGCCTACCGCACCTTCCTGGCCGAGAACCCCCAGTGGCACGGCCGGATCGTGCTCGTCTTAGTGGTGGTCCCCTCGCGCGATGTCGTGAGCGGCTACGCCGAGCTCAAGCTCCAGATCGAGCAGCTCGTCAGCCGGATCAACGGCGAGTTCGGCACCCTCGGGTGGACACCGATCCTCTACCAGTACCGCGGGGTGCCCTTCGAGGCGCTGGTGGCACTCTACAGCGTCGCCGATATCGCACTGGTCACCCCACTGCGCGACGGCATGAACCTCGTCTCGAAGGAGTACATCGCCAGCCGGCCGGACAATAGCGGGGTGCTGATCCTGAGCGAGATGGCCGGGGCCGCCGCCGAGCTGACGGGGGCGATCATCGTCAACCCCAACGATGAGCAGGAAGTGGCACGCGCGATCAAGCGCGCTCTCGAGATGTCCCCCGAAGAGCAGGCCGTTCGCAACGCCAATATGCGCCGGCACATCCAAGAGAACGATGTCGTCCGCTGGGGGAGCAGCTTCGTTGCCGGCATCATCGCTGCGCGCAAGTGTGCTGAAGCTCTTCAACGCGCCGACTACGAGTTCCAGCCCAGCGAGGCCTTGATCGAAGCGTACCGGAAGGCGAAGCGCCGCCTGTTGTTCCTCGACTACGACGGCACCCTCGTCCCCTTTGCGGATACGCCGGGGCGCGCCTGGCCCGATGCCGAGCTGCTGAGCATCCTCGCCAATCTCTGCGCCGACCCACGGAACGAAGTGGTCATCGTGAGCGGCCGCAGCCGCCACGACCTGGAGTACTGGTTTGGGGAACTGGACCTTGCCCTGGCTGCCGAACATGGGCTCTGGATCCGCGAGCGGGGGCGCGACTGGGTGGCCATGGCGCCCCTCGCGAATCAGTGGCGGGATGTAGTGCGTCCCATCCTGACGCGCTACGTTGAGCGGCTGCCTGGCACCTTCATCGAGGAGAAAGAAGGCGCGCTCGTCTGGCACTACCGCCTCGCCGACCCCACCCTCGCCGACCAGCTGGCCGATGAACTCGCTGCCGAACTCCGCGCCCTCGCCGGGGAGTACCACTTCCAGGTGACCCTTGCGAACAAGGTGATCGAAGTGGCCACGGCGGGCGTCCACAAAGGGCTCACCGGGCTGCACTTCCTCGCCAAGGGAAGCTGGGAGTTCATCCTGGCGCTCGGCGATGACCTGCCCGATGAAGACCTGTTCACCGTCCTCCCTGCCCATGCGTTCACCGTCCGGGTCGGTCCCGCTCTCAAGGGCGAGACCCCCCGCCTCCGCGACTTCACGGAGGCGCGCGCCCTCCTCAAATCGATGGTCGAGGCCTCGCAGGCGGACCCCGAACTCGCCCTGATCGAACCGGAAGAGACGAGCCCGCGGCCGGCCACCGCGCGGGTGCTGGTGGTCGACGATGACCCCGCCGTGCTCAACTCCCTCCGGCGGGCTTTGGTCGTCGAGGGCTATGAGGTGGCCACAACGGGTGAGGGCGAGGCGGCGATCGCACTGAGCACCCAGTTCGCACCGGATGTGATCGTCCTCGACATCATGCTGCCAGACCTGAGTGGGCTGGAGGTCTGCCGACGCCTCCGCGCCGCCGGGGTGACCACTCCCATCCTGATCCTCTCGGCGCGCGACACCGTGCCCGACCGGATCGCGGGCCTCGACCGCGGCGCCGACGACTACCTGATCAAACCGTTCGCCCTCGATGAACTGCTGGCGCGCTTGCGGGCCCTCTTGCGACGCTCGCAGCTGGCCTCAGAGAGCACGCTGGAGTTCCTCGGCCTGAGCCTGGACCCGAAGACCCACGAAGTGCGGCGGGATGGGGATCCGCTCCGGCTGACGCCCCGCGAGTTCGAACTGCTCCGACTGTTCCTACGGAATCCCCGCCGGGTGCTGACCCGCGAGCAGATCTCGCGTCACGTCTGGGGGCACGATGCCGAAGGAGAAGTCGGCTATGTCGACAGCGCGATCAAAGAGTTGCGCAAGAAGCTCGAAGCCGACGACCATCCCCGCCTGATCCAGACCGTGCGCGGCTACGGCTACGCCTTGCGCGAGGAGTGAGGCGGCGGTGTCGCTACGCTTGCGCCTGGCCCTCACCTATAGCATCCTGATGGTGGTCACGATCGCGGTGCTCGGCGTCACGATCCTGGCGACCGCAGCCCAGAGCCTTGGCGCCGAGATGGACCGGCGCCTGGAGATCCGCGCCGAGCAAGTTCGCTTGACTATCCTGCCACGCGGGATCGTGCTGACCCCCTCCGACCTGGCCTACCTGGACTTGCGGCCGCTCTCCTCTCTCGACGCCCCCGGGATCTTCGTCCAGGTGATGGACCCGAGCGGCGCGGTGGTCGCCGCCTCGGAGACGCTCAACGGCCAGCATATCTCCGTCGATAGCGCTTCCTTCCAGGCTGCTCTGAACGGACGCTCCGACCTGGCCGAGAACTACGACTTCGGTGGCCGCCCCATCCGCATTCTCACGGTGCCGATCCGCTCCAACGGGGCCACCGGTTCGGTCATCGGGGTGATGGTCGTCGGCCAGTCGCGGCAACCGCTCTTCGACCTCATCGAAAACTTGCGCACCTTGCTGATCGTCCTCGGAGCCGCGGCGGTTGCCGTTTCCGGCGTGGTCGGCTGGTTTGTTGCCCTCCAGGGCCTCTCCCCGCTGAAGGCCTTCGCCCACCAGGCGACCCAGATCGCGGCCGGGCGCGACTTCAGCCAGCGCTTGCGCCCGGCCACCAACTCGGATGAAGTGGGAGAGCTTGCCCGGACGATCAACCACCTGCTGCTGACGGTGGAAGAGACGCTCCGCATGCACCGCGAGTTCGTGGCCGATACCTCCCACGAACTCCGCAACCCCTTGCTGGCACTCCGCACCAACCTCGAGCTGCTCGACCGCCTGCCCGACCCACGCGAGCGCGCCGAGTGCATCCTGGAAGCCCGCCACCAGGTGGAGCGGCTGAGCCGCCTGGTCGGCGACCTGCTGGTGTTGGCACGAGCAGAGGCTGGTCTTGTCATCGAGCGGACGCCTGTCCGGCTGAAGGAGCTGCTCGCCCGCGTGGTCCGGGAAGCCCAGCAGCGCGCGAACGGCCAGCGTCTGCTCCTCGAGGTCGCCGAGCCGCTGCAAGTGCTGGGCGACGAGGGCCGGCTCGCCCAGGTCGTGACAAACCTGCTCGATAACGCCCTCAAGTTCACGCCGGCCGGGGGGACGATCACCGTCCGCCTCGACCGGTCGGGCGAGATGGCGTGCATTACCGTGAGCGATACCGGCGAGGGGATCCCCCCTGCCCACCTGCCTCACATCTGGAAACGGTTCTACCGCGTCCAGAAGGCCGGGCCCCGCGGCTCCTCCGGGGCGGGGTTGGGGCTCGCCATCGTCAAGTACCTGGTCGAGGCGCACGGCGGCCAGGTCAGCGTCGAAAGCGAGTACGGCAAAGGCTCCACCTTCACGATCCTGCTCCCCCTCGAAGGGAAGCCGGTTGCTCCCTCCCCACTCTCGCCTGCCATGGCCGAGACCCCAGCCGTCGTCGAGAGCGCACGCGTTTAGCCGCCGACCAGTTCCAGGATCGCGCGGGCGGGAGCAATCACCCGCTCGGGCTGGTTGCGGAGCAGCGTCCGCAGTTCGCCCATCGCCCGCTCGAGCAAGAAGGTATCCAGCAGCGCCTGGAGGCTACTCGGGTCCGTAGGCAGCAGTCCGCCTGGCTCCGCCTCTGTCAAGTAGGCCTGCACTAGGCCGACCTGCAGCCAGTGCCGCCAGTAGCGGGCAAGCGGCTCGAGGGTGATGACCTCCTCTTCGAAGCGGCGGCCATCGCCGAGGCCTGCGAACGAGAGCGTATGCAGCCCGATCAGCAGCGTCGCCACATCCCAGAGCGGGCAGCGCTTGATCCGCCGCTCCGAGAGGGGTCGCTGCTGGTCCCCCTCGAAGTCGTCCACCACGAGCTCGCCGTCCACCAGGAGGAGCAGGTCGGGAGCGAGCGCGCCGTGGGTGCGGATGCGCGTCGCGGCGATGCGTTGCGCCTTGATCGGGCGGAAGTAGGCGTGGATCGGGCGGTGCAGGGCCAGCACCTCGAACAGCTCGGACGGCACGCCGGGGCCGAGGTCGCTGATGAGCTGGCGGATCCGCCAGAACGTCCGCTCAGCCGCACTGACCATCCCGTAGTAGAGCGCCTCCTGGTAGTGCTCGCTGAACGGCTCCGGCGCGAACGCCGGGTCGTCGCCCAGCTGCGCCAGCGCCTGGTGGAGTTCCGCCAAGCGCTTGCCCGCCAGGCGCACGAGGGCCAGCGCGGGCCCGAGCGCCTCTTCCGCGGCCGCCGGTACCCCGCGCCGCACCTCCTCGATCTGGAGACGAGGCGAAGTGGTGAGGCCGGGGACCTCGAACTCATGGGCAGCCGGGTCGTGGAGGAAGCGGCGGACGTGCTCGGTGAGCACGCTCGCCAGCGAGACTGCGCCCGGCAGCGCTGGTCGCAGGATCGCTACCACGAGCGGTTCGGTCTCCGGCCGACGGTATTCCGCCCAGCCGAGCACTGGCACCAGCGCACGACAGCCCCGCTCCTGGAGGCGGACGGAAACTTCCAGGTCCGGATGCACTCCGCTCTCCGGCCGGCCGATGATCTTGAGCGCTAGTCGATCGTCGGCAATCACTGCCCGGTAGCGAGCATCGACGAAGACCAGCCGCGAGGTGTGGACCTCCTGCCCGGCGAGGCGACGCCGCCCAGCCCGGGTGAGCGTTCCCACCAGCTCGCCGGCCTGGCCCCGCAGGCGCCGCTCCCGGAGCACCACCTCGAGCAGCGCCTGACGGATCGCCTCCTCTTCCAGCCCGTCGGAGAGCACCCCACGCTCACCCGTTTCACTCCCCACCACGCGGGCGATGGCAAGCTGGGGAGCTTCTTCCAGAAGTCGGCGCGCCGCCTCGCCCCGTGCAATCCCAACGGGCATCAGGCAGGTCTCCGCATCCCCCTCGCGGGGGTTGAGCCGGGCGATCGCGAGGTAGGCCTCATCGTTCGCGGTCGGAAGGCGGATAGCGTCCTGGAACTGGACCGACTGGAGCACGAGCGGCTTGCGGGCGAACCAGTGGTGCTTAAGCAGGTAGGGGGTGATCGCCTCGACGACGGCAATCTGGGGGCCGAACTCCCGCAGGAGCTCCGACGTCCGACTCCGCACCGGCACCGTCGGCACAGCAGCGCCATCCTGCCCCCCCAGCGGGGCGAGCGAGACCGGCCGTGGCGTCGCTAAGGTGAACCAGTAGAAGCTGTGGGGCCCGAGGGTCAGGAAGTACGGCTCGTCGCCAATCCGCGGGAAGGGGCTGCCCCCGAACATCTCGAGGGGCTCGCGCCCACGGTAGGCGCTCAGGTCGAGCTTGACCGCTTGCACAAACCGCGAGAGGTTCGCCACCACCAGGATCGTCTCCTCGCCGGAGCGCCGGATGAAGGCCAGCACGCGATGGTTGCTTGGCGCGAGCAGCTCGAGCGAGCCCCGGCTGAAGGCCCGGAAGCGTTTGCGCAGGGCAATGATCTGCTTCATCCAGTTGAGCAGCGACTGCGGGTTCTTTTGCTGGACGGCGACGTTCACGGCCTGGTAGTGGTACTCCGGGTCGACGATCACCGGGAGGTAGAGCTGCTGTTCGTTCGCCTCGGAGAAGCCGGCGTTCCGGTCGCTGCTCCACTGCATCGGCGTGCGCACGCCGTCCCGGTCGCCCAGGTAGATGTTGTCGCCCATCCCGATCTCGTCGCCGTAGTAGATCACCGGCGTTCCCAGGAGGGAGAATAGGAGCGCATTCATCAGCTCGATGCGCCGGCGATTGTTGCGCATGAGGGGGGCGAGGCGGCGCCGGATCCCCAGGTTGATACGCATCTGGGGGTCTTCTGCGTACACCCGGTACATGTAGTCGCGCTCTTCGTCGGTCAGCATCTCGAGGGTCAGCTCATCGTGGTTGCGCAGAAACACGCACCACTGCGCCGTCTCCGGGATGGGTGGCGTCCGCTCCAGGATGTCAGTGATGGGGAAGCGGTCCTCCTGATGGATCGCCATGAAGAGGCGCGGCATCAGGGGGAAGTGAAAGGCCATGTGGCACTCATCGCCTTCCCCGAAGTACGCCACTGCGTCCTCGGGCCACTGGTTCGCCTCCGCCAGCAGCATCCGGTCGCCGTACTTCTCATCCACGTGCCGCCGGAGCGCTTTCAGGAAGGCATGGGTCTCGGGCAGGTTCTCACAGTTGGTGCCTTCCCGTTCGAAGAGGTAGGGCACCGCATCGAGCCGCAGGCCATCCACGCCCAGGTCGAGCCAGAAGTCGACCACGCGCTGGATTTCGCGGCGGACCCGCGGATTGTCGTAGTTCAAGTCGGGCTGGTGGGAGTAGAAGCGGTGCCAGTAATAGGCTTGCGCGACCGGGTCCCAGGCCCAATTGGAAGTCTCGAAGTCCTTGAAGATGATCCGGACGCCCGGATACTTCTCGGGGGTATCACTCCAGACGTAGAAGTTGCGCCAGACGGAGCCCGGCTTCGCCCGGCGCGCGCGCTGAAACCAGGGGTGCTGGTCTGAGGTGTGGTTTGCGACCAGCTCGAAGATCACCCGGATACCCCGCCGGTGGGCTTCCTCGATGAACTGGCGGACGTCGCGCAGCGTCCCATACTCCGGCTTGACATTGGTATAGTCCGCAATGTCGTAGCCGCCGTCGCGGAGCGGCGAGGGGAAGAAAGGAAGCAGCCAGATCGCCGTGACCCCCAGCTCCTGGATATAGTCCAGCTTGGAGATCAGGCCACGGAAGTCCCCGGTGCCATCGCGGTTGGAATCGCGAAAGGCCCGAACGTACACCTCGTAGATGATGGCATCCTTGTACCACAGCGGGTCGGCCGCCGTGGTGGAAAGTCCAGGTCGCTTGGGCATGGGTCCACATTCTCCGACCGGAAGGAGCACTCCGGCCTACCAGATGCGGGCTGGGGCTCTACCCGAAGCGCGGTGGGTCCAGGCCGTTCAACGGGCACGCTGTTGCTGTCGCCTTTAAAGATAGCTACGTGCCTAGGCCGGTACCATCCGGGCGGCACAGCAGCTTGCCAGGGGGTTAAACTGAATGCAGGCATCGAGCTGCCCAAAGGAGCCGTCATGAACACCAGCCAGCCCTCCGCTGAGGAGCGCGAATACGTCATCCGCATTCGGGTCCCGCGCACACCGCAGCTCCCCCGCGTGCGTATCGAGTCCTTCGACCCGCTGTTCTGGCTGCCCGGGGAGACCCGCCGCCACCTCAACCAGATGCAACGGGAAGG
Source organism: Chloroflexota bacterium (assembly GCA_023512725.1). GTDB lineage: Bacteria > Chloroflexota > Dehalococcoidia > SpSt-223 > SpSt-223 > JANWZD01. The sequence continues at coordinate 41,542 of JAILZB010000004.1, read as the reverse complement.
GCTGCTTGCCGTGCGGAGCGTGCTGGATGCCCTGATCGAGCGCCTCGAACAGCAGCAGTCCTCGACCACCCCTCGCCCCCCGCGGGTCGAAGTCGAGTAGCGAGCGCCCTCAGGGCAGCCAAACGGTACGCTGGCGCGGTGGCGGCACGCGTACGATGATGATGGGCGGCGGCGCTGCAGTCAGGAGAGGAGGGGGTGCAAGCGCGAGGGGGGAGGGTCGGGAAGGTGGTGCTGCCCGTCCGGCTGAAGGTGGTGCTGCTGCCAGCGCGCCCCGACAGGGCTCAGCAGGCGCGCCCACTACCTGGCTGGCTTCGGCGCAGCGGGCAGTCGCGTGCGCGTAGTCGCCGTCCTGCCAGGCGTGCACTCCCCCATTCACGAGGCTCGCCGCCAGCAGCTCGCGTGCCCGACCGAATGGCATTCCACTCGCCACCACCTCGCGGAACGCCGCTTCGGCTGTCCTCCAGTCGCCCAGATCGTAGGCGTGAGCGCCCTCCTGGTAGCGCGCGGCTACCTGCTGGGCGCGCCGCGCGAGCGCCTGGGTGGGGTCGATGGCGAGCGCGGCCGCAAACGTCGCTTCCGCTTCAGCCACCGCCCCGGCCTCGGCCTGGGCAAGCCCAGCGTTCAGGTAAGCGGTTGCCAGCTGGGCACGAAGCGCAGAGTCAGCGGGCTCACGGACGCTCAGCTGGCTAAGCGCGGCGATCGCGCACGGCCAGTCGACCCCCCAACAGCGGTCAGCCTGCGCGCGGACCTCCTCCGTGCTCGGAGCGGAGGCGACCAGCGCAGCCACTCGGGACGGTGCCACCGTAGGGGTTCCCACCGGCACGGCGGCCTCGGCTGGCGCTTCCGGGAGGACATCACTGGCCGCGCTCGCTGCAGTCAGCCGAGCGATCTGCACAGCACCCCACACGACAGCCACGAGCACCGCCGCTGTCAACCAGCCCCAGCGCAGCACGCGACGTTTCCCTGGCCCGGTTGCCGCGCCCGCAGCCGCCAGCGACTGGAGCAACGCGTCCGGGCTGCCCCGGTCGTGAGGGGCGAGTGCGAGGCTCCGCCTGACGGCGCGGCTGAGCGCGGGAGGGAGTCCCGGGGGAAGGGACCATCGCCAGGGTGCAGCGGGATCACGCGCTGGCCACTGGCCACTGACTAGCCGGGTCACAATCGCCGCGGCCGCAAACTGCTGGGCAACACTGGTCGCTCGCTCGCCCGGCGCCAGCTCGGGCGCGCGAGGAGCGGTGCCCGCCGCATCAGTATCCGCGAGCGCCGGCAAGACCCGCGCCGCCGGTAGCAACAGGAGACCGCCATCGCCGACCATCACCTGGCCATCATCGGTAGCGAAGATATTGGCGAGGGTCAGCCCTGGGTGGGCAAGCCCGGCTGCGTCGGCTGCGCGAACCGCCTGGAGCGCTGCCCGTACCACGCTGACCGCCCACGGGAGCGGCACTGGCCCGGCCGCAAGGCGGACGGCGAGCGAGACCCCGGCTGGCCAGGGGCGCACGATCACCACTCGCTCATCATCGACCCCCACCTGGAGAACTGGCAAGAGCGCCGGCACGGTGATGGCCTGCGCCCGCCCCAGCTCATTCAGCAGACGTTCACGGGCAGCCGCTGTCGGTGTCGCAGCTGGCCGGACTACCTGGACGAGTGCCGTCGTCCCGCTCGTGCCGTCGACGGCTTGATAGCTATCGCTGCTTGGGTCGCTGCTCACCAGCCTGACCAGGCAGTACCGGCCCCGTAGCGGTGAGCCGTCCTGGAACGTGCCTGCCATCACTGCCCCCTTCTCCCGCCGATGCTAGCGGAGCGAGCGGGCAGACGGTAGCAGTTAGGCAGGCAGCCGGGGGAAGCCCGCGCCACCCGCATGGCCAACGCTGCGGGGGAGCAGTCCTTGTTGCTCGCGGAAGGGGGCACGGCGTCGCCGAGCGCGCAGGTCAAGGACGGGGTGGGATGGCGAGAGTGGTCAGCTCGGCCACAGTGGGGACCTGCTCGACCTGGAGCAGCTGCTGGCGGAGGTGCTGGGCACGCTCCCGACCCAGCACCGGAGCGACCAGGCCATCGAACTTCTCTTCCAGCCAGAGCGGGAGCAGCGGGTCGTCCGGCTCGCCGCTGGCGTTAAGCCGCTCCACCGTGAGGGAGGTGCCATCGCGAAACTGGACGCTCACAGCCGCCGGGCGGTACTCCGGGGTGAGCGCAGTATACTCGGGGTCCTCGCGGAGCCGAATGCGCTCGGCCAGGCGGCGGACCGCCGGATGACGGCGGATGGTGGTGGCGAAACTCGCGGGCCCGGCATCCCCCCGGACCCAGGTCGCCGCCAGGATGTAGGGCAGGGAGAAGCGGGCCGCCAGCTCCGAAGTCGGGTGCGGGTCTGCCAGGGCCGCCGCCGCTGCAAAGGTCGCCACCTCGATCGCCACCACATCCTCAGCGTGGATCCCCAGCGCCGCCCGCTGGCGTCGGATTGCGAGGAGAGCATCGATCGCCGCGTGCGTGACCCGAGCACAGGCATACGGCTTGTAGTAGCCGCGCAAGAACTCCCACTGCCGCCCGAGGTCGATCGTGAGCCGCCGAGTGTTGAATGTGGGGGTGACCAGGCGCCCGAAGACCTGCTGGCAGCCCTCCGGGTCGCCGGTGACGCCAGCCGCCTGCAGGCGCGCCGCCACAATCCCCCGCTGAGCACCCAGGCCAGCCTGGAGGTGGCGCCCATTCGCCCCCGCCGTGTGGAGGCCGGTCGAGGTGAGGAGCGTCAGGGAGGAGGCCACTTCCAGGGTTGCCGCCAGCTGCGCTCCATCAAACCCGAGCAGGCGCGCTACCGCCGCTGCCGCCCCCAGCACTGGCCAGCTGCCGTGGGGTGAGAGGAGGGGATGCAAGCGGCCGGCTGCTGCACCCATCCGCGCCCCAACTTCACAGCCCACGATCACCGCGCTCAAGAGGTCAGCGCCACTGGCCCCAACCTCCTCGGCAATGGCGAGTGCGGCTGGCACCACGTGAACAGCCGGGTGGCTCCCCGAAGCCCGCTGGCCACTGTCGTAGTCCAGCCACACCCCAGCGGTGGCATTCACCAGGGCAGCCGCCTCGGCGGCTGCCCAGCCGTCCTGGCCGAGGAAGGTTGCCGGGCCCGGGTCACGCGCTTCGATCGCCGCCAGGGCCCGCACCTCGGGCACGCTGGCGCCCCCGATGATCACCCCAACCGTATCGAGCAGCTGGCGCCGCCCCTCCTGCACCACCTCCTTCGGCGCAGCCGCGAGGTCAAAGCGAGCCGCGAACTCGGCGAGCGCCCGCAGGCCGCTCACGCCTCCTCCGGCACCGCCAGGCGGATGTGCAGCTCTTCCAGCTGGGCCGGGTCGACCGGCGCTGGCGCTTCGAAGAGGAGGTCGGTCCCCGACTGGGTCTTGGGGAAGGCGATCACCTCGCGAATGTTGGGCGCATCGGCCAGCAGCATCGTTAGCCGGTCAATCCCGATCGCGATGCCGCCGTGCGGTGGCACGCCATACTCAAAGGCCGTCAGCAGGTGGCCGAACTGGCGGCGGACGGTCTCTTCGGAGTTCCCCATGATGCGGAAGATCCGTCGTTGCAACTCCGGGTCGGTGATGCGGATGCTCCCCCCTCCCAGCTCGTGGCCGTTGCAGACCAGGTCGTACTGGGCGGCACGCACGCGCGAGAGATCCTCCCCTTCCAGCAGGGGCAGGTCTTCCGGCTTCGGGGCGGTGAACGGATGATGGACAGCGTCCCAGCGCTGCTCCTGCTCCTTCCATTCGAAGGCGGGGAAGTCCACGACCCAGCAGAAGGCCAGGGTCCGCGGGTCTGCCAGGCCGAGCCGACGGCCAAGCTCGCTGCGGAGGCTGCCGAGGGCGGCGGCTGCCACTTCCAGCGGCGCTGCCACCATGCCAGCAAGGTCACCCGGGGCCAGCGCTAGCCGCTCGGCCAGCGCCGCCATCCGCCCCTCTCCCAGGTACCGCGCACTCGGCGAACGCAGCCCCTCCGCCTCGCGCACCAGGGTGACCAGCCCACGCGCCCCCGCGCGACGCGCGATCTCAGCCAGCTCGTCGACGTGCTTGCGCGAGAAGGCAGCTCCGCCCGGCACCTTCAGCCCCCAGACGACGCCGCCTTCAGCCAGGGCGGTGCTGAACACGCCAAACTCACTCCCTACCGCCAGGTCGCTCACGTCGACCAGTTCCAGCCCAAAGCGAAGGTCTGGCCGGTCGCTCCCGAAGCGCCGGAGCGCCTCGGCATAGCTCAGGCGGGGGAACGGCGAAAGCAGACGCTTCTGCGGGCAGACCCGGCGGACGGCCGCCGTGATCACCCGCTCGGCCAGCTGGAGCACGTCCTCCTGCTCGACGAAGCTCATCTCGATGTCCAGCTGGGTGAACTCCGGCTGACGGTCGGCCCGGAGGTCCTCGTCGCGGAAGCAGCGCGCAATCTGGAAGTACTTCTCGATGCCGGCCACCATCAGCAGCTGTTTCATCTGTTGGGGCGATTGCGGCAGCGCGTAGAAGCAGCCGGGGTGGAGCCGACTGGGCACGAGGAAGTCGCGGGCGCCTTCGGGAGTGCTCTTGTTCAGGATGGGCGTCTCGATTTCGAGGAAGCCCTCCTGATCCATCAGGTCGCGGATCGCCTTGACCAGGCGGTGGCGTAGGATGAAATTGGCCAGCATCTTGGGCCGGCGCAGGTCGAGGTAGCGGTACTTCAACCGCAGCGCCTCATCGACCTCGACCTCTTCGTTGATAGCGATCGGGGGCGTGCGCGCCTCAGCGAGAATACGGAGTTGCTGCGCTTGCACCTCGATCGCGCCGGTCGCAAGCGCTGGGTTCTCGGTGCCCGGGGGGCGCCGCTGGACCTCGCCCGTTACCTGGACGACGTACTCCGCGCGCAGCCGGTCGGCGGTCGCGTGGGCAGCCTCGGATTCGGCCGGGTTGAAGACCACCTGGACCAGGCCCGAGCGGTCGCGCAGGTCCACAAAGATCAGGCCACCGTGGTTACGCCGCCGGTGGACCCAGCCCGCCAGGGTAACGGTCTGACCGACCTCCGCGATGGTCAGTGCCCCGCAGGGATGGCTTTTGAGCATCGTCTGATCCTTACTTCGCGTGGGCAGGATGCGCTGCGAGAAGAGGGATATGCCCGATTATGGGCTGCCCGGCTTGCCCGGAGCAAATGGAACGGGTACGGTCGCCCACGCTGGCAAAGCCGTACCCGGGAAAAGAGGGAGGAAGGGCCGACGGCTCAGTCGGCCGGCTGCGGAGCGAGCACGTCTGCCGGCGCTGGCAGACGCACGAGAACCGCAATTCCAATAGCCACGAGCAGGGCGCCCACCAAGAACGGCAGCGCACTGCCGTAGTCGTACAGGAAGCCCGCCACGAACGGCCCGGTCGCCCGCGAGAGCGCCCCAAACGCCTGCCCCAGCCCGAGCAGGCTCCCCTTCTCATCTGGCGGGGCCTCGCGCGAGATGAGGCTCGTGAGCGCGGGGTTGTAGAGGGCGCTGCCCACCGATTGCAGAGCCAGCACCGCCAGGGCTTCAGTCAGGCTATGGACCAGGGGGAGGGTCAGCAAGGTTACGACGAAGACCCCCAGCCCGATGAACGCCAGGGTGCGCTCGCCAAACCGCTTCGTCAGTCGCCCGACGAGCAGTCCTTGCATCAGCACCGAGACCAGCCCCACGGTAACGAACACCACCCCCAGGCTGCTGGCCGTAAGGGCGAAGTTCTGGGCGCCGAGCAGCGGGAAGGTTGCTTGTACTCCCGCAAAGGCAAACATCGCCAGGAACATCGCGCCGAACAGCCGCCCGACCGCTGGGTGCGCCAGCGCCTCACCCACCCGCAGGAAGGCGAAGACTGGTCGTCGGGGGGCAACACCCGCCGGGCGCGATTCGGGCAAGAAGAACCAGGCGAGGAGGAAGTTCCCCGCTGCTAGCCCGGCCGCGACGAAGGCGGCCGTCCCCAGCCCGAACTGGCTCAGGCTCGCGCCGAGCGCGGGCCCGAAGATGAAGCCGAGGCCAGTCATCGCCCCGATCAGGCCCATGGCGCGGGCCCGCTCCGCCGGCGGGGTCACATCCGCGACGTAGGCCTGGGCTGTCCCGATGGAGCCGCCGAACAACCCCGAGAGCGCCCGCGCAAGGAGGAGGACCGGCAGCGAGCCCGCCAGCCCCGTCAACGCGAGTGAGATCGCCGAGCCAGCCAGGCTCGCAAGCAGCACTGGCCGCCGCCCGACCCGGTCCGAAAAGGCGCCCAACAGCGGAGAGGACACCAGCTGCATCGCCGAGTAGAGGGCGAGGGTCGCACCGACGGCAAAACCACTGGCACCGAAGCTCTGGGCGTAGAACGGCAGCACTGGGAGGATGATGCCCAGCCCGAGCAGGTCGATGAAGACCGTGAGATAGACAATGGTCAGGGGAGACCGTCGCATGGTGCACCTCCGCGCCCCTAATCCTAGTCAAAACTCTACCTAAAGTCAAGCTCTACTTTTGGCGAGGTTCGCCACCCTTCAGCCCCGGCCACCCCTGCCGATAAGCATCCTGGGAGGGTGAATGACGAGCGCGACCCCACCGTTCGGCAGCCTGCTGCAGGTGCGCGCTACCGTGGACTTGCCGCCGCAGCTGCCCGCGGCCGCCAGCGAACCGCTCTCCTACGCCCTGTGGGTACTCACCACCCCTGCCCTGGTCGAGCCTGAGGTGCGACCCCGCACGCTCCTGCGTGCCTACACCCCTGCTGAGGCAGTGGTGAGCCGCTATCTGAATGCCACGGTCTAGCGGTTGGTGATCGGCAGGAACACCCGCTCCGGGCTCGCCGGCCAGTAGATTTCGACGATATCGCTGACAAAATAGCCCGGCTGGGGTCCCCCGGCGATGACGGCGATCGCCTCGCCCACGGTCGCTGCGGCCAGGCCATGGCGGGGTGTGGGCAACGGCAGCTCGCGGCTCCAGCTCCCGCTTGCCGGGTGGTAGGACTCGTTCTCCCCAAAGATCCGGTCGCCTTCCCCCCCGAAGACGTACAGTCGCCCCCCCAGCACGGCGGCCGCAATGCCACTGCGGGCGGTCGGGAGCGGCGGTAAAGTTTCCCAGCGGTCGGTCGCGGGGTCGTAGACCTCAAAGGCATCGAGGTTCCCGCGGCCGTCCAACCGCCCGCCTGCCACGTAGATCCGCTCGTCGATCACGCCACCAGCGTGGTGGTCGCGGGGGGTTGGCATCGCCTGGAAGCGGCGCCACGTCCCCTCTCGGGGGTCGAACGCTTCCACGGCAGTCACGTCGCCCGCTGCACGTCCACCGATCGCCCAGACCTTGCCAGCCGCTGCGACGGCCACCAGGGCCCCGCGGGCGGTCGGGAGCGGCGGTAAGGTCTCCCAGCGGTCGGTCGCGGGGTCGTAGCGGAAGGCGGTCGCCAGCGGCGCCCACTCAGGGGTGTAACCCCCGACCACGTAGAGCAGGCCGTCGAGTGCTGTCACCCCCGGGTGATGGAGCGGCCGTGGCAGGGGTGCTCCCAGCGACCAGCGGTCCGCTGCGACGTCGTAGACCTCGAGGGCATCGCTAGTGTAGTCGCCGCGGCTGTCCCGCCCCAGGCCGCCCACAACGTAGACCTCCCCACCGATCGCAGCCCCGCCGACTTCCGAACGCGCCGAGGGAGCGCTCGCACCTCGGCTCCAGCGCGCTTCTCCCTGGCGGGCGGGAGGACGGGGCAGCTCCCGGAAACAGGCGACGCTCGCCAGGCTCGCTGCTGCCGCCAGAAGCGCGCGACGCGACAGGAGCGCCATGCTTGGAGTATACAGCCTGCTCTTTTCCTCCTGCGTGGGTGCCGATGCTATAGTTACGAGACCGTTCGTGATACCCGCACCCGGAGAGCGCACGGTGGGCCCTTCTCGGCGCTGGGGGAGCGGCTGGCTCAGCCTGCGCCGCCAGGTGCTGCTCATCATCCTGGTTACTGAGATGGCAGTCGTGAGCATCCTCACCGCAGTGGGCCTGGTCCAGCGCCAGCAGGCCGAGGAAGGCGCCCGCACCGACCTCACCCGCCTCGGGCGCGCCCTGGCAGCCCGCCACGAGCAACAGCTCGCGAGCATTCGGGAGATGCTGGAACTGCTTGCCCTGAGCGAGGACGTGCGCGCTGGGGACCCCGCCCGCTGCGATGAGCTGCTCACCCGGGTCGTCGCTAGCCGGCCGGAGTACCTCGGGCTCGCCCGGCTCGGGGCGGATGGCACGGTCCTCTGTGCGGCCGCGTGGGGGGTGCGCGCAGCGCCCGAGAGCCAGCCGTGGTTCCAGGCGGCGCTCGCCCGTGGCACCTTCGCCGTGGGGCCAGTCGAATTCACGTTCGAGGGTGGCCTCTGCCTGCCGATGGTCCTGCCACTGGGCACGAGCGAACGTACCCCGGCTGGGGCACTGGTCGTCTGGGTGGCCACGGCTGCTCTCGAGCCCCCGGAGGAAGTGCTGGAGCTTCCTCCTCGGGCGACCGTCCTCATCCTCGACCCCACCGGCACCGTCGCCTACCGCTACCCCGATCCAGCCCGCTACGTCGGCCAGAACGTTCGCGACCAAGCGCTGACAGAGCGCGCCCTCGCGCTCGGGAGTGGCACCCTCGAAGCCACCGGGTTAGACGGCGTGCGTTGGCTCTACGCGATCACCCCGCTGCGGTGGACCAACGGGGGGGTGCTGATGCTGGGCGAGCCGGTCGAGGAGGTGTACGCGCTCGCCACGAGCGGCTTTCAGCGCAACCTTGCTTTCCTTGCGCTCGCCACCGCCACCGGCGTGACAATTCTCTGGCTTGGGGTGGGATATTTCATCAGCCGCCCTCTCGCACGCTTGATCGCCGCGACCCGCCGGATTGCCACCGGCGATTTTGCCGCGGCCAGGGCGACTGGCTACCCCGCCAATGAGATCGGCGAGCTTGCGCGGACGCTGGAGTGGATGGCTTGTCAGCTCGCCCAGCGCGAGCAGCAGGTGCGCCAGCAGCTGGCCGAGCTGCTGCGGGCGAACGCCGAGCTGGAGCGGTTTGCCTCGGTCGCTGCTCACGACCTCCAGGAACCGCTACGCTCGATCGCGGGCTTCAGCCAGTTGCTGAGCCGACGCTACCGAGGCCGGCTCGAGAGCGATGCCGACGAGTTCCTGGACTACATCCAGAGCGCGGTCGAACGGATGAGCCGCCTCATCAACGACCTCTTGCTCTACTCCCGGCTGGTCGGTACGGCGCTGGCGCTGGAGGTAGTGGCCAGTGGCGAGGCGCTCGACCAGGCGCTCGCCAACCTCAGTCGGCAGATCATCCAGACGGGCGCCACCATCCAGAGCGCCCCCCTCCCACCGGTCCGCGCCAACCGCTCCCAGCTCGTCCAGGTGTTCCAGAACCTGATCAGTAATGCCCTCAAGTACCGGAGCGCAGCCCCGCCCGCGATCACCATCAGCGCCCAGCGGGCCGGTCGCTGGTGGGAGTTCCGGGTGAGCGATAATGGCATCGGGATTGCGCCGGAGTACCACCAGCGGATCTTCGAGCTTTTTCAGCGCCTCCACGGGCAGAATGAGCACAATGGGACCGGGCTGGGGCTGGCGGTGGTCAAAGGGATTGTCGAGCGCCACGGCGGGCAGGTCTGGGTGGAGTCGAGGCTCGGCGCTGGCGCGACCTTTTGCTTCACGCTACCCGCAGTGGAGGAGCAGGAGTGAGCATGGAACGCTACCGGGTGCTGCTGGTGGAGGACAATCCGGTAGACGTTCTCCTGACCCGCGAGACCTTGCGCGAGAGCCCGCTTGGGATCGAGCTGGACGTCGCCCCCGACGGTGCCGAAGCGCTCGACTACCTGTTCCGCCGCAGCCACTACCGCGATGTCCCTCGACCCGACCTCGTCCTGCTCGACCTCAACCTGCCAAAGGTAGATGGCTATGCCGTGCTGCGGGCGGTCAAAACGACTGAGGCGCTCCGGATGCTCCCGGTGGTCGTCCTGACGACTTCGCGGGACCCGTACGACGTCCAGGCCTGCTACCGCGCCTATGCCAACGCCTACCTGGTCAAGCCGATTGCCCTAGACGAATTCACGACGATGCTCCATTCCCTGGAGGAGTTCTGGTTCAGTAGGGCGCTCCTCCCCAGTCGGGTCCAGCCATGAGCGAAGAGCAGGTCCGCATCCTCCTCATCGAAGACAACCCGGCCGACGTCCGCCTCCTGCGGGAGCTCGTCCGCGATGGCGACCCTCTGCTGCCCCGGCTCCAGCTCGACGTCGCCACCACCCTCGCCGAGGGATTAGCCCGCCTGGTCGACCACACCTTCGATGTGGTCCTGCTCGATCTTTCGCTGCCCGACAGCCAGGGGATGGAGAGCTTCACCCGCATCCAGGCTGCCACGCCAGAGACCCCCATCCTGGTGCTGAGTGGCCTGGCTGATGAACAGCTGGCGCTCGCCTCGGTGCAGGCTGGCGCTCAGGACTACCTCGTCAAGGGGCGGTACAATGGCCCGGCGCTGCTCCGCGCTACCCGCTATGCCATCGAACGCCGACGCGCCCAGCGGGTCCAGGAGGACCTGCTCCGCCAGCAGTCGCGTCTGGAAGGGGTGTTGCTCGCGGCGCGTGAGCTCGCCCATCGCATCAACAACGACATCCAGCTTGCGGTCGGTTCGCTCTCCCTGCTGGAGGAGCAGGAAGGGCTCTCCCCGGAGCTGCGCGAGCTGATTACCGATAGCCTCCAGCGGGTCCTGCGCCTGGCTGAGCACATCCATCTCCTCCAGAGCGCGATCCGCGCCGAGGTACGCAGCACTCCCGCTGGCCCCTCGCTCGACGTTCCCCGCTCGCTAGAGAGCTGACCGCTCTATTCGATTCGATAGGCCGAATCCAGGTGGTAGTAGAGCGGGTGGACGGGCCGGAAGCCACGGATATTCTCGCGTGCCGCCGCAAAGAGGGGCTCGACGTACAGCGCCTGGTAGACTGCCTCCTCAACCTGGAGCCGGGCCGCGCGTTTGAGGAGCTCCGCCCGGCGCTGCTCGTCCTTCTCAGCGTAGGCAGCATCCATCAGCCGATCCCATTCGGGGCTGCACCAGTAGAGCGCCGAGGGGTCCCCCACCGGCTTGCCGCAGCCGATAAACGTGCGGCTCCCCCCGAACCCAAGCGGGTCGCCCTGCCGCGCCACCCAGATATCCTCTTTCTGCAGGTTGTTCCGCCCGTAGGCCTTATCGACTGCCACCGCCCGCTCGTTGGCCACCACGTCGAACTCCACGCCCACGGCGCGCAGGTCCGCCTGGAGTGCCACGATGACATCCTGGGTGGTGAAGGCGGTGTTATAGCCCAGCCCGGCCGGCAGCCGAAACCCGTTCGGGTAGCCTGCGGCAGCGAGAAGCTGTCGGCTCCGCGCGGGGTCGTAGGGCGGCACCGGGATCGTGGGGTCATGATAGGGGGTGTCGGGGACAGCTACCGAGATCGCCGGCTTGGCGTAGCCCTTGTAGAGGGTGGTAGCGAGCGCTTCTCGGTTCACGGCGTACCAGAGCGCCTGCCGCACGCGCTTCTCCCGGAGCGGCGTGCCGCGCAGCTCGGCTACCCCTTGCGGGAAGGCCATGTACTGGAGGGTACTCAGCCCGACGTGCAGCTCCATCCCGGCATTCTTGAGGGTTTCCGCCTGGTCAGCCGTGAAGTTCACATCGAGCGCAAGGTCCACCGCGCCCGTGCGCAGGCCGTTGATGATCTGGGCATTCTCGGCGATCACCTGGTAGGTCAACTGCTCGGCCACCGCCTGGCGAAAAGCGTGCGGCGTGGCACGCTTGCGATAGACGACACGGTCGGCGGTGCGGAAAGTCACGAGCTCGTACGGTCCGCTCCCGACCGGATTGGCAACGAAGCCATCGAAGCCGACGCGCAGGAAATAGTCCCGCGGGATGATCCAGAGAAAGTTCCCCGCTGCGGGGATGCTCATGTCCGGCTGCTCGAGCGCCAGGTCGACGGTGAAGTCATCGACCACCGTGACGGCGCTCACCGAGGTGAAATAGGGTTGCTGGGGCCAGCGCTGCTGGAGCACGGTCTCCAACGTAAAGGCCACATCGCGGGCGGTCAGCCGGCTGCCATCGGGCCAGGTGAGGTCGCGCCGCAGGATGAAGCGCCAGGTCTTGTCGTCGCGCAGCTCCCAGCGCTCGGCGACCCACGGTCGGACTTCGTAGTTTCCCACAATGGCGGTGAGGTTGTCGTAGAGGGGGTAGTACACGAAATGCAAAGTCGCCGACGACTGCGGGGTGGGGTTGCCGAAGATCCCCTTGACCGCGATCGTCAGCTTCTGGTCAGCCGCGCGCCGCTCCTGAGGCGTGGTCTGACCGGCCGGTGGGGGCGCCGCGGGCGAGCAGGCAACGGCAAGGAGGGCCGTCAGCAGCGCCACCGTGCGCACCATGTCCATCTCCGTCCTCCCAGGGTGTAGTCCACCGGTGCCCCACGCTGAGCCGCTCGTTTCCGAGGACTACCGCTCCGCTGACGCGTGCACAGTATACCTGCTTTCTTCATCCGGAAACAGGTTTTCCGTCGCTTCGAGAAGCGGGCAGGAGCAGCCATCTCGCAGTAGAATTTTTGGGGTGGCTCCGCGCGAGCAAGCGGAACTGGTGGGGGGGAGGCGGTATACTGGCCCGCAGGTCTGGATGGAACGGTTGCTGCCCCGGGGAGGAAGGCACGATGGTGTTCGGCCTGGGAACCTTGGCGACGGTCTGGGGGCTGCTACGTGAGAGCGGCTTCGCCGAGGTCGATGCCAGCCTGGAGCGAGTGGTCCGCCTGGCAGTAACGGGCGCCAGCCCGGCCGAGCGCCAGGCCGTGATCGAAGCGCTCGCCGCCGGGAGTGAGCCCGGGCTGGTTGGCCACGACGTGCCCTCACCCGCGTTGGAGCTCCGGCTCCGGCGGGAGGGCAGGCAGCTGCTGGTGGACCTGATCACCCCTGGCTATCAGAGCGCAGACACGCTCGAGTTGGCGAACCTGTGGGCGGAGACGGTCGTCGCCACACTGGGCCCCGCCATCATCGAGCGGCTCCCGCTCGAGGCGGTGGGGATCGGGCGACGGCTTCCCGCCCTGCGGGAGGCGGCAGCGAACCATCAGGTGCGGGCCTACTCCGTGCTGAACGCTCAGCTCGCCGCCCTCAGCAACCTGCCGGACCTGTTGCCAGCGCTCGGGCCGTTCCTGGCGGGTGCCGCCGAGCTGGTGCTGCTCACCAAAAACCAGCTGGTCTTGATCTACAAGCTGGCGGCGATCTACGGCCGCCCGCTGAACGACAAGAAAGCGCTGCTCACCGAAGTCCTTTCGGTGCTGGGGGCAGCCTACCTCTGGCGGAGCCTGGCGCGTCAGCTGGCGGGCTTTGCGCCCTTCGGGCTGGGGATCGTCCCGAAGGTGGCGATCGCGTTTACCGCTACCTACGTCGAGGGGAAATCGGCCCAGTACTACTTCGAACACCAGGCGCCGCCCCCGCGGGAGCTGGTTGGGCGGTTCATCGAGGAGGCCAAGGCGCTCGCTCAGCGGCTGCTTCCTGGGATCCGTCGGCAGCGGCCCACCCCGCCCACACCGCTTCCCACCCCTACCTCCCAGGACCGCTGAGGTGGCTCGCGCGTGCTCGGGGCTGACGCCAGCGTGTCAGCGGTCCAAGTAGGGGGTCGTCGGCAGGTCTTCCTCGCGCCACTCTGCTGCGATCAGCCGCCGCCGCTTGGCGCGAACGCGCGCCAGCCGCCACCACCAGGCCAGCAGCGGCAGCAGGGCGAGCAGAGGAAGAGCGAGTGGGAGCACAAACGGCCAGTGGGTCGCCGCCACGAACGCCCAGGCCCCGGGCGAGCTGTCGTGGAGCAGGATCAAGGCGGCGCCGAAGAGCTTGAACCCCACGGCGACTCCGACCATGGTCCAGAGCGCGGCGCGACCGTTTTCCACGCCAACAGTGTACGCCATCCCGCGGCGGCTGGCGAAATCCGGCGAAGCTCGCGGGAGCATAAGTAGCACAGAAGATGGGAGCAATCTGGCCCGGAAAACCCTACCCCCTCGGTGCCACCTGGGATGGCACCGGAACGAACTTCGCGCTCTACTCCGAGCACGCGGAGCAGGTGGAGCTGTGCCTGTTCGATGGTGAGCAGGAACGACGCTTCCCCCTGATTGCGCGGACCGGGCACGTCTGGCATAGCTACCTGCCCGGGATCGGACCGGGGCAGCGCTACGGCTACCGGGTCCACGGTCCCTACTGCCCCCAGCAAGGGCTCCGCTTCAATCCCCAAAAGCTCCTCATCGACCCCTACGCCCGAGCCCTCGAGGGAGAGGTCAACTGGCGTGGCCCCGTCTTCGGCTACCCCCGGGGGCGGGATGACCTTACCCGCGACGACCGCGACGATGCCACGGCCGTTCCGAAGGGGCTCGTGATTGACCCCGCCTTCGACTGGGGGCAGGATCGTCGCCCGGAGACCCCCTGGAACCGGACGATCATCTACGAGCTGCACGTCAAGGGGTTCACCAAGCTCCATCCGGCAGTCCCGCCGGAGCTCCGCGGTACCTACCTGGGCCTGGCCTGCGAGCCGGTCATCCGCTACCTCCAGGAGCTGGGGATCACGGCGGTCGAACTGCTCCCCGTCCATGCCTTCATCGACGACCGCTGGTTGGTCGAGCGGGGGCTGGTCAACTACTGGGGCTACAACACCATCAACTACTTCACGCCGGAGGCTCGCTACGCCTGCAATCGTCGGGAGGGCAATCCGGTCCGCGAGTTCAAGCAGATGGTGAAGGCGCTCCACGCTGCCGGCATCGAAGTGATCCTGGACGTCGTCTTCAACCACACCGGGGAAGGCAACCACCTGGGGCCGACCCTTTCGTTTCGCGGCATCGATAACCCCACCTACTACCGACTGGTGCCGGGGAATCCACGCTTCTATCTCGACTACACTGGCTGCGGGAACACCCTCAATAGTCGCCATCCCCAGGTGCTCCAGCTGATCATGGACTCCCTGCGCTACTGGGTCGAAGAGATGCACGTCGATGGCTTCCGCTTCGACCTCGCGAGCACCCTCGCCCGCGAAGAGTACCATGTCGACCGCTTAGGCTCGTTCTTCGATGTCATCCATCAGGACCCGGTCGTTTCGCGGGTGAAGCTGATCGCCGAGCCGTGGGACCTTGGCGAGGATGGCTACCAAGTCGGGCGCTTCCCGGTGCTCTGGGCGGAGTGGAACGGGCGCTACCGCGACAGCGTGCGGGCCTGGTGGCGGGGAGATGCTGGCCTGGCGCCAGAGATGGGCTACCGCCTAACCGGCTCCAGTGACCTCTACCAGGCTGACGGTCGCCACCCGTGGGCGTCGATCAACTTCGTCACCTGCCACGATGGCTTCACCCTGACCGACCTCGTCTCCTACAACCAGAAGCACAACGAGGCCAACGGCGAGGGAAACCGCGACGGTACCGACTCCAACCTGAGTTGGAACTGCGGCCAGGAAGGCCCAACCGACGACCCTGCCATCGTGGCGCTGCGCGAGCGCCAGCGGCGGAACTTTCTGGCGACCTTGCTCGTTTCGAGCGGTGTGCCCATGATCCTGGCGGGCGACGAGATTGGTCGCACCCAGCAGGGGAACAACAACGCCTACTGCCAGGACAACCCGATCAGCTGGGTCGACTGGGAGCTGGAACCCTGGCAGGAACAGCTGCTGGCCTGGACCCGGAAGCTAGTCCGGCTACGGCAGCAGCAGCCAGTCCTGCGCCGCCAGACGTTCTTCCGCGGCAGCTCGCCGAACGGCCGCGACCCGAAAGATATCACCTGGCTTCGGCCTGACGGTCAGGAGATGACGGCCGACGACTGGCGCCGCGCCGACCTGCACGCCTTTGGGATGCTGCTCGCTGGCGAATCGCTCAATGAGCTGGATGAGCATGGCGACCCGGTGACGGGGGATACCGTGCTGGTCCTGATGAATTCGGGGGCGGAGCCGGTCTCCTTCCAGCTCCCAGCGGTGGCGGGCGACTGGGAGCGCTTCGCCGATAGCGCGCACCCCGAGGCGAGCGGGGAGTGGACAGCAGCCCAGTACCCGCTCGCCGAACGCTCACTCGCGATCCTCATCCGACGGCCGAGAGCGGTGCCGCCAGCGACGCCGGCGGGGTGACCAGTCGACAGTCCGGATCGAAGGCAGTATCGAAGTCGTCCGGTTCGAGAAGGTGGCCCTGGGCATCACTCGTCAGCCGCACGACCGGGCGATCGAGAGCGCCCGGCCGGTTCTCCACCACGACCCCCTGGTAGCCATCGTAGCGTCCTCCCTCGAGCCGGACCGGCGCCCCGATCGGAAAGACCGGGATCGTCAGGGCAAAGGCCGCCACAACCTCCTGGTTAAGGTGGTGACCGGCCATCTGCCGGATCACGGTTGCCACCTGCTCGGGTGCCATCGCGGCCCGGTACGGTCGGTCGGAGGCAAGCGCCGAGTAGACATCGGCCACGGCGGCGATCTCAGCCAGGGGATGGATCCGCTCGCGGTTGAACCAGTCGTGCTGCCCGCGCCGCAGCCGATTGGTGCCGCGGAGGCCACGCGGATAGCCCGTACCATCCTGGCGCTCATGGTGCTGGAAGGCGATGTGATTCGCCACAAAGTCGCCAATCTCATGCTCGACCAGGTACTGGAACCCGCGGACGGTATGCGACTGCATTGTCGCCATCTCCTCATCGGTCAGCGGCCCTGGCTTGTTGAGGATCGCCTCCGGGATGAACATCTTGCCGATATCATGGAGCAGCGAGCCGAGCGCCAGCTGGTTCAGCTCATCCCTGCCCAGACGCAGGGTCCGCCCGATCAGAATCGCCACCACCGCCACGTCGACCGAATGGCTGAAGGTGTAGTCGTCGTAGCTCTTGAGGGCGGTGATGCCGGTGATAGTGTCGCGGTCGAGCACTTCATTCAAGATCAGGTCGACATCGGCGCGCACGCGCTCGACCAGGCGATGGATGCGGTGCTCCCGCAGCCGGACCGCCTTGCGCGCGGGTTGGCTTTCGCCATTGAGAGATGGCCCCAGTTCGAACAGGTCGCTGATGTGCCGAATGGTGACCGCACGTACCCGTTCGGAGACGATATCGTGCGGGATGACATCATCGACGATCCCATCCCGCACGTAGACAGCAAAGTGACGCCGCCGCTGTAGCGAAGCGATCAATTCGGCGGTGAGCGTCACCCCCTCGCGCAGGAGAATATCGCCGCGTTCGTTGCGAATCGTGACCCCAACCACATCGCCCGGGCGCAGGCGCGAAACAGGTACCCGGCGCATGAACTGGCTCGTACTCCTGGGTGGTGACGGCTGCCCGGCAGCTCTTCACCGGAGATCTTCGGCAGGAGCCAGGCTCCTCTCCAGTCGCCGTCCCACCAGCACCAGCGCTCGCCCGCGTGGGCTCGCCACCCAGCGTGGCTGCCAGGAGAAGCCCGGTGGGGCCGGTAGCGAGGGAAGCTGCCCGTGGCTGCCCAGGACTAGCTGGTGCAGCTGGTCGAGCAGCCAACCGAGCGGGCCATCCGGCCGGAGCACCCCTGCGAGCACGACCACGATCCCCCCGTCGGGGCGGAGCACCCGGGCCAGCTCCTTGCCCGTGGCCGGTGCCACGATGTACTCACTCGGGAAGGTGCTGACCACCCAATCGACCTGGCCCGCTTTGAGCGGCAGGGCAGTAGCGTCGGCGAGGAGGAGGGCGGGTGGCGCCAGGGGGTGAAAGCGCTGGCGCGCCAGCCGGACCATCGCGGGCGAGCGGTCAAGCGCGACCCAGTCGAGGCCACGGCGGACTGCTTCGGCCTGGAGGGCGCCCGTCCCCGCGCCAACTTCGAGCACTCGGCCGCTGACCTCGCTGAGCGCCGCGCGCTGCCAGTGCGCCCACTGACCGAGGAAGAACACCCGGCTGACCCAGTCGTAGGTCGGCGCGAGCGGCCCATAGAGCAGTTCGAACAGCCAGCGTACCAGCCGGAGGGGAAGCAGCCTCACCGCTCACGCGTTCCTGCCGGGGCAGCGGGGCCGCCTGGTGGCTGGACTATAATCTCGGCGCAAGGTTCCCCCGGAGGATCGGCGTGGCCACGCTGCCTCGGGAACGGCACGCCACAGCGCCGGCTGAGCGCGCGCTGTTCCGCTATCTCCTTGCTGCTGCGCACCGTCCCCAGTGGGACTGGACGGCCTATACCCCTGCCCGCAATGAGGCAGCGAACTTCGGCCTGCGCTTTCAGATCGCCTTCCAGGGAGCCGCATTGGCGGCGCTGGGCGAGCGCTGGCCCGCCTACCGTCACCCCACCGCGAACGCCCTGGCCGCCCTGATCGAGCGGTTCCTGCAGCCGCCAGTCTGGCGCTACTGGGTAGCAGCCGGCGCTCGGCGCGATCCCGTTGCCCCCCACAACGTCCAGTATAGCGGCCATCTTGGCCAGCTGATTGGCCTCTACGAACGGTTCGCCGATGACGGTCGCTTCGACCGCCCCTTCCTCCTCGACGACGGAGCCGGCAATCGCTACCAGCACGACCACGCCTCAGTCGTCGCTGCCCTCACCCAGCAGATGGCCACCAACCGGAGCCACGGCGTCACCTGCGAGCCAGCCACCATCTACGTTGCTTGCAATACCCACGCTGTCCTTACTCTGCTCCTGTTCGATGCCGCCCATCAGTCCGACCATCAGCCGCTGATCGAGCAGTGGAACCGCTGGGTGGGCGCGCGGATGCTCCGGCGGCAGGGGGGCCTCTTCCAGGTCGCCTACCGCGAAGACCGGGACTGGGTCATTCCGCTGAACTTCCGCATCATCGACGCCTGGAGCATGGCCTTTCTCTCCCCGGTGGCCCCCTCCCTCTTCGAGCGCCTCTATCCGCGTTTCCGCGAGGAACTGCGCTGGCAGGAGGGGCTGGCTTTCCTTCCCGTCCGTTGGCCCAACGCTACCTTCGAAATTGCTGACACGCCGCTCGCGAGCGCCTTTGCCTTCGTCGCGGCGCGGGAAGCCGGCGACGAGGAGGCGGCAACTGCCCTCCGTCGCTACGCCGAAGCCCGGCTGGGGCTCGCTGCGACCGCCGCCGGGATGGCCTGCTGGCAAGCCCAGCGGCCGCTCCTCGTCTCGGCGCTCTTCGCGCTGGGCGAGGCCTTGCGTCCGGGCGACCTCCGACGCTGGGGAACGCCCCGCCCGTCCGGGTTCTTTGAGCGGCCGCAGCTGCTAGAGGTCAGTGGGGCTGAGGTAACGCGAGCCGAGTGGGAAGATGACGCCCTCGTCGTTGAACTCGTGGGGGCAGGCGAGGTCAGCCTCGAAGCGCGTGGCGTCCGCGGGATGCCGCTCGTCAGCCCGGGACAGCTCCAGGCGGTGGTGCCAACCGCGCAGGGGCAGCGGCTCCAGCTCCTCAGCCCGGGGCTCACGGAGGTGCGGTGGCCGACAGGCGCGTGAAATCCCTCCGCGAGCTTGCTGCGGCGGTACCGGGAAGCAGCTGGACGGCTGAGGCATGGGTGAGCGGGCTGGCACTCGATAGCCGGCGGGTGCAACCAGGCGACCTGTTCCTTGCTCTGCCAGGGACGACCACCGATGGAGTGCGCTTCATTCCTCAGGCGGTTGCGGCGGGGGCGGCGGCCGTCCTCACCGAGCGGCCCGACCTGAGCGCCTCTGTGCCGCTGCTGCGCGTTCCGGATGCCCGCGCTGCGGCGGCGAGCGTTGCCGCCGCCTTCTACGACTGGCCGGCCCGCCAGCTCCGCGTGAGCGGTGTTACCGGCACCGATGGCAAGACCACGACCACCCATCTCCTCTGGTGGATCTTCTCCCGCGCCGGTCAGCCCACGGGGCTGGTGAATACCGTACGGATTGTCACTGGCCGCGCACGACCGAACGAGACGAACCTGACCACGCCCGATGCCATCACCATCCAGGCGCTGCTGGCCGAGATGGTTGCGGCGGGGTACCAGCGCGCCGTGCTGGAGGCGAGTTCTCACGCGCTGGATCAGCGGCGGCTGGACGGAGTGGCATTTGCGACTGCGCTCTGCACCAACCTTGCTCCGGAACACCTGAACTATCACGGCACGCTCGAACGCTATATCGCCGCCAAGAGCCGGCTCTTTTCTCTGCTGGTTCCGGGTGGCATCGCCGTGCGGAATGCAGATAACCCCCTGAGCGACCAGTTGACCATTCCGCCCGACCGCCGCGTGCTCACGTTCGGCCTGGAGCGGGGGGAAGTCCGTGCCGAGGCGGTTACGCTCACTGCCACGGGGAGCCGCTTTCGGCTGGTCACCCCTGTTGGCAGAGTCGTGCTCACCACCCCGCTGGTCGGCCGCTTCAACGTCGAGAATTGGCTCGCCGCGGCAGCAGTCGGGGTGGCCGAAGGGCTGCCGCTCGAGGTCATCGCCCGGGCCGCAACAACGGTTCCCCCTGTGCCAGGCCGGCTGGAGGAAGTCCGTGCTGGCCAGCCATTTCGGGTCGTGGTGGACTTTGCGCATACGCCGCAAGCGCTTGCCGCTGCGCTGCAGGCGCTGCGGCCGTTGACCACGGGGCGGCTGGTTGTCGTCTTTGGGCACGCGGGCGAGCGCGATGCTGCCAACCGGCCCCGGATGGGGGAGGTAGCGGCAGCGCTGGCAGATGAGGTCATCATCACGATGGACGACCCGTATTCCGAAGACCCGGTTGCAATCGCCGAAGCGATCGAGGCGGGCATCGCCAAGCAGGGCCGGCGGCTCCCGGTGACGCGCGAACTCGACCGCCGGGCCGCTATCCGGCTGGCGCTCCTCCAGGCGCGGCCGGGCGATAGCATCCTGATCGCCGGGCGGGGCCACGAGACGACCATCCCGTTGGGAGAGCAGCAGATCGCCTTCGCTGACGCCGCGGTGGCACGCGAGCTACTCAGCGAGCTTGGCTACCTTGCGCCCGAGAACACCCTGCCGGCAGAGTAGCCGGCGGCGAGGAGGACCATGAAACGCGTCAAGATCACTGTGGTGGGCGCTGGCAATGTTGGGGGAACCACTGCCCAGCGGATCGCCGAGCGCGACTACGCCGATGTGGTGCTGGTCGATATCGTCGATGGGCTGCCCCAAGGCAAGGCCCTCGACCTGCTCCAATCCGCTCCCATCTACGGCTACCACACCAATCTCATCGGCACGACCGACTACGCGGATACTGCTGGCAGCGACATTATCGTCATCACCTCTGGGGTGGCCCGCAAGCCCGGGATGAGCCGGGACGACCTCCTCAAGACGAATGCCGAGATCGTCGGCAGCGTGGTCGACCAGGCGGTGCGCTACTCGCCCGCGGCGGTGATCATCGTCGTCTCCAACCCGCTGGATGCCATGACCCAGCTTACCCTCCGGCGGAGCGGCTTCCCCCGCCACCGCGTCTTCGGTCAGGCCGGCGTGCTGGACTCGGCCCGCTTCTGCACCTTCATCGCTCAGGAGCTGAACGTCTCGATCGAAAACGTGCACGCGATGGTGCTGGGCGGTCACGGGGATACGATGGTGCCCCTCTCGCGCTACACCACGGTTGCGGGCATTCCCGTCACCGAGTTGATCCCCCCGGCGCGCTTGCGCGAGATCGAGCAGCGGACGGCGGATGGTGGCGCCGAGATCGTGCGCTACCTCAAAACGGGCTCCGCCTTCTACGCGCCCTCCGCGGCCACCCTCGAGATGATCGACGCAGTCGTGCGGGATAAGAAGAAGATCCTCCCGTGCTGTGTCATGCTGGAAGGGGAATACGGGATCAACGGCCTTTGCGTAGGCGTGCCGGTCAAGCTCGGTGCGCGGGGGGTCGAAGAGATCGTCGAGCTCAAGCTGACGCCCGAGGAGGATGCTGCCCTCAAACGGTCGGCAGCCGCGGTCAAAGAACTGGTCGACGTGCTCGGGGTGTAGGGCCTGCCCGTGCGCTTGATCGCGCGCGGAGCCACCTGCTACCCTAAAGTGTTCATGGCAGCCTGCCCTGGCCCGCCAGGCGGGTGAGCACCGCCGGTGGCAAGGCAGCGGTTGCCGGGAGTTCGGCCGATGACCTGCGCCCTGCCGGGCGGGAAGACGTCGCTGCCGGCCGTCCAGCCATCGTGTTCATGGCCTGTCTGGTCGGTCCCCGCTGCTGGTTCCCTCCCCCTGGGCGACGGCCCTGGGCAGCTCCCCTAGCGGCTGAGGGCAGTGGCAGAGCTGAAGGAGGATGATTGCGTGACCCAGTCTGACCTCGTGATCCGCCTGGGCGGTGAAGGCGGCGAAGGTGTCATCAGTGCCAGCGACATGTTCACCGCTGGTGCCGCGCGTGCTGGCTACGATATCTTCACCTTCCGCACCTACCCGGCTGAGATCAAGGGTGGCCACGCCTGGTACCAGACGCGGATCGGCCACGGCAAGATCGCCTCTTTGGGCGACGCGCCGGATATTCTGGTCTGCTTCAATCAGGAGGCCTACGAGATCCACAAGGACCAGCTGCGGGCGGGCGGGGTCCTGATCTACGACCCCGACCAGGTCAAGCCGGGGGAAAATGGTGGCGCCCACCTCCACTATGCGGTGCCGATGACGGCGCTTGCCCGCCAGCAGGACTTCATGCGCGGCAAGAACCTGATCTTGCTGGGTGCGCTCTGCCAGCTGTTCGGCCTGGAACCGACAGAACTGGAGGGCGTCGTTCGGAGTCGGCTGGCCCGGCGGGCGGAGCTGCTCCAGAAGAACCTCGAAGCGCTCCAGCTCGGCTACGATTATGCCCGCCAGCACCTGATCAAGCAGGACCCATACTACCTGCCGCGGATCCAGAAGCGCCAGGGAATGCTGGTGATGAGCGGCAACGAGGCGATCGTCGCGGGGGCGCTCTACGCCGGCTGCCGCTTCTTCGCCGGCTATCCCATCACGCCCGCTTCCGACATCATGGAGGCGATGGCCCGCGAGCTGCCCAAGCTGGGCGGGGTGATGATCCAGGCCGAGGATGAGATCGCAGCGGCGAGCATGGTCGTCGGCGCCAGCTACGGCGGCGTCAAGGCGATGACGGCGACCTCGGGCCCAGGCTTTACCCTCATGGCCGAGGTGATGGGGCTGGCCGGGATGTCGGAGATCCCGCTCGTGATCGTCGACGCTCAGCGCTCTGGCCCCAGCACTGGGATGCCGACCAAGCTCGAGCAAGCCGACCTCAACCATGCCCTCTTCGGCGGCCACGGCGACTTTCCCCGCGTGGTCATCGCGCCTGGCTCGGTGGCCGATTGCTTCAAGCAGATCGTCCGGGCCTTCAACATCGCCTGGAAGTATCAGGTGCCGGTCATCTTCCTCTCCGATCAGTCGCTTTCTCACCGTACCGAGTCGCTTCAGCTGCCGAACCTGGCCGAGATCCCAGTCGAGGACCGCATCGCCCCGACGGCGGAGGAGCTGGTTGACTACGCCCGCTATCGGATCACCCCCAGCGGGATCTCTCCGATGACGATCCCCGGGGAGAAAGGCGGGATGTTCGTCTCCGCTGGGCTCGAGCACGATGAGTACGGCCATCCCCAGCTTGACCCCGATAACCACGTCGCGATGACGCTCAAGCGATTCCGCAAGCTAGAGACACTGATGGGCGAACTGGAGCGGGAACCGCTGCCCGTCGTTGGCGACCCGGCGGCCACGTTGGCAGTCGTCGGCTGGGGCGCGAGCGAAGGCGCCATCCTGGAAGCGGTCGACCGCGCGCTGGCCCGAGGTATCCCGGTCGCCGCCATTCACCTACGAGTGCTGAACCCGCTGCCGGTCAATCAGCTTCAGGAGTTCTTCGCCACCAAGCAGAAGATCCTGGTCGTTGAGCACAACTACTCGGGTCAGCTGGCACGTCACCTGCGGGCGACGCTGGGGATCCGCACCATCAGCGTCACCAAGTTCGGCGGACTGCCGTTCACTGCTGGCGAAATTCTGGCCCGGATTGAGGAGGAAGCCCGTGGTTGAGACTGCTGCCCCGTTGAAGATGAAGGACTACCGGAGTGACGTCAAGCCGGTTTGGTGCCCGGGGTGCGGTGACTTCGCCGTGCTCTCCGCCACCTACAAGGCGATGGCCCGCCTGGGCCTGAAGCGCGAGGAGACGGTGGTCGTCTCCGGGATCGGGTGTTCCTCCCGGCTACCCTACTTCGTCCGGACCTACGGCATGCATACCCTCCATGGCCGGGCGCTGCCGGTGGCGACCGGGCTGAAGCTGGCCCGCCCTGACCTGACCGTGCTCGTCTTCGGCGGTGATGGCGACCTCTTCTCCATCGGGGCAGGGCACACGCCGCACGGGGCCGCCCGCGATATCGATGTGACCGTCATCTGCATGGACAACTCCACCTACGGCCTGACCAAGGGGCAGACCTCGCCCACCAGCCCGCTCGGCCACAAGACGAAGAGCACCCCCTACGGGGCAGTGGTTCAGCCACTCTCCCCGGTGCTGCTGGCGCTCGCCTTCGGCGCGGGCTGGGTCGGCCGGGCCTACAGCGCCAAGCCGAAGCAGCTGGAGGACCTGATCGTCGCGGCCGTCCAGCATCGCGGCTTCAGCTTCCTCCACGTCGAGAGCCCCTGCACCGAGTTCAACAACACCTACAACTACTTCGACGCGCTCGTGCAGGACTTGCCGCCGGACTACGACCCGACCGACCGCGAGGGAGCGATCCGCCTGGCGCTCACCGAAGAGCGGGTCCACCTGGGCGTGTTCTTCCGCGATGACCGCCGCCAGGACTACCGCGCCAAGATCGAGGCCTGGACGGCCGAGCGCAGTCGCCCCTTCGACCCGATCACCTACCTCCAGCAATACGCCTGAGCTCCTGCCCGCAGACAGGCGAGCGTAGGGCGCTAGGGGAGAAGAACCTACCTCCCAACCCGTGCGGATGGAGCTGAGGGGAAACGGCTGCTGCTGGGTGAGAATCAGCTGGCTCTCCCTGGCTGGAGCCGGCTCATTCGGCAGGGGGCATTCAGCAAACCCTCGCTCCCCCTGGGTGGAGTCGGCCCTCCGGCCAGACGAAGTGTCGCCTTATCGCCAGCCCGGGCAAAGCCAGGCTCTGCGCGGTGCGTGAGCGGAGCGGTTCCCTGCTGCTGGCTCCCCTCGGGGCCGCCCCTAGGCAGAGCGCGCGCCATCCTGTATAGTCAGTCCTGACATTTTCGGTGAGGAGGCCCCCCATGATGGCACCCCATAAGACCTGGGACCAGACCCACCTGGCGCGCATCCAGGAGATTCTCGACCGCTCTGCCCGGACGGCGACCCCCGAGGTTGCCCGAGTGTTCGCCCGCGACGACTGGCGGTTCAACGCCGAGCAGTTTATGGAGTTCTGGCAGAACACCCACTGGTGCACGGTCGCCTCGGTCGGGCCGAACGGCCAACCGCACCTCGCCGTGATCCATGCCTACTTTCAGCCCGATGGCCGGCTGACCATGCGCATGTTCACCAACTCGGTCCGGGCGAAAGATTTCCAGACCAATAACCGGGTCGCGCTCAACAAGAACGCCGATGGCGCCGTCGCCACAGTCTACGGCCGCGCCCACGTGGTGCCGGGTACTGAAACCGTGCGCCAGGGCGCCGAGAGCGTCGAGGTTGAGATCGAGATCCGGCGCATCTACGCGATGAAGCCAAAGCGCGACTAGCCTCGCCGCCCACCCTGCACCGCTGCTAGGCGAGACCTCTGCCCGCCCTCTCCCCAGGAAGGCGCCGCGCGCTGCGGGGAGAAGCAGTGCCAGCGGGCCTTTCTACGCGGTGCACGAGGGTGAGTCGTGTCCTGCCGCAGGAGACCCGGGAGGCGCGCCTTTCTCCTGGCCCGCACCCGGGTCTCCCCACGTCCGGAGGAAGCCTCGCCAGGCCCGACCGACCCAGGCTTGACTTCTTCTCCCGCCCGGCCCGATCGGCTTAGCTTGAGAAGGAGAGTTGGTCGAGCAACGGTGCGCGGTCGAACCGCTTGGTCACGCCCTGCAGCTTCGGCGAGTACATGTGGATCTCGACTGTCTGGATCAGGAAAAGGTAAGGCGGGTCCTCCCGCAGCACTTCGAGCGCCTTCCAGATCAGATCCTCCCGCTTCTTCGGGTCCAGCTCGGTGCGGGAGGGCAGGAAGTACTTGTCGAACTCAGGGTTCTCGTAATAGCGCGTCTGCGGTGGTTGCCCCGACCAGAACCAGACCAGCGCGGCGTCCGCATCCATGTACGGCGTGGTGATCAGGCCGGAGGCCCACAAGGGCGCCCGCTGGATCCGTCCGAAGATCTTGTCCTCGGCCGTCGCCTGGTCCACGATGGGGGTGAAGGTGGCACGGATGCCAACCTCCCGCAGCTGGTCCTGGATGAACTGGCCCACCTGAGCAACGTCCGCGCGGTCGACCTTCGCCTCGATCGGCAGGTCAAACCCGTTCGGGTAGCCCGCCTCGGCCAGGAGCCGCCTGGCCAGGGCGGGGTCATAGGGATAGGGCTTCAGGTTCGGGTGGTAGCCAAAGACGCCGGGTTGGAGGAACTGCCCCTGCTCGACCTGGGTGTAGCCGCGGTAGATCCCCTTGACGATCGCGTCTTTGTCGATCGCGTAGTTGATCGCCTGGCGGACCCGCTTATCGCGCAGCGGCTCGTAGTTGATCGCCGTCATCCGGTAGCCACCCGAGGAACCGGCATCCAGCTGGACGTACTGGAAGCCAGCCGCCTTGAGGGTGTCCACCTGGTCGATCGGGGTGGCGCTGATGTAGTGCAGCTCGCCCGTGCGCAGCCCGGCGACGCGCGCTGAGGCCTCTGGCACGTTCCGGATCACGACCTCCGCAAACTTGCCCTTGCGCCAGGCATGCTCAGCGTGAGGAACGAGCACTAGCCGGTCGCCAGTGATGAACTCACGCACCTTGTAGGGGCCGCTGCCGATCGGCTTGAGCGAGAACTCATCGTCGCCCACCCGCTCGAGGTACGCCTTGGGCAGGATCGAGAGATAGGCCATCCGCTTCAGCAGCAGGGCATCTGGCGCCTTGGTGCGCACCCGAACGGTGTACTGGTCGACGGCCTCCGCGCCCTCGATCGTCGGCATCCGCGACGCCCCGATCGGGTAGCGCTTCTCGGGATCGATCGCGCGGTTGACGGAGAAGGCGACATCGGTCGCCGTCAGGGGGGAGCCATCGTGGAAGCGGCCATCCTGACGTAGGGTGAACTCATAGGTCTGCGGGTCGAGCATCTTCCAGGCCGAAGCCAGCATCGGCTGGACGTCGCGACCGGTTGGGTCCTGGGTGAGCAGCTGCTCGAAGATATCAAAGCGCCGCCCTTCCATCCCGATCGAGATGAAGGGGTGCAGGGTCGGCTGGAGGAAGGAGAACCCCCAGACGAACCGCTGCTGGGCTGCTGGCGCCGGTTGATTTCCACCCGGGGCTGGCGCCGCGGTCGGTGCCGGAGCGCAGCTGAGGAGCAGGGCGCTCAGTCCGGCGACCGCGAGAACCCGCTGGACCGCCTGCAGTGCCATTCTTCGACCTCCGAGAGCTGGTACGGAGTAGGAGAGCGTGCGCAGTTCGTCTCCAGTATAGTGGAGCCACTGCCTGACTGGGGCATTTTTTGCGACGGACAATGCGATGACGACGCTGCTTGGCGCCTGGAACCTCCTCGCCGGGCTGCTGCTGCTCCTGGCAGCACTCCCGCTCTACCGCCGGGGCCAGCTCCGCGGGGTCCCCTGCCTCACCCCGGCGAGCCGGCACCAGCGGTGGCTCTTCATCCATGCTGGCCGGCGGTTAGTCCAACTGGTGCCCGTCTTACTCGTTATCGGACTGTACGCCCTGCTCGTCCCGTTCGAGTTGACCGTTGCCCTCGCTTGGGCCTTTGCCCTCGCACCGCTCCTCGTCCTCGGGCTCGTCCTCATCGATGTGCTGCTGACCGCCCAGCGCTGGCGCTGACGGACCTAGAGGGTGATCCCAAGCGCTGCCGCCACGGTCGCCATATCTTTATCCCCCCGGCCGCTGAGCCCGAGCACAACCACCTCGTCGCGGGGCAGCGTGCGCGCTACCTCGACGGCGGTCAACACGGCGTGGGCCGGTTCCAGCGCGGGGATAATCCCCTCGGTCCGGCAGAGCAGTTGGAAGCCGGCCAGGGCTTCTTGGTCGGTCGCTGCCCGGTACTCGGCGCGCCCACTCACGCGCAGGTAGGCGTGCTCGGGTCCAACCCCCGGGTAGTCGAGGCCGGCCGAGATGCTGTGCGTTTCCTGCACCTGCCCCCACTCATCTTGCAGGAGAAAGCTGCGCGCCCCGTGAAGCACGCCAACGCTCCCGGCGACCAGCGAGGCCGCGTGCCGGCCGCTGGCAATCCCTTCACCCGCTGCTTCCACCCCGATCAATCGCACGCGCGTATCCTCAACGAAGGGCGTAAAGAGGCCGATCGCATTCGAGCCCCCACCGACGCAAGCGATCACGGCTGCCGGGAGCTTCCCCGTCGCCTCCAGCACCTGAGCCCGCGTCTCGCGACCGATCACGGCCTGAAACTCCCGGACCATCCAGGGATATGGATGCGGCCCAACCGCACTGCCGATGAGGTAGTGGGTCGTCCGCACGTGAGCGACCCAGTCGCGGATCGCCTCGTTGATGGCGTCTTTCAGGGTGCGGCTGCCGCTGGTCACCGGGATGACTTCTGCCCCGAGCAAGCGCATCCGAAAGACGTTCAGCGACTGGCGGCGGATATCCTCCTCGCCCATGTAGATGTGGCACTCCAGCCCGAGGCGGGCGCAGACGGTCGCAGTCGCGACGCCATGCTGGCCAGCGCCCGTCTCGGCGATGATGCGCCGCTTGCCCAGCCGTTGCGCCAACAGCGCCTGGCCGAACGCATTGTTGATCTTGTGGGCGCCGGTATGAGCAAGGTCTTCGCGTTTGAGGTAGATCCGTGCCCCGCCCGTTTCGGCGCTCAGGCGCTCGGCAAAGGTAAGGGGGGTCGGCCGGCCAACGTAGTGGCGGAGCACCTGCGCGAGCTGAGCGGTAAAGGCCGGGTCGGCCAGCGCGCTGGTGAAGGCCTCCTCGAGTTCACTCAAGGCGGGCATCAGTGTCTCAGGCACATAGCGGCCACCAAAGGAGCCAAAGCGGCCTAGGGCATCGGGCCGCGGGGACGACTGGAGCTGGGTCATCGCTGCTCCTGCAGGGAAAGATAGGCCGCGCGCGCCCGCTGGATAAAGGCCCGGATCTTGGCCGGGTCTTTCTCCCCGGCTGTTTCCACTCCACTCGAGACATCCACGCCCGCGGGCGCAACGGCCGCGATCGCGGCAGCCACGTTGTCGGGGGTGAGGCCACCGGCCAGCAGCAGTGGATAGCGTGCCGCGATCCGCCGGGCCAGCCGCCAGTTGCCCACCACCCCCGATCCGCCGGAGCTCCCTGGCTGCCAACTATCAATGAGGAGCCGGGCACCCGTTGCCGTCCAGCGCGCGAGCTCACGCCAGGGGACGCGGTGGTGTGGTCGCAGGGCACGGATGACCGGCCGGCCCCAGTCGCAGCCCGCCTGCTCGCGCCCACAGAGCTGGACGAACGCCAGCCCCACCGTATCCGCGATCGCGCGCACCGTCGCCGGGTCGCTCTCCACGAAGACGCCTACCGCGCGTGGTCCATTAGCCGGCAGCAACCGCACCAGGGCGGCCGCTTCAGCGGAGGTAACCTGGCGGCGGCTGGGCGCAAAGACGAACCCCACGAGGTTCGCCCCGGCTTCAACGGCAGCACTGAGCGCCGCGGCATCCCGCAGCCCGCAGACCTTGATGAGCAACTCCCCCGCAGGGCGGTGTTCCCCCCCAGGGGGGAGGAGCGCAGCACCGGGCTGGTTCAGCATCCTACACTCGGCCCGGCCAGGGCGGCCTCAGCCCCCCAGGCGACAAACTCCGCCGCCGCCCGCTCGGGGTCGGTGGCGCGCATCAGCGCCTCACCCACGAGGATGCCATCGACCCGGCAGGCAACTAGCCGCTCGACATCAGCCCGGCTGCTCACCGCACTCAGCGAAAGTACCAGCCGGTCGGGTGGAATACGCGGTCGCAGCCGCTCGGTCGTCGCGAGGTCGACCGTAAAGGTACGCAAATTGCGGTTATTGATGCCGATGATGGTGGCGCCAGCGGCGAGGGCGCGTTGGACCTCTGCTTCGGTGTGTACTTCGACCAGGGCGGCAACGCCGGCTTCCGCTGCCGCCGCGAGGAGCGCCCGCAGCTGGGCATCGTCGATGATGGCGACGATCACCAGCACAGCATCAGCGCCTGCCGCCCGCGCCTCCCAGACCTGATACGGGTCGAGGAGGAAGTCTTTGCGCAACAGCGGTGTGGTTGGCAGCGCCGCCCGCACGGCGCGGAGGTCTTCCAGCGCGCCGTGGAAATGGTGCCGCTCGGTCAGCACCGAGATCGCCGCCGCCCCACCGCGAACATAGGCGACCGCCTGGGACACCGGGTCGACCGCCGCCTTGAGCACCCCGCGGGCAGGGGAGACCCGCTTCACCTCTGCCACCAGCGTCAGGCCGGGCTGGCGGAGCACCGCCGCGAAATCGCGAGCGGGGGGAAGCTCTGCGCAGGCCCGCTGGAGCACAGCGAGCGGCTGGCGTGCCACCGCTGCCGCCAGCTCGCGCTGGCAGTCGGCCAGGATCCGCTCGAGGAAGCTGCTCATGCCGCCTGGCTCACCGCCACGGCTCGCGCGAGCGCCTCGCGCGCCCGGCCGCTCCGGACCGTCTCTTCGGCCAGCGCCACGCCTTCCGCGAGAGAGCTGGCCCGACCGCTCACGTAGAGCGCCGCCGCCGCGTTCAGGATGACCACATCCCGCCGTGGACCAGGCATCCCCGCGAAGATATCCCGGATCATCTGGGCGTTCTCCTGGGGATCCCCCCCGGCGATCGCCGCGAGCGGCGCATCGCGCAGCCCGACCATCCCTGGCTCGAACACCTGGCGCGTGATCCCCTCCGGCCGGACGGTGAAGAGCACGGTCGGCCCGTGGAGCCCGATCTCATCGAGACCGTCCGGCCCGCTCACGACCAAACCGAAGCGGCAACCGAGCAGGCGCAGCGCGGCCGCGATCTTCTCGGCCACAGCAACATCGGGCACGCCGATCACCTGAGCCGTGGGGCGAGCAGGATTAGTCAGCGGCCCGAGGATGTTGAAGACGGTCCGCACCGCGAGTTCGCGGCGCACCGGCGCAACGTACCGCATCGCGGGATGATAGCGCTGAGCGAACATAAAGCCGAAGCCTGCCTCCTCGATCGAGCGGGCGACCGCGGCTGGATCGAGGTCGATCCGGTAGCCAAGCGCCTCCAGCACGTCCGCCGAGCCGGAGCGACTGGTCATGCCGCGGTTGCCATGTTTGGCCACTTTCACGCCCGCCCCAGCCGCCACCAGGGCAGCAGCAGTCGAGATGTTTAAGGTGCCGTGACCATCGCCCCCCGTGCCGCAGGTGTCGACCACCGGCTGAGGCGTCCGCACCGGTTCGGCCTTCTCGCGCATGGCGGCAGCGAGACCAGCGATCTCCTCGACCGTTTCCCCTTTCAGGCGGAGCGCGACCAGAAAGGCGCCCGCCTGGGCCGGCGTCGCTTCTCCGCTCATCAGTTCGTGCATCACGCTCGCCGCCTGCTCGCGCGTGAGCGAGCGCCCCTCGACCAGAGCAGCGAGCGCCTCCTGGATCATCGCCTCACCCCCGTGGGTGCTGGCTGAGCCAGCAGGTTGCGCAGCAGATCCTTCCCCACGGCCGTCAGGACGGACTCCGGATGGAACTGAACGCCTTCGACCGGCAGGGAGCGGTGGCGCACCCCCATAATCAGCCCGCTGCTGGTCCAGGCGGTCACTTCCAGCTCCTCCGGCAGCCCTTCACGCGCGATCACGAGCGAGTGATACCGCACCGCGGGGAACGGGTTCGGGAGCCCAGCCAGGACCCCCTGCCCGTGGTGGTAGATGAGCGAAGTCTTGCCATGCACTAGCTCGGGCGCGCGTACCACTTTGCCGCCGAATGCCTCGCCGATGCACTGGTGCCCGAGGCAGACGCCGAAGATCGGGACCTCGCCAGCCAGCTCCCGGATCAGGGGGACCGAGATCCCGGCCTCGGCCGGGGTGCAGGGCCCGGGCGAGATGACGATCCGCTCCGGCCGCCGCGCGCGGATATTCGCCACGCTGAGCTGGTCGTTGCGCACCACCTCGACGGTTGCCCCCAGCTCTGAGAGGTACTGGTAGAGGTTCCAGGTAAACGAGTCGTAGTTATCGATCAGTACGATCATGGGCGCTCCTTCGCCGGCTCAAGGCCACTAGCGGGGTTCTCGGCCAGTTCGATAGCACGGAGCACGGCCGAGGCCTTGTTGACCGTCTCGGCATACTCCTGCTCAGGGACGCTATTGGCCACGATCCCCCCTCCCGCCTGGACGGTCGCCAAGCCCTCTTTCATCACCATGGTACGGATGGTGATGGCCATGTCGAGATTGCCTCCGTAGCTGAAGTAGCCGACTGCGCCTGCGTAGGGCCCGCGGCGGTCCGGTTCGAGTTCAGCGATGATCTCCATCGCCCGGATCTTGGGGGCGCCGGAGACCGTCCCGGCCGGGAAGCAGGAGCGGACGGCGTCGAACGGACTCAGCCCTGGCCGGAGGCGCCCTTCGACGTGGGAGACAAGGTGCATCACGTGGGAGTAGCGCTCGACGTCCATCAGCTGGGTCACGCGGACGCTGCCCGGCTGGCTGACGCGGCCGATATCGTTGCGCCCCAGGTCGACTAGCATCACGTGCTCAGCGCGCTCTTTTTCGTCGGCGCGGAGTTCCGCCTCCAGCGCCTGGTCTTCCTCCTCCGTTCGGCCGCGGGGGCGCGTCCCCGCAATCGGGTGGGTCTCGACCTTCCCCTCTTCGACCCGGACCAGCAGCTCGGGTGAGGCGCCAACGATGTCGAAGCTACCCAGGTGCAGGAAGTACATGTAGGGCGAGGGGTTGATGCCACGGAGGGCCCGGTAGACGGCGAAGGGGTGGACGTTGGTCTGGCGGGAGAATCGTTGCGCCAACACCACCTGGATAATATCCCCCGCTGCGATGTACTCCTTCCCGCGTTCGACCATCGCCAGGTACGCGTCCTTCTCCAAGTTCGAGGTCACTGGGCTGGGGGCTCGCCCCCCCAGCTCACCGCGCCCACGCACCGGGTGTGGCAGCGGGCTCGCGAGCCGGTCGATGAGCTCTTCGATCCGCTCGATCGCTCGGGTATAGGCCCGGTCGGCATCGCCATCGACCCGCGCGTGGGAGAGCACTTTGATGGTGTGGCGCAGGTGGTCAAAGACGAGGAGGGTATCGGTGAACAGGAAGATGGCCTCCGGCAGCCCGAGCGGGTCTCGGGCGGCGAGCGGCACGCGCTCGAAGTGGCGCACAGTTTCGTAGGCCAGGTAGCCAACTGCCCCACCGTGGAAGCGCGGCAGCCCGGGGAGGGAGACTTCCCGCACCCGCGCGAGCTCCTCCTCGACCAGGAGTAGGGGGTCCACCCGCCCGTCGGCCGTGAGGACGCGGTCGGGGTCGGTGCCGATGAAGCTGTAGCGAGCGAGCCGCTCGCCACCCTCGACCGATTCCAGCAAGAAGGAGTACTCCCCGCGCGCCACTTTGAGATAAGCCGAAACGGGGGTTTCCAGGTCCGCAATGATCTCGCGGTAGACTGGCACCAGGTTGCCCCGGCTAGCGAGCTCGCGGAAGGCCGCCCGAGAGGGGGTGTACATCGTCAGCTCACCTGGTAGGGCAGCCCGACTGCCTCGCGGGCCAGACGCAAGGTTGCCTGCGCTTCCGCCCGGGCGCGGGCGGTGCCACTGAGAATGATTTCATCGACCAGGCCTGGCTGGGCGGCGTAGCGTGCGCGGCGCTCCCGGATCGGGTCGAGGAAGCGGTTGAGCGCAGCTGCCAGGCGCTGCTTCACCTCGACATCCCCCACCCGGCCGGTACGGTAGCGCTCCTCGAGTTCAGCCACCTCCTCGCGGTTCTCGTTGAACGCCCGGTGATAGATGAACACCGGGTTACCCTCGACCGTCCCCGGGTCGGTGGACCGGATCCGCTTCGGGTCGGTGTACATGCCACGGACTTTCTGTTCGACGACTTCCGGCGGGTCGGAGAGGAAGATCGCGTTGTTGAGCGACTTGCTCATCTTTGCCTGGCCATCGGTTCCGACCAGGGTTGGTACGCGCCCGATGAGCGCCTGGGACTCTGGGAAGACCTCCCCGTACAGCCGATTGAAGCGGCGCGCGATCTCGCGCAGCAGCTCGAGGTGGGATTCCTGGTCCTTTCCGACTGGCACCACCTCTGCCCGCACCATCAGCACATCGGCCGCTTGTAGGATCGGATAGGAGAGGAGCCCGACCGAGGGCTCCTCGATCGCGAGGTCGCGCATCACGTCTTTGAGCGTCGGGATGCGCTGGGCCCGCGGCACGCTGACCAGACAGGCGAACAGCCAGAACAGCTCCGTCACCTCCGGCACCAGCGACTGGAGGTAGATCGTCGAACGCTCGGGGTCGATCCCAACTGCCAGCCAGTCGAGCACGAGCTCGCGCACGTTCTCGCTAACCTGCCGCGCTTGCTCGGCCGCGGTTGTGAGGGTGTGCAAGTCAGCAATCAGGAAGAAACACTCGTACTCATCCTGGAGGGCGACGCGGTTCTCCCACGAGCCGACATAATGCCCCAGATGGCCTTTGCCAGTCGGGCGGTCGCCCGTGAGCAGACGTTTGCGGGTCATGCCGTCACCTTGGGGAGGGTCGCGAGCGCCTCCTGCACGCGCTCGGGCGGATAATCAAAGTCTTCCAGCTTGCCGGCGAGGTAGGCGTCGTAGGCCGCCAGGTCGAAGTGGCCATGGCCGCTCAGGTTGAAGAGGATCGTGCACGCTTCGCCCCGCTCACGAGCCGCCAGTGCCTCATCGATCACGGCGCGGATAGCGTGGGAGGACTCGGGTGCGGGCACGATCCCTTCCGCCCGGGCGAACTGGACGGCCGCCTCGAAGCAGGGGTTCTGGGTGTAGGCGCGCGCCTCGATCAGGCCGAGCTCATAGAGGAGCGAGACGAGCGGGGCCATCCCGTGATAACGCAACCCACCGGCGTGGATCGGTGCCGGGATGAAGGTGTGGCCGAGGGTGTGCATCTTGACCAGCGGGGTCATACCGACGGTATCGCCGAAGTCGTAGGTGTAGACGCCGCGGGTGAGCGAGGGCGCAGCAGCCGGCTCGACCGCCAGGATGCGGGTCGGCTTGCCCGCCCGCAGCTTCTCGCGCACGAAGGGAAACGCCAGGCCAGCAAAGTTGCTGCCGCCACCCACGCAGCCGACCACCACGTCTGGGTAGGCATCGGCCAGCTCCAGTTGCTTGAGCGCTTCCTCACCGATGATCGTTTGGTGCATCAGCACGTGGTTGAGCACGCTGCCCAGCGAGTAGCGCGTATCCTCGCGGCTGGCGGCATCCTCGACCGCTTCCGAGATGGCGATCCCGAGGCTCCCGGGAGAGTCCGGGTCCTGCGCCAGCACCTGCCGCCCGGCGTTCGTCTCGTTGCTCGGGCTGGGTGTCACCGAGGCACCCCAGACCTCCATCAGGGAGCGCCGATACGGCTTCTGGAAGTAGGAGGCCTTCACCATGTACACCTTCGCCTCCAGGCCGAAGAGGCGGCAGGCGAAGGCAAGGGCGCTGCCCCACTGGCCGGCTCCCGTCTCGGTGGCGATCCGGCGCACGCCCTCCTGCTGGTTGTAGTAGACCTGGGCCACCGCCGTGTTCGGCTTGTGGGACCCAGGCGGTGAGACCCCCTCGTACTTGTAGAAGATGCGGGCGGGTGTCTGGAGGGCAGCCTCGAGCCGGCGGGCGCGGTAGAGCGGCGTCGGCCGCCAGAGGCGGTAGACCGCCAGCACCTCCTCCGGGATGGGCACAAACCGCTCCTGGCTGACCTCCTGCTGGATGAGCGCCAGCGGGAAGAGCGGCGCCAGGTCCGCCGGGCCGATCGGCTGGCCGGTTGCCGGATGCAGGACGGGCGGCGGCGGGACGGGGAGGTCAGGGATGATGTTGTACCACTGGCGCGGCATCTCGGCTTCGCTGAGCAGGTATTTCGTCGGCTCCATCGTGATTCACCCCCAGAATCAAAGACGCCTCTCGTCGACAGGGACGAGAGGCGTTCCCGTGGTGCCACCCTCTTTCGGCTAGTGTCAGCTAGCCCTCAGTACGAGCACAGCCGAACGGCGATGCTCGGTGCCCGCTAACGGGGGCCAACCGGCGGCGCCTACTACCAGCGGTGGCGTCTGCCTCTCTACCAGGTTCGGACCGCGACTCCCGAGTCCATTCCGCTCCTGCGCCAGCACCGCCTCACACCTTGCGCGGCTCTCTGAGCCTCGCTGGGAGCGTACTCGTCTCGTTCAGCGTCGCTATCGTCTCTCCTTGTGGCAGAAACTATAGCGGTGCTGCCGCGCGGCGTCAACGGTCGGGTGGGGAGGGATAGAGCCAGCTCAGCCCGCTCGTCGCATCCACCTGGAGCCCGCGGGTCAGTGGGGCAGGGGTGCCCAGCGTGATCTCGCCATCCACCCGCTCGACGCTCGCCACCCAGATGTCAAAGGAGCCATCGCGCTCGGCGATCCAGGCGAGGAAGCGACCATCGGGCGACCAGGCGGGGGCACGCGCCGTTCCCTGGTCGGTCAGCTTCTTGGGGTGCTTGCCCTCCAAGTCGGTCACCCAGATGTCATGCTTGCGGTTCTCGCGCGCCACGTAGGCGAGCTTCTCCTCGACCGGGCTCCAGCGCGGGTCGTAGGCACCCTCCGGGTGGTTAGTCACCTGAGTCCAGCGGCCGGTAGCAAGAGTGATCAGCCAGACTTGCTGGATCCCACTACGGAAGGCGGCCAGCGCAATCGTCTTGCCATCCGGCGAGAAGGTCGGGCTATCGACCCCGCCAGCACCCTCGCCTTGACTGATCCGGCGCGCACCGGTGCCAGTGGCGTTCATCAGGAACAGCCCCATGTCCCAGCTGAACTGGTCGCTCACGTAGGCAAGCTGCTTGCCATCGGGCGACCAGGTCGGCCGGAAGACCCACGTGCTCTTGGTGAAGCGGTTATTGGTCAAGGTCTTGAAGTCGCCCGTCCCCACCACGTAGAGCAGGAGGTCCGAATAGTCCTGCTCCTTTTTGACGTAGACGATCACACTGCCATCGGGCGAGAAGGCAGGCTGCATATCCTTCCCCCCGCGGGTCAGCTGGGTGAGCGTGCCGTCTTCCAGCAGCCAGAGGTTCCCCTGGCGCGCGAAGACGATCCGGCCGGGCACCTTGACCTCCGTCCCGCGGCTATCCAGCACGATTGGCGCGACGGGCCCGGGCGCGGCGCTGCGCCGAGGCATCACCCGGTTGAGATATTGGCACCCCCCCGAGCTGAGCAGCGCCAGGAGCAACAGCCCGAGCACCAGGCACCTCGTCATCGCTCCCCTCCCGCAACCGGGCGCGGCTGGGCAGCGCCGATGATGTCGGCCAGGTCGCGCAGCCCTTCACGCTCGCCGAATTCGCGCAGGCCGGCGAGGATGGCAAGCATGGCACTCGGCTCGCGGAACGTCATGGTGCCGACCTGGACCGCGCAGGCGCCAGCCATCAGGTACTCGAGCGCGTCGGCTGCCGTGGCCACCCCACCGCAGCCGACAACTGGGAGAGCGACGGCGCCCGCCACCCGGTAGACCAGTCGCAGCGAGAGCGGCCGGATGGCTGGACCCGACAATCCTCCACCTCCCCCGGGGAAGACTGGCCGGCGGGTCGCCAGATCGATCGCCATCCCCGGCCAGGTATTGGCCACCACTAGGGCATCGGCGCCAGCCGCTGCAACAGCCCGCGCCACTGCGATCAAGTCCGGCGCGGTGGGTGCCAGCTTCACCAGTAGCGGCAGGTCCGTCCGCTGCCGCACTGCCCGGGTGAGTTCCGCCGCCAGCTGAGGGTCGTCCCCGAAGAGGGTTCCTCCTTCGACATTGGGGCAACTGACGTTCAGCTCAAAGCCCGCCACCCCGGCCACGCCGCTCAGCCGCTCGACCACGCCACAGAACTCCGCGATCGACTCCCCCACCAGGTTGACGATCACAGGCACTCGCCAGCTGGCCCAGAGGGGGGCCTTCTCCGCGATCACCCGCTCGACACCGATCCCCTGCAGGCCGATGGCATTGAGCAGGCCGGCTGGCGTTTCGTACAAGCGCGGCATCGGGTTCCCGGCGCGCGGGGTGAGCGCAACCGCTTTGCTGACGATCGCGCCCAGCTGCTCTCGGTCGATCAGGTCGGCGTACTCGGTGCCGTAGCCGAAGGTGCCCGAGGCGGCGATGACCGGGTTTGCCAGCCAGAAGCCGCCTGGTCGGTGCGGGGCCAGGTTGACTGCCAGCTTCATCCCGCCAACCTCCAGAGGTCGAAGACCGGCCCCTCGACACAGGAGGCTACCGGCCCCTCGACCGTGAACACCACGCAGCCCAGGCACGCCCCGACCCCGCAGGCCATCCGCTCCTCGACCATCACCTGGACCGGCAGGCGGGCGGCCACTGGTGCAAGCCGCACGCGCAGGTCGGCCAGCAGCCGGGCTGACCCCGCGATGAACAGCTGGTCGGCCGCTTCCTGCCACTCGACGAGGTCATCCAGCACCCGTCCCGGTCGCCCAGCTGAGCCATCAGCAGTGTACGAGACGACCCGGACCGCCTCCGGCAACCGCTGGCGGGGGTAGAGTCGGCTGGCAGTCGGGGCTTCCTGGAGGAGCGTTACGGTACAGCCCGCGGCAACCGCCTCCTCAGCCAGCGCCACCAGGGGAGCGATCCCGAGCCCCTCGGCGATCATGAGCAACCGGTGGGCGGTGGGCTCGCGGCGGAATCCGCGCCCGAGCGGCCCGATCAGGTCGACGTGGTCGCCCGGGCGGCGCGCCGCCAGCCATCTCCCCCAGGCCTTGCTCGTGCCGAAGAGAAAGCCGTGGGCACCATCCGCACGACGCTGGTGGAGGGAAAGTCCTCGTCGGAGCAAGGGGTCGAAACTTTCGCTACAGCGCGCCAGCACGAACTGGCCACTTCCCATCGCCAGGAACTCCGGTGCTACCAGCCAGAGAACATGCAGCGCCGGCCCGAGCGTCTCGACATCCGCGACCTGGCCGCTGAACTGGTGCATACCCCTCTGCAGCAACGTGACTGGCCGCGATCATAGCCCTCGCCTTCTAGCCATCGCAAGGACGTTGCCTGGCTGGCTGCTGGCGATCGGCTACACTTGGCTGCCATTCCCAAGCATCAGCAGCGAGGAGGACCCCGGTGGAGGTCGTGGTCATTGGGGCGCATCAGCTCGAGAGTGCCGGTGCTCGGGCGACCACCCTGCTCATCGACGGCCGCCTGGCCCTCGATGCAGGGAACCTCGCGAGCGCGCTCACGCTGGAGGAGCAACGCCGTCTGAGCGCGGTGCTGCTCACCCACTACCACTACGACCACATTCGCGATTTTCCTTCCCTGGCCTTTCAGCGATGGGAGCATCCCACGCTGACCGCCTACTGCCTGCCGGTCGTCCGAGAGACGCTCTGCCAAGTCTTTTTCAACGATGTGCTTTGGCCTCCGCTCCATCGCATTCCCTCCCCCGAGCGACCTGCCATCCGGTTCGTGGATGTTCTTCCGTACCAGGCGTTCAGCGTCGAAGGGTACGAGGTGCTGGTCGTCCCAGCCAACCATGTGGCACCCACCGTTGGCTTTCGTGTCGCCCGCGACGGCCGCAGCCTGCTCTACACCGGCGACACCCACGGCGAAGACCCCACCCTCTGGGAGCGTGTCAGAGTCGATGTGCTGATCACGGAAGTCACCTTTCCGAACCGGCTGGACGAGGCGGCAGTGCGCTCCAAGCACCTCACCCCGCGCCGCCTTGGCCGCGAACTCGAGCGCTATCGCGCCGTCCATCACACCACCCCGCGGGTCGTAGCGATCCACCGCAACCTCGACTTCGAAGCTGAGGTCCGGGCCGAACTGGAAGCGCTCGCCCGTGACCTCGAGACGCCGATCCTCATCCCGGAGGACGGCGAGCGCTTCACCCTGTGACATCCCGTCCTGAAAGCGCCCTGGTGCGTGCCGCCCGCGCAGTGGCGAGCGCAGCCGCCTAGGAGGCCGGGCAGGCTGCTCCGCCAGCGCCAACCCACAACCCGTGCCCTCCAGCAGGGCGGGCGCGCCAACGTGACGACCGATACCGACCTCGTGGCGGAAGCGCTGCTTCCGGCGCGGCGCCGCGCTGCCTTCTCCGAGCACGCGCTCCTCGCCGAAGCAGGGGGACAGCAGGGCCCACCGGACCAGCCGTGCTGGGTGATCGACCCACTCGACGGCACCTTCAACTACCTCCTCGGCCTGCCGCTCTCTGCCATCTCGCTCGCGCTCGTCGTTGAGCAGGTGTTACTGGTAGGGGGCATCTCCCTGCCGGCCATCGCGGAGCTGTTCACCGCTACCCGCGGCGGAGGCGCCTCCAGCGATGGCACTCCCTTGCACGGGGAGCGTGGCCAACGGGGGCGGGAGGCCATTGTCGGCTTCGACCTCGGCTACCACGATGCCCGAGCGCGCTGGATGCTCGCGGCAGTGACCACGCTCTGGAGCAACCTCCAGCTGCTCCGTTGCCTGGGGTCGCCTGCCATCGGCTGCGCCGCCGTGGCAGCCGGCCGCTTTGACCTCTACCCCTTTCTTGCCCCCTGGGACTTCGCCGCGGGTTGGCTGCTAGTCGAGGAAGCCGCGCCCGCGCCACCGACCACCGCGGCCAACCGCTCGGCCTGTCCAGCCGCTCGCTCCTCGCGGCCCCCCGGCCTGTCATGCCCAGGCGCTGGAGGCGCCTGCCGCTGCGGGATCGCTGCCGCATTGACCTCGCGGAGCCGAGTGACAGGCCCGGGGACGATCGCCTACGATCCGGCCGTGCTCAGCCTGCTGCCAGAAGACCAGCACTGGTGGTTCGCCAGCCGCACGCGCGCCCTCGAAGCGGTGTTACGCCCCCTGGCCCAGCACGTTGCGGCGGGCTGGCGCGTGCTCGACCTCGGCTGCGGCGCTGGGAATATGCGGCACCACCTCGCCCCGTACGGCGAGGTGGTGGGCTGCGACCCCCACCGCGGCGCGCTGGCAGTGGCAGTGGAGCGGCACTGCCGGGTGCTGCAGGCCGATGCCCAGGCTCTGCCTTTTGCCGACCAGACGTTCGACCTGGTAGCCGCCCTTGATGTGATCGAACACTGCCCGGATGACCGGGCCGCCCTGGGTGAGGCGTACCGCGTGCTGCGCCCCGGCGGGTGGGCAGTGCTGACTGTGCCGGCATTCTCCTGGCTGTGGACCTATAACGACGTGATCAACCGCCACTACCGCCGCTACACTGCTGGCCAGCTCCGGGCGCGCCTGGAAGCGGCGGGCTTTGCGGTGGAACGACTGAGCTTTACCAACTGCCTGATCTTTCCTGTAGCGGCTCCCCGGTTACTGCTGCGTGGCGAGCGCGTCCGGCCACCTCTCTCGGCGCCGGTCACCGATGGCGCCTATCAAGTCGAGATGGAGCCTGCCCCGCCGCTGCTCAACGCCATGCTGGAACAGGTCGGCAAGGTGGAAGCGACCCTAGTCCGCTGGGCAGACCTGCCAGTCGGCACCGGGCTCCTGGCCCTCGCAAGGCGCCCCGCATGAACGAGACGGTCGAAGGGCTCGGCGTCGTCTACGAACGGCTGGTCTTGAACGACCTACTCGAGCGGATCGACCGCCGCTATCCCTACCAGACGGTGCTGGAAGCGCCGCTCTACGGCATGGCCGGCGTGGACGGCATCAACAGCGTGCGCCTAGCACAGAACGGCAAGCAGGTCACGCTCCTCGACGTTGACCGCGCCCGCCTCGCGCGGGTCCAGCAGCAC
>JAILZB010000395.1 GCA_023512725.1 Chloroflexota bacterium | reverse complement strand
GGGCAGGCTACTGCGCAGGCGATCGGAGAGGGTCGTCACCGGCTGCCAGCCCAGCGCCGAGATCAGCCAGGCCAGGGGCAACAGCCACAGAGCGAACCCGGGCACGCGCCAGGTTGATGCCGGGGGCAACGCCGGCAGTGGGTGGCCTACGCGGCGCAAGATCGGTCGGGCGATCTCGTAGTTAAGCCAGCCGGTGGTCACCGCCGTCGCGACAAAGCCGAAGAGGACCAGCCGCGGCATCAGATCCAGCACCGCCAGCATGGTACGGCGGTAGGACTCCGCCGCCTCCTGGCCAAGCCCCAGCCTCCCATAGAGGGAGGCCGCGGTGTCCATCTGCTGGCGCATGGTCAACACCATCTCGCCGTACTGCTGCACCGGGTTGATCCCCAGGAACGCCAGCAGCAGCAGCCCGTTGACCACCAGCGACGCTCCTGAGACCAGGACCGCCATCCCCACGATAGCCGGCCCGCTCCACCCCCGCCGTGTCCCCCAGCCCACCATGATTCCGAAGGGGGCGACGGCAACGAGGATCCCAACGCCGGTCAGCAGGTCTCCGGAGAGCATCCCGGCCACAACGCCGGAAACCACCGCCGCCAGCACCGCCGGCCGCACGCCGTGGCGGATGGTGAGGACCATCAGGGGAAGGGGCATCAGGAAGGTCGTGGCCAGTACGGCCAGCGGGACGTACCGCGTCAGCAGCGCCAGCACCGCGACCAGGGCAGCCTGAATCGCGCCCTCGGTGAGGCCTCGTGTGCTGAGTCGGCTCCGCCGCATTGTCCTTCCGGGGTCTCCGGTGCGCTGTGTGATGCGAAGAGGCGGGGGTGG
This sequence comes from Chloroflexota bacterium, assembly GCA_023512725.1. GTDB lineage: Bacteria > Chloroflexota > Dehalococcoidia > SpSt-223 > SpSt-223 > JANWZD01. The sequence continues at coordinate 1,496 of JAILZB010000395.1, read as the reverse complement.
TCCCCGCCTCTATCGTACCGTCGCCCTCCGCCACCTGACTACACCGAACAGGCCTCCGCGCCGGAGAACCCGTCAGGACGGTTCAGATCTGCCCTTTAATGGGCCCTAATGGCGCAAAAAGTCCTATTCGCTGGTGTACGGCAGCATGGCCAGCTCCCTGGCCCGTTTGATCGCCACAGCCAGCGACCGCTGGTGCCTGGCGCAGGTCCCAGAGATGCGCCGGGGCAGGATCTTACCCCGCTCAGTGACGTAGCGGCGCAGCTTGCCGGCGTCCTTATAGTCGATAAACGTGGCTTTTTCGGCGCAGAATGTGCAGACTTTGCGCTTGGGCCGCCGGCGCCACTGCTTGCGGTCGCTCTTTTCCCTCTCGCGTTCGGCCATAGGACCCTCCTCTGTTTCGCCCCCGGGCCCGGTCTAGAACGGGACGTCTTCCTCCTCGGGTTCGAAATCGGCGGCGGCCGGCTCCGGCGCGGTCGCTGCCTGCGCCGCCTTGCGGTCGAGGAACCGCACGGCGTCGGCCACCACCTCGGCCACTTTGCGCTTCTGCCCGTCCTGGGTCTCGTAGGAGCGGATCTGCAGCCTCCCCTCCACAGCCACCAGCCGCCCCTTGCTCAGGTGCTGCGAGACCTGGTCGGCCAGTTTGCGCCAGGCCACGATGTCGATGAAGTCGGTCTCCCGCTCGCCCGCCTGGTTGGTGAACGGCCGGTCCACCGCCAGGGTGAACGAGGCCACGGGCTGACCGCTGGGCACGTACCGCAGTTCTGGGTCGCGGGTGAGGCGACCGATCAGGATCACCCGGTTCAGCACGGCACCCTCCTAGGTTCCCTGGGAGCCGCCGCGCTCGGCGGCCGGCTCCACTACCACAGGCTCGTGGGCCGCGCGCGGCTCGGCGGGCGGCGCGGGGGCGGCCTTGGCCGCCGGCAGCGGGCCCTCGGCCTCGACGATCAGCAGCCGCATCACCTCGTCCATGATGCGGGTCAACCGCTTGAACTCCGGGATGTGGGCGCTGTCGATGGTGAAACGGGTCAGCACATAGATCCCCTCACGAAACTTCCGCAGCGGATAGGCCAGCCGGCGCTTGCCCCACACCTCCACATAGTCGACGCTGCCGCCCTGCTCGGTCACACGCTGACCGATGCGGTCGACCGCAGCCCGCATGGCGTCCGGCTCCAGGTCCGGCCGGACGATATACACCATCTCGTACTGAGGCATCCGTTCCCTCCTGTGGACTCCCGGCAACCGCCGGGGGCCCTGCCGACGCCAGGCGGCGGGCAGGGCAGGAGTTTTGCAGGACACCCAATTATAACATCGGCGGGAGTCGAGGCAATTTAGGGTCCGCGGCCCTCAGCCTGCAGAGGTGCGCGGGAGAGCAACCTGGTTCCCGCGGCAGGAACTGTGAACTCCACCGAGTAATAATGCAATCAGCCGGCTATCCGAGCCTACGAAGAAGGGGGAAGGGGGCTGGAGCTTGGGTCGTTTCCCGGGTAGTGGTGGAA
>JAILZB010000394.1 GCA_023512725.1 Chloroflexota bacterium | reverse complement strand
CCCTTGCTCCGGGCCGGCCTGTTGCAACTCCCGCCCGGTGTGACGCTGGTGTGGCCCGACAACGGTCATGGGATCCTCCGCGACGAGGGCGCGATCGCCTCCGGCCAGGGCGCCTACTATCACACGGCGATGCTGAATTTCGTCGCCAATCAACTCACCGAGATGGTGCCCTTGCACCGCATCCAGCGGGAGTTGGGCAGAGCGGTCCGAGCCGGGGCCACCCAGTATCTACTGGTCAACACCAGCGACCTGCGGCCCGTGCCGCTCACGACGCAAGCGGTAATGGAGCTGGCTTGGAACGCCGAACCGTGGGTGCAGAACGCGAACGCCGCCCGGCGCTATCTGGAGAAATGGTGCGGGCGCCAGTTCGGCTCGGCGGCTGCGCCGCAGTTGGCCGAGTACTACCAAGCCTATTTCGCCGCTCCGGGCCGCTACGGCGAGGCCGAGCACCAGACGCTGGCCGACAACGCCTATCATACCTTCGCCCGCTACATGCTGGTTTCGCTGATTACGGGCAATCGGCGCATCGCCGTGCGCCACTTCCGCCCGGAGATGGAATTTTCCGAATTCGTGCAGCGCGCCGGCGGCGCCGCCCGGGAAGCCGAACCGCGGTGGCGCCAAGTGCGCTCGCTGGCCGAAAAGGCCGCGGCAGCGATACCCGCCGCGAGGCGCCAGTTCTTCCTCGGGCACGTCCAGACGCAGCTGGACATCCACGAGCACTCCAACCGCCTGCTGCGCCTGGTGGCGGCGGCTTACGAAAGTCCGCAGCCCGATGGGCGAGTCGCCCCGCTGCGGGCCGCCATCGGTGAGACGGAGGAGGTCCTCAAGGCGCTTCGGCGGGCCGAATACGGCAAGTGGGCGGGCTTTTACGCGAACGAGGTTTTTGTCGATGTGCGCCACACGCTGCGCCTTCTCCACGCCGCGCTGGCGCAGGCCGAAGGCCGGCCCCTCCCTCCCGATGCCGTGATTCTGCACCGGCCCCAGGATCCCTACGTCCTCATCAAAAGCTACCAGGGCTTCCGGCGCGTCCCGGTCGAGTAAGCTCCACGCGTTCTTTGCGCCTCATCGCAAGCCGCCAACCGGACCGCCGGAGCCGGTCCCCATCCCCCTCACCGTGCCGGCACGAACTTTTGCACGCGCATGCCCCAGTAGACGTCGCCGACGTAGACTTCGCCGCCAGGGCCGGCGGCGATATCGTGGGCCCAGTAGAACTGGCCGTCATAGCTGCCGAACGAGCCCCACTTGGCCAGGATCCTGCCGTCGAGGTCAAGCTTCAGAGCCCGGTTGCGCTCGAAGACGCCCGGTTGCTGGTTCAGGTCGCCGCGCACGAAGAGGTAGCGGGCGAAGAGGGGCTGCTCGCGGTCCCGTCTGCCGCGCTTGCCGGCAGGTCGCAGGGTGGGCATGTAGACCTCAATGTTGCGGCCGCAGAGATAGTCGCAAGCCTGATGTTCCTGCCAGGGTTTGGTATGAAGGGCGTACCAGTGTTCCATGTGGCTCCGGTAGGGGAAACTGATTGGTCCAGCTGGGCATGACGCAGGATAAGAACGAAGACTCACCGCCAAGGGCGCCAAGAAGAACAGAAGAAGAGATAAGGTCGCCTTCGCGTCACCTTTGCGTTCTTTGCGCTCTTGGCGGTTAATCGGGGGCTATTCGAAAATCAGTTGCTCTGCACAGGGGAGGAGTGCCGATGAAGCTGGCCGTAAAAGCAGCGCTGGTTGTGGGGGGTGGCACGGGGTTGGGGCGCGCCATAGCCCTGCTCCTGGCGAACGAGAACTGTCACGTGGCTGTGAACTACTCGCGCTCGCGCGACGAGGCGGTCAGGACCCGCGACGGGGTGGCGGCCTTCGGGGTGAAGGGTTTGGCCGTGCAGGCCGACGTGACCGACGCGGGCCAAATCCGCCAGATGGTGCAAGAGGTGACGCGCGAGCTGGGCGGCATCGACATTATGGTCTATAGCGCGGGTACCACGGTGCACATCCCGTTCCCCGAGCTGGACCGGGTCACCGAGGCCGATTGGGACCGCCTGATGGCGGTGAACCTGAAGGGCGCCTTCCTCTGCGCCCAGGCTGTGGCGCCGATCATGAAGCAGCGCCAGGCGGGGCGGATCGTGATGGTCGCCTCCACCTCGGGGATCAAGCCGTCGGGCAGCAGCATCCCCTATAGCGTCGCCAAGGCGGGCCTGATCATGCTCAGCAAGGACCTGGCTGTGGCCCTGGCCCCCGAAATCCTGGTGAACGCGGTGGCTCCTGGCATGATGCGCACCCGCTGGTGGGATGGCTTCCCCGAGGAGGCCCTGCAGCGCATAGAGCAGCCGCTCGTACAG
>JAILZB010000393.1 GCA_023512725.1 Chloroflexota bacterium | reverse complement strand
GCGGACCTCTCGGTCGTCCACGCCGGGACCTATAACGCCAATCCAGTGAGTATGGCCGCGGCATGGGCGACGCTCACGGAGCTGGAACAGCACGGCGAGACGCATTACCGGAACCTCTTCGCGCTCGGTCGGACGCTCATGCGCGGGATCGCCGAGATCGCCGAGCGCGCCCGCCGGGCGGAGATGGAGCGCTTTGCCCCCAGTCTCTCCCGCCTCAATGAAGAGGAGCGCAAGGTGGTGGAGATGGTCACCCAGGGGCTGATCAAGCGAATTCTGAAAGATCCCATGGCTTATCTCAAGAATGCGGCCAGCGGCAATGGCTATTCTCCCGTGGAGGTGACCCGGCAGCTGTTCAACCTCGATGAAGTGGCCCGGGAAGGATCGGAGAGGGAGGAATGAACCAGTTTCCAACCATCTGCATGATCGGGACGGCAATGACGCTGTACTTCCTGGCAGCGCTTCTGTACTCCGGAAGCCTCTTTGCCCGGGGTCGCTTCCACGGCCGATATGCGAGCGCCCTGGCGCTGATCGGATTTGTGTCCCACACGGGAGCAGCGGTTTCCTATCCCCTTATCCACGGGAGTCTGGCCGCCCTCTTTGAGAGCCTCTTCGGAACCTTCTTCTTCTTCCAGGCCCCGCCGGGGCGCGACCACGCCGACATCATCCGCCGGGAGATGCAGCAGGTGGAGTGGAGCGAGGAGCTCGGCTTCGACGAGGTCTGGTTCACCGAGCACCACTTCATCGACTACGGGCTGAGCGTGGACCCCGGCACCCTGGCCGCGGCCGCCGCCGCCCGGACCCGCCGCGTGCGCATCGGGCTGGCCGCCGCGATCCTGCCCTTCCACGACCCGATCCGGCTGGCCGAGCAGATGGCGCTGGTGGACATCCTCTGCGACGGCCGACTGGACGTGGGCGTGGGCCGCGGCAACCGTCCGGCCGAGTTCCGCGGCTACCGGGTGCCCCAGGAGCAGAGCCGCGAGCGGTTCGACGAGGCGGTGGAGATCATGCTCCGCGCCTAGACCGAGGAGCGCTTTGCCTGGCAGGGGCGCTTCTTCCAGATCCCCGAGGTCCGGGTCATCCCCAAGCCGGTACAGCGCCCGCACCCGCCCCTCTACCAGGTGTGCGTGACCAAGGACGGCATCGAGAACACGGCCCGCCGCGGCTGGCCCATGCTCAACTCCGTGCTGTTCGGCCCGGTCAGCCAGCTGGAGGACAACCGCGACGTCTACGTCGACACCCTGCGCAAGGCGGGCCGCAGCGAAGCCGAGATCGCCGCGCTGCTCCGCAACTGGGGCGTGTCCCGGCAGATCTACGTGGCCGACACCGACGCCCGGGCGCTCGAGGAGGCGCGGGAGGCCGAGCTCTGGTACCAGGAGTCGTTCCGGAAGTTCGTCATCCCCGAGCGCATCGAGGACGCCCACCCGAGCCTCCAGCCAAGCTTCCGGGCCATGGCCGAGAAGCTTGCGCGCGTGACGTGGGAAGGGCTGGTGCGGGAGACGCTGGCCTTCGGCTCCCCGGACACCGTCGCCCGCCACATCGAGTCCATGCGCTCGATCGGCGTCGGCCAGGTGCTGTGCTGGATGAACTTCGGCGGGCTGCCGCAGGACCGGGTCCGCCGCTCGATGGAGCTCTTCGCGCGGGAGGTCATGCCGCGGTTCCGGTCGGAGCGGTCGTAGGCGCCGGTCGGGCCGGCGCCCGAGGAGAAACGCCGTGGTGAGGACGAACGTCGCCGTCGAGGGGCCGGCGGGGGCGCCGGTGGTGACGCTGAGCCATCCGCTCGGGGCGACGCTGCACATCTGGGACGCGCACGTTCCCTCCCTCGCCCGGCGGTTCCGGGTGCTCCGCTACGACACCCGCGGCCACGGCGGCTCCGACGTCCCGCCGGGGCCGTACACGCTCGAGCAGATGGCCGACGACGTCGTGCGCCTGCTCGACTCGGCCGCCGTCGCGCGCACCCACTTCGTCGGCATGTCCATGGGCGGCCTGGTCGGCATGACGCTGGCCCTCACCCACCCCGACCGCGTCCAGTCGCTGGTGCTCTGCGACACCACGGCCTGCTACGGGCCGGACCTCGAGCCGATGTGGCGGGACCGGCTGCGGGTGGCCGAGACCTTCGGCATGACCCCCGACCTCGTCGAGCGGACCATGGCCATCTGGTTCACCGCCGACTTCCTGGTCCGCGGCAAGGCCCAGGTGGACCGGGTGCGCGAGATGCTCCGGCGGACCGACCCCCGCGGCTACGCGGCGGCCATCCGCGCCATCGCCTTCGTGGACCTGCGCGAGCGCCTCGGGGCGCTGGAAGAGCGGCTTTCCGGCAAGGAGCCC
>JAILZB010000392.1 GCA_023512725.1 Chloroflexota bacterium | reverse complement strand
GGGCGCGGTCCGGGTCGGAGCTGGTCAGGAGGAAAGCGAAGGGGTCGCGGATGCGGTATTGGACGGCGGCGCGGGCGACGAGGAGGTTGTGGTCGGCGGTGAGGAATTCGCCGAGGTCGCCCATCGACTCGCCGGCATCAACGAGGGGGCCGACGGCCAGGCGGCGGATCTGATCGAGACGGAGACGGTCGCGCTGCTCGAACGGGGCGGGCCAGCCGAGATGCAGGCCGGGACCCCAAGCCGGGGTGAGGGGCTGGCCGAGGCGGCGGACGACGACCACCTCGCCGGGCGGGACAGCGCAGAGCGCGGTGGCCAACCAGGCGACGAGTAAGGCAACGACGGCGAGCGAAACGAGCAGTCGCAGGAGGTTCATGGGGTCGTGCGAGACGCGGGGGGGGAGAGCCTGGCAGCGCGATCCGCCTCGGAGGCCGGCGGAGGCGGCGGGGCGTCGGGCCCTTCCCGGAGGAGGCGGAACAGGGGGCTGGAAGTGGAAAGGACGAGCGTGGCCTGGCCGTTGAGCAGGGAGCGGTAGGTTTCAAGGGTCTGGAGGAAGGAGTAGAGGTCAGGGTTTTCGGCGTGGGCGGAGTTGAGCAACGCGAGGGCTTCGGCTTCGGCGGCGGCTTCGATCTGGCGGGCCTGGGCCTCGGCCTGGGCGAGCGTGATGCGGCGGTCGCGCTCGGCGTGGCTAACGCGGGACTGGTACTCGGCCTCGGCGGCGGCGCGGATCGACTCGGCGGCCTGGCGGCGTTCGCTGCGGATCAGTTCAAAGATGGCGGGGCGGACTTCGAGCGGATAGCTGATCCGGCGCAGGCCGAGGTCGACCAGTTCGACGCCAAGCTCGGCGGTGGCGGCGCGGTTCAGTTCGTCGAGGATCGAGGGAAGCTGGTCGGAGAGAGGATCGATCGGTGCATCGTCCGGGGTGAGGCTGGGGGTCGCAAAGGGAGTTTGGGCCACGGCGGCGGCCAGGGCGGCGGCGAGCCGTTCGTCGAGGCGGGCCTCGGCGGCTTGAAGGGTGCCAGCGGCGCGCAGGAAGCGGGTGGGGTCGATGACCCTCCAGGCGAAGAACGGCCAGATTTCGAGGTCCTTCTTGTCGGCGCTGAGCAGCTCGCGGGGGGCGGAGTCGGCGAACTGGATGCGACGGTCGACGCGGAGGACGGACTGCCAGGGAGCGATCCAGTGGGGTCCGGCCTCGGCGGGGTCGTCGCCGAGGACCTGGAGCGGGCGGCCGAATTCGGTGACGAGGGCGAATTGGGTGGCATCGACGATCGTCAGGCAGCGTCCGGCCAGGCCGGCCAGAATTGCCAACACGGTGAGGAAGAGTACGGGGCGAAGCCAGGGTTGGCGGGTCATGGGGAGGGATCTCGGCCGGGGATCAGGGTGCGCCACCAGTCGGCGGGATTGCGGCGCAGGTCGGGCAGGAGAAGAGTTTGAGTCGGGCGGTTGGGATCCTGGTCGAGGATGAGCTTGGATTTGCTGGCCCAGGCCGGGAGGAGGGAGGCGTAATAGTGCTCAGCGCGGCCGAGGCCGCTGGGGTCGTCGAGGGCGGGTCGAAGGGTCTGAAAGGCCTGGGCCTGGGCCTGGGCGGCCAGCGTAGCGGCCTGGGCGTTGGCCTCGGCGGTGCGGAGGCGAGAGTCGGACTCGCGCTGGGACTGCGCGGCCAGGATGATTGAACGGGTGGTGGCGATGTTGCGGCGGGAGTGGCGCTCGGTCGAGGCGCGGGAGACGTCGCGGTAAGCGTCGAGGACAGGCCGAGGCGGCCGGAGCTCGACCAGGCGCAGACCGAGGACGTCGAAGGCCAGGCCGAGCGACTGCGAACGTCGGCGGAGGCGATCCAACGCGGCCTGTTCCAACGAGCGGCGACCAGACGTCAGTAGCTCCTCGAGCGGCCGGCGGGCGGTTTCCCAACGCAGGGCCTCTTCGGCGAGGGCCTGGAGCGTCGGGTCGGGTCGGGCCACGCGGAAAGCGTGGTGAAGAAGTTGGGCGGGGTCGTCGGGTAAGCGGTACTCGACGACGGCGCGGAGTTCGGCGAGCTGGCGATCAGCCGTCAGGAGCAAGAGGGCCGATTGGTCCTGGGCGAGCGCCGGAGCTGCGTCCTGGAGACCGAGGGCGAGGCTCCGAACCTCGGCGGGACGGAGGCGGCGGAGGGTTTCGATCGGAAACGGCCAACGGAGGTGGAGACCTGGGCCGAGCAAAGCCACAGGACGTCCGAGGCGGGAAACGATGGCCTGCTCCCCGAGAGGAACCGTCTGAATGGCCGAACCGAATGTCAGAACGACCAAGGCCAGAGCGGCCAGCGGAAGGGCAAGCCGAAGCGGAGGTTTGGAGA
>JAILZB010000391.1 GCA_023512725.1 Chloroflexota bacterium | reverse complement strand
GGATCACGGCGCGGATACGGCTGAACTCATAGGTGCGCGTCAATGCGCGGCCGGCAATCATCGCCTGGAACACGACCTTCATGCCGGCCTGGTCGATCTGCAATACCTTTCCCTCGACCTTGGCCCCGGTGAGCAACTCGATGGTGTCGGCTGCCGCCGGCGCGGCGCTCCCCCAGCTCAGCAGCGCCGCAAGACCGATCGCTGAGAACCACAAGAGGCGCCGCCCGACCACGGTGCCGCGCCGTCCCACGCGGCACGGCGCCTTCCGCAACGCCGCAGGCTGCCCTGGGGTGCCGCATTGTGGCACGGGCGTTGGGAATCGCAACTGCGAAGACTGCACGCATCGCACCATGGGTGTGCCTCGTTCTGGTACCGCGACCTTCTTCGAGCCGCCGGAGCGTACCACGCGCTGCATCCACGATCGCAGCATCGCTTCCCGCATCCGGCGTTGTGTCCTGGGGCCGTGGGTGGCAGTGGCCCGCTCTGGGAAGTCGCCGCTCCAGGCGGGCGGAGAGGGGCGCAGGCGCCGGCTGAAACGCCAGTAGCTCCAGGAGCTTGCCGCGGGCCAGCGCCCGCCACGTCGAAAGCTCCGGCCAGTCCCGCGCCAGATACGACAGCTCTGCCGGCTGCTGTGCCATCACGCGGTCGATCAGTTCCTGGTAAACCCCGACGTCGCTCGCCATCCGGTCTTCCCTTCGCTCGTGAAAGAGTTGGCTTCCAGGTAAAGCCTTTCCTCCCGCGCCAATCCGCTATCCGGTTCCGGCGTCCAGCGGCGGGTTCAGAGGCCACGATGCGCCGCCAGGGAAGCGAGGTTGGCGGCGGGCGCCCACCCTTCCTGGCCCTGGCGCTCGCCCTCCAGGAGGCGGACGCGATAGCAGCCGCGCCCTTCACCGATGACGCGCGCCTCGGTGTCGTCCTCGACCGGGAAGACGGCGCCGCTGTGCAGGAGCGCCTCCGCGTGGCGGGCGTCGCCGGCTGCCTGCGCCTGCCAAAAAAGGTTGTAGGCGCGGCCGTCGCGCGCGATCCAGATCGGCTGCCCCGCGTGCGGTTGTAGTCGGGTGACTGCACCGAGGAAGGAGGCACCTGCGCTGCCCCGCTGCCCGAGCTGTCCGCTAGGCGTAGCCTGCGCCGGGCGCGTGAAGCGGCCGCTGTTGCTCAGCCAATAGACTGCTCCCAGCAACGCCGTGAAGCAGACCAGCAAATAGAGCACGGGCGTGCCGCCCGTCAGCCATTCCATCACTCGCTTTTCCGGGCTCATGGAAACCTCCTCATCGGAAAGTATGGCCGCTCTCCGGCCCGCCTGAAGGGCGATCTTCCCCCGTCCGCCGCGCTTGACATCCCTTCCCCGAGTGGGTACCATTGGGTTCGTAGCCCCCGTCGTCGGCGAGCGCGACCGCCACCCGCGTCGCGGAGGAGCAAAGCTCAAGCCATGTCCCTACTCACGATCCCCATCGGACGGAACGCGCCCGAAGAGGTGCACGCGATCATCGAGATCCCCAAGGGCAGCTCGAACAAGTACGAGTATGATCTCAAGCTCGAGGCGTTCGTGCTCGATCGCGTCCTCTACTCGCCGCTTTACTACCCGTGTGACTACGGCTGGATCCCCGCCACCCTCTCAGAGGACGGGGACCCCCTCGACATCCTAGTGATCGGCAGCCATCCGACCTTCCCCGGCTGCGTGGTCCGGGCCCGACCGCTCGGCTCCCTGATGATGCGCGATGAGGAAGGGACCGATTACAAGGTTCTAGCCGTCTCCAGCCGCGATCCTCGCTTCCGCGAGGCGCGCGTGCTGGAAGACCTGCCGGGGCATATCTTGAAGGAGCTGGTCCACTTCTTCACCGTTTACAAGGAACTGGAGGAGAAGGAGACAGAAGTTCTAGGCTGGCAGGACCGTGACACCGTCCACCGCATCATCCTCGAGTGCCACCGCCGCTACAACGGCGCCTACCCGCCGGAACCGCCCACGGAGCAGCGAACGCAGGGATGATTTTGCTACGGAAACCCAGAGAAGGAAACCGATTCGGAACGCCCCGCGAAGCGAGGGCACCCCGCGCCGCACGTGGGTGGCCCCGGTTCTCAAGCTCCCTCTTTCGCCACATCTTTGTGCGCCCTAGCAGCGTCCTTCTTTTGCTGGCACTCGTTGCGGCCGCCCCGGCGAAGGCGGAGCTGCGCGTGGGGCTGGCGGCGGTGGAGATCACGCCGCCGATCGGGACGCCTTTGGGCGGCTACGCAGCGCGCAACGGCGCTCCCTCGACGGGGGTTGCCGACCCAATCATGGCGCGAGCGCTGGTGCTGGACGACGGCTCGGGTCCGGTGGCGATCGTCGCCACCGACCTGATCGGCACC
>JAILZB010000390.1 GCA_023512725.1 Chloroflexota bacterium | reverse complement strand
GCCCGAGGCCGCACCCCCCGTCGCCCCACCGGCACAGCCCCAGCCGCCAGGCCCCGCCCCCCCCGATACCGTTGCCGAGGTGGTGATCGAGGGCAACCAGAACATCAGCCGGGAGGCGATCCTGCTGGTGCTCCAGACGAAGCCAGGCGCGGCGCTGTCAGCGGCCACGCTGGAACGAGACCGCGACGCCATCCGCGGGATGGGCTTCTTCCGCGCCGTGGCTCCCACTCGCGTCGAAGACACCCCCGACGGCAAGCGGGTCGTCTTTACCGTGGTGGAGTGGCCTAGGGTCAGCGAGATCCGCATTATCGGCAACCAAGTCATCCCCACCGATCAGATCCGCGCTGTCCTTGGCACCAGGGAAGGCGATGTGCTCAACACCAGGGTGCTGGAGCAAGACCTGGAAAAAATCAAGCAGCTCTACCAGGAGAAAGGGTACGTCGGCCAGGTCACTGAGGAAGTAGCGCTGGGCTTCGAGGAGACCGGGATCCTGACGATTCCGATCTCCGAGCTGGTGATCGAAGCGATCAGGGTGGTCGGCAACCGCAAGACTAAGACGCAGGTCATCACCCGGGAGCTTCGGATGAAGCCGGGCCAGGTCTACAATGCCAACGACCTCCGCCGGGACTTCGCCCGCCTCGAGCGGCTCCAGCTCTTCGATTCGATCGAGCCGCAGGCAACCGTCGGCTCCGAGCCCGGCAAGGTGATCGTCACTTGGACCGTGAAGGAACGGCGCACGGGGCAGGTCAGCGTCGGTCTGGGCTACAGCGCCCGCGAGCGGCTCGTGGGCCGCGCCGAACTCTCGGAGACGAACTTCCGCGGCTGGGGGCAGGGAATCAACCTGCGCTGGGAGATCGGCGGGCTGGCAGGCCGAAACAGCGTGGAGTTTGGCTTCTTTGAGCCGTGGCTCGACAAGCGCCACACCTCGCTTTCGCTCAACCTCTACGACAAGGTCGTCTACCGTTTCTCGACGGATCTGTTCAGCGGCGGCACCCGGCGCGACGAGGGGCGCTACTTCGAGCGGCGCCGCGGCGGGGGCTTCACCTTGAGCCGACCGCTCTCTGACATCACGCGGCTATCGCTTGGTCTGCGCTTCGACGATGTAAAGACGGACAATCTGCAGGTGGTGGACCCCGGGTTCCCCCGCCAGGATGGTACCGTCGCCACCACCACCCTCCGCGGCGTGCGCGACACGCGCAACTACTCGATTAACCCTACCGGCGGTGGCCTGACCACTGCAACCACCGAAATCGGCTTCGCCAACCTGACGCGGACGGGCACGGATGGCTTCGGGCGTTCCACTTTCGGCAAGTATGTGATCGACTTCCGGCGCTATATCGGCCTCAAGCCCCACCGGGCGACGAACCCGGCGGAACGCCAGCGGGAGCGGATTCCGGTGCTCGCTACACGCCTGATGGCCGGTTTCTCCAGCGGACGGCTGCCGTTCTTTGAGCAGTTCTTCCTCGGCGGCGCCGACTCGCTGCGGGGCTACCTGGAGGATCGCTTCTGGGGCAGCAACGTCCTGCTGACTAGCCTCGAGTTCCGCATGCCGCTGGCTTCCAGCCTGCTGGGGGTCGCCTTCGTCGATATCGGTGACGCCTGGAACTCCGCCAGCGAGTTTGAGTTCAGTGACCCCACCCTCCGAACCCGGTTCCGGCAACACCGCGAGTTCAGTCCCCGCACTGGCATCGGGGTCGGTCTGCGTGTCGTGACGCCGATCGGTCCCCTGCGCCTTGACTACGCCATCGGGCGCGAGGGTTCCCGCACCCACTTCAGCATCGGGCACAGCTTCTGACACCCTTTTCTTTCGGGGAGCGGGGCAAGAAGCCCCTGTTGTCGCGCAGAATTGATCTTGCTACAATCGGTTGACGGAGGAACAGAAGAAGATGAGACGGACGACTTTTATTCCCGTGCTGGCGCTGGCCGCCCTCGGGGTGACCTTGCTGGCGGTACAGCCCGGCGTCAGGGCGGCACCGCGAGGCTCGGCCGCCGCGCTGCCACTTGGTTACGTGGATATCAAGAAGGTGTTCGAGGATGCTCCCGCCGCGCGAAACGCTGTCCAAGAGGCGGAGCAGTTGAAGCGCCAGCTTCAGAGCGAGCTGACCCTGATGCAGGAGACGCTAGCGCTGACGGAAGCGGAACAAAAACAGCTCAAGGAGCTGTTGGAGAAGAAGAACCCCAGTGACGCGGACAAGGCAAAGATCGCCGAGCTGAGGGGCCGAACGGCGAAGCTCGCGGAGGAACAGCGCGCGCTCCAGCAGAAACCAAACCTCACTGACGCCGAACGCGCCCGGCTGCAGGAGCTGACCTGGGTCGGGGCGCGCCGCCGCTTCGGCGCACTGGACGGCCG
>JAILZB010000389.1 GCA_023512725.1 Chloroflexota bacterium | reverse complement strand
GGACGCTGCGTGCCGGTAGGGATGGCGGTGAGCGAGACCCGCCGCCGCGTCTTGTCCACCTCGACGACCCACACTTTGAGGATGTCCCCTACGCCGACCACCTCATGCGGGTCGCGGATGTAATGGTCGGCCAGACGGCTGATGTGCACCAGCCCGCTGTCGGACAGGCCGATATCGACGAACACGCCGAAATCGACCACGTTGAGCACGGTGCCGGTCAATTCCATGCCGGGGGTGAGGTCTTCCAGTTTCATGATCCCGCGGCGGAAGACCGGTGGCGGCAGGCTGTCGCGCGGGTCGATCCCTGGGCGCGTCAGCGACGTGAGGATGTCTTGCAACAGGTGCGTGCCCACCCCCAACTCCGCCGCCAGCGCCGGGATATCGACCTGCGCCGCTCGCTCGGCGATCAAACTCCTCCGAGGGACGGATGCAGGAGCACTGGTAGCCGCCGCTTCCGGCGGTGCCACGGCCGCCGCGCCCGCGAAAGCACGGTCGGACGCAGCCCCTTCGGCCGGTTGACTGCTCGGGCCACTCGCCGTGGGTTGCGAAAGCTCGGCCGCCGCAAGCGGTGTCGCGTCGCTTCCGCTCACAGAGGCAGCCTCACCAACTGGCGTTGCCGCAGCCGCCTCGGCCGGGGCGTCGGCGAGAGTGGGTGCCGCTGCGTCCGCGGGGTGAGCTTCGGCGGAAGCCGCCAGCGTGTCCTTGGCCGCCTGCGGCTCGGTCGGCGGTGATGGCAGGCTGGCGGGCACGTCCGCCGCGGGGGCGGTGGCCGACTGGGCTGGAGCGAGCAGATCGGCGGCGAACCCTTTTTTCGCCTCTTTGCGGGCGGGTGGCAGCGCCGTCACCAAGTCTGCCACGTCGCAGCCGAGTTTCTCCAGCACCCGCCGGGCGATGTCGTAGCTCTCGGGGTGGATCCACGTCGCATCCAGCGGATTTTCGCCACCCAGAATCTTCAAAAAGCCTGCCGCCTGGATGAACGTCTGTTCGCCGATGCCCGGCACGTTCTTGAGCTCTTCGCGATTCTTGAATGGCCCGTGCTGGCGGCGGTATTCGTACACACGGCGGGCGGTCAGGGCGTTCATCCCCGAAACGTACCGCAGCAGGGCGGGGCTGGCCGAGTTGACATCCACCCCCACGAAATTGACGCACGATTCGACGACCGCATCCAGCGAATCTTTGAGATGCTTGGCCTTCATATCGTGCTGATACAGCCCCACCCCCAGATTCGCCGGGTGGATCTTCACCATTTCCGACAGCGGGTCCAAAAGCCGCCGGCCGATCGAGATCGCCCCGCGCAGCAAAGCGTCGTACTGCGGCAGTTCCTCCCGCCCCAGTGGGCTGGTCGAGTAGATGCTCGCTCCCGCCTCATTGACGATCACATAGGCCACGTCCTGGTCTTTCAGTTCCTCGGCCAGGCATTCGGCCACGAGCTGCTCCGTCTCGCGGCAACCCGTCCCATTGCCGATGGCGATCACGCCGATCTGGTATTGCCGGACCATATCGGCCAGCCGCTGCCGGGCGCGGGCGCGCCGCTCCGGGTCTTTGCCGATCACGAAGATCACCCCGTGGCCCAGCACGTTGCCGAATTCGTCCAGGGCAACCATCTTGCTGCCGCTTTTGAAGCCAGGGTCGATGGCCAGCACCCGGCGTCCCCGCGTGGGCGGCTGCAGCAGCAGCTTCCGGAGGTTGGCCGCGAACAGGGAGATGGCGTGTCCCTCCCCCTTTTCGGTGATGGTTGCGCGCACCTCCCGCTCCAGGGAGAGTGAAAGCAGCCGCTTGTAAGAGTCCTCAAGCGCCATCTCCAGCTGCTGCGCGAAGATTGACTGGGGTTTGGGCTGATAGTGTGACGTCAGGACGGAGCGAGCCAGCTCGTACGGTAGATCTACCGAAACTCGCAGCACCTCCTCCCGCTCCGCACGGTTGATGGCGAGAACCCTGTGGGGCGGGACCTTGCCTACCGGCTCGCTGAACTCATAATAGAGTGTGTATTTCTGGCCGGGGTCCTTGGCCGGGTCGACTACCTTAGCGGTAAGGAGCGCGTCTTGGAAGAACAGGTCGCGCATAGCACCCCGAACATCTGCATCCTCGGCAACCACCTCGGCGACGATATCCCTCGCTCCGGCGTATGCCTGCTCTATAGTATCTATCCCCAGCTCCTCATTCAGGAAGGGCCGACCTTGCTCCTCCAAGGTGCTATCGATCACGGCTTGGGAGATTATCAAGTCTGCCAGCGGCCCCAGTCCCTTCTCCCGGGCTACACTCGCCCTGGTTTTCCGCTTGGGTCGATAGGGCAGGTAGAGGTCCTCCAGCGTTTCAAACAGGTGGAGTTTGCTCGAGGGGTCTACGAGACGTCCGATGA
>JAILZB010000388.1 GCA_023512725.1 Chloroflexota bacterium | reverse complement strand
GTGAAGCGGCCGGTAGCCGCGACTTCGCGCATGATTGCGGTGAGTTCCGCGAGGGAGTATCGCGAGGTCGGAAAGTCACCGACGACCGTGCCTCGGTCCAGCAGCACGATGCGATCGGCCACCGAATACACGTGAAAGATGTTGTGGTCAATGAAGATGGCCGACTTGCCCGCCTTCTTGATCCCCTCGACGAAGTCCAGGTAGGCATCGGCATCGCGCTCCGCTGCTAGAGGGGTCGTTCCCAAGAAGCCGCGGTCTGCCATCGGTTCTCTCCTTTCCGCAGTGCGCTCTCGCAAGCAGATGCACTTTCGTTATAGAACATACCGCTTTCGTGCAAGGAGGTCAATCCTCACCAGCCGCCCGCCAGCGGGAGAGCCGGGCTCGAGGCACGCCAGACGACCGTCCCACCATTGCCCACCGCCCAGAGGTCGCCACTGGCCAGCGCCGCCAGCCCTCGCAGGGGAGGCAGGCCGGCGAGGGGAAAGAGCGTGTTCGCTACCTGCCAGCTTCCGCCCTGAAGCCGAAGCACGACGTTCCCCTCGGCGAGCCCCCATCCCTCGGTTGGGGAGAGGAGCACGAGCGAGCGAATGGTGCTTGTGGCCGGTGAGGGAACGGTCACCCAGCCTGGGAAGACCGTGGGGTCGTACTTGAGCAGCTGGCCCGTTTCGCTCCCGGCGTAGGCCACCCCGGTCGGATGAGCGGCAACGGCGCTCAGCGCCCCCACCGCCGGGACGGGATAGCTGGTGAAGGTGAGTGGCGAGCCACTCACCAGCCCGATTGCGCTGGTGCCCCCGTCTGCGCCGACCACCCAGCCAGCAGTCGGCGATTGGAGGGCGACTGCTTGCCAGCGGGCACTCGCTGGCCCGAGGGGGGTGTAGCTCCAGCCGCTCTGGGTCCGGACGAGACAGCACTGGGGCTGGTTACTCAGGGCAGCGATGGCGAGGCCAGCGTTCGGATCCGCCAGGGCGACCGCCGAGAGCGGAACGCTCGCCGTGAGGGGACTTCCCGCTAGCGACCAGCTCCCTCCCAGATAGCCGCCGATCGTGTTGCCATCGCCCACCGCCCAGACGGCACCGCCCGGGGTGGCCGCGAGGCTGCGCCAGGTCTGGGTCGTGGGCGAAGTGACACTGGTCCAGTTGCGGCCGTCCAACGATTGGAGGATCACCCCTTGCTCCCCGACCGCGAAGACGAGCGTGCGACTGACCGCAGCAACTGCCCGTAAGTTCGGGCCGCTGGTGATAGTCGCTGGCGGTTGCCAGACTGGGGTTGGGGTCGGCGTTGGCGTCGAGGGAGTGACCGTGAGGTCGACGTAGCGTACGGTTGCCCCCCCATCACCTACCGCCCACACTCGCGCTGGCGAGACTGCGGCATCGCTCCGGAGGGTCGCGGTCACCGGGGTGGCAACTGCGCTGGGGGGTGTCGGTGCAATACGCACCGCCACCCCTCCTTGACCAACGGCCGCTCCGTAGCTCTTTGTGCCCAGGGACACCCCGTAGAGTGGCGTGATCGGCGCGACTGGGAAGGTAGTCCAGGAATCCCCAAAGTCGAAGCTCTGCGAGATAACCCCCGTATCGCCCGTCGCGAGGAGGCGGCCTTCCCGGAAGGTAAGGGCGCGGAACGGCGTGGTGCTCGTGAGGACAGGGCTCCAGCTCGTACCATCCCAGCGAAAGACCAGCGAAGGGGAGAGTGGCGCTGTCGGCGCGGCCGTGGCAGCCCAGGCCAGTGTCGGGCTGACGGCAGCCAGCGCCACCACCGGCAGGGGAAGGGGTAACCCTCCCGGGCCGAGGGGCTGCACGCTCGTGAGGTAGACAGCGCTGGTGAGAGGCGGCGTGCCAACCACGCTGGTGGTGCCGGTGATCTGGTAGACCAGGCCGGTGACGCTCCCGATCAGGCCGAAGGTCCTCGAGACGGCAGTAACGGCGGTGAGCGAGATCGTCTGGAGCGCGGGGGGCAGCGCGGCTCTGTCGTCGCGCCAGCGCTGGCTGGAGGTAAGCGGGTTGAACTGGAAGGCAAGCAGGGTGCCCCCTTCCCCAACCGCAAAGCCAAACTCACGGTCAACCAGGCTGATACCAAAGAGGGTATTGGTGGTGGGGGAAGGAGCAGTGAACCACTGGCCGGCGCGTAAGCGCAGGATCACGCCGCCATCGCCGACCGCCCAGCCTTCATCATCAGCACTCAGCGCGACTCCCCGTAGGTTCACAAGGGTGACGGTTGGCACCGTGAACCAGCCGCTGGTAGGAAGAGGGGTGCTGGTTGGGGTGGCCGTGACGGTTGGCGTGCCGGTAGCGGTTGGCGAGGGGATTGCGCTCGGCGTGGCGGTGGGGGTGGGGGTTGGGGTGGGCGGTGGGACGGTTGGGCGG
>JAILZB010000387.1 GCA_023512725.1 Chloroflexota bacterium | reverse complement strand
GGCCGAGTTCATGGCGGTGCTGGCACGCCAGGGCCGGGTCGAGACCGGAGTGGTGATCCCCACCACGAGTGCCGAGGCGTTCTTGCGGGGCAGCGCGGAGGCGGGAGTGCTGCGGATCGTGCACTGACCCATATCCGTCATGTCCTGGTCTGCCGGCGTCCTGCGCGACGTCCTCCCCAACGGTCTCACCATTCTCGTGCAGCACATGCCGGCCACCCCCGCCGTGGCGATCGTCACCCGCGTGCAGGCGGGCTTTTTCGACGAGCCGGACCCTCTGGTGGGCATCTCCCATGTGGTGGAGCACATGTTCTTCAAAGGGACAGCGACCCGCGGCGTGGGCGAGATCGCGCGCGAGACGCGCGAGGCCGGTGGCTACCTCAACGCGGCGACCTCCTACGACTACACCACCTTCTACACGGTCCTACCGGTGCGCGGCTTGGAGCAGGGACTGGCCATTCAGGCCGACGCACTGCAACACCCGCTCTTCGATGCCGACGAGTTGCGCCGCGAAATCGGGGTCATCCTGCAGGAGGCGCGACGGAAGCTTGACACGCCCTCGGTGGTGGTGCACGAAACCCTGCACCAGCTGCTGTTCGACCGACATCGGATTCGGCGCTGGCGGATCGGGACCGAGGAGACGCTGGGGCGGCTCACGCGGGAGGAGGTGCTGGCGTACTATCGACAGCGCTATGTCCCGTCCCGCACAGTCTTGGCGATTGCGGGGGGGATGGATGCCGAACGCGCGATGGCGCTGGCTTGCAGGCACTATGCGGCCTGGCCAGCCGCGGAGCCGGTGGTGGATCGGTCGCCCGAGGAGCCGCCACGCCGGGAGCGGCGGGCCAGGACGTTGCGGGGCGATGTGCGGCAGGCGGACCTGATGGTGGGCTGGCGTGGCGTGCCGGCCCTGCATGACGATGCAGTGCCGCTCGACGTGGCCGCAGCAGTCCTGAGCGCGGGCCGGTCGAGTTGGCTGTATCGGGGTCTGCGCGAGACGGGTCTGGCCTCGGCGGTGGGGGCCTGGAACTACACCCCGCTCGAGGTCGGTGTGTTCTACATCGGCATTAGTCTCGATCCGGATCGGATGGAGGAGGCCCTCCGCGGTGCCTGGGCTGCGGTGGCCCGTTTGCGGGCGGATGGACCGGAGGGGGACACGCTGGCGTGATACCATAACAGGTGGCAGGCCCGTGGAGCGCACGGTCCTGCCAGGAGTGTACAGGTGCTGGACTGGCTCTCCCACCGGCTGCAAGCCCTCAGTCTGCAGGCGAAGCTCACCCTCTTCGCCACGGCGCTGGTGCTCTTTGCGGTCAGCATCACCGGCATCGTAGCCTGGCGCCTCATCGACCACCTCGCGGAGTCGGTGGCCCGGGCGCGCCTGGAACAGGCAACCCAGTTCGTGCAAGGCGAGTACCAGAACCTGCTGGAAAACGCGCGCATTACGGCCGAGGTCCTGTCGACGCGCCCGCCGCTTCAGCGATCGCTGGTGGCAGAAGACGCGACGACGCTCGGCATGCTGGTGCAGACCGCTTTACGCACCCGCTCGGGCGACTTCGTCGCTGTGGTTGATGCAGACGGGGACGCCATCGTCGCCCTTGAGCGAGGCGGCGTACCCCAGTCTGGCATCCCCCTCCGCTCCGATGAGGCCATCGCCCGCGCGCTGGCCGGCCTGCTGGCGCAGGGGCTCGAAGTGCTGCCCGGCGAAAGCGTGCGGGCTGTGGTCGCCCTGCCGGTGCGTTCCGGCGAGGACGTCGTGGGAGCGGTCCTGGTCGCCTCCTTCCTGGACAATGTGCTGGCGGAGCGCCTGAAGCTCGCCACGAGCTTCGACGTGACCTTTTACGCCGGTGATCGCGCCACGGCCACCACGCTGCGCCTGCCTGACGGCACGCGTCAGGTCGGGATGCAGGCGCCACCGGACGTGAGCATGGCGGTGATGACTGAAGGGCTGACGGTCGAGCGAGTGGTGCGGGGCCCGCGCGGCCGGCTGCTGGTGCGCTATTCACCACTGCGCGGCGTCGATGGCCAGCTCCTGGGTATGTTCAGCATCAGCGCACCCGTGGCCGTGCTCTTCGAGACGCGGACGAATGTGCTTGCCGTGTTCGGCCCGGTGGTCGCGGCGACGCTTGCCATCGCCCTCGGAGCCGCTGCAGTCGTCGCTCGCGCCCTGAGCCGGCCGGTGCGTGCGCTGTCGATGAGCGTGCAGCGCATCGGTGAGGGCGACCTCAGCACGCCTGTTCCCGTTGCCGGGGAGGACGAAGTGGGCAGGCTGGCCCGCGCTGTCGAGGAGATGCGCCGCCGCCTGCTGAAGCATGCCGAAGAGCAGGAGCAGCTCAACCGGCTCAAGGACCAGTACCTTTTCAATGTGGCGCATGAGCTCAAGAC